>DATDGT010000288.1:0-34841 GCA_036521975.1 Bryobacteraceae bacterium
TCAAACCCAAGGATCACGCAGAGCTGTCGCAGCGGGCAACAGAACTCAAACGCATGCTGACCGCGCTGCTTCAGAAGCTGACCGCTGATCGCTGAAAGCTGAAAGCTCCCGTACTCAGGATTTCAAGTACTCTTGGCTATAGTTAGTAGTGACCCACGAAGTCGGCCACACGCTGGGATTGCAGCACAATATGAAGGCCAGCTCCACCTATCCGCAGGAGAAGGTGCACGACCGGGACTGGGTGCACAAAATGGGCGCCGCGCCATCGATTATGGATTACGCACGCTTCAACTATGTAGCGCAGCCGGAAGACAAGATCGCGGTGGAAGACCTGACGCCGCGAATTGGCCCGTACGATATTTGGGCCATAAAGTGGGGCTACACCCCCATACCCGGCGCGGCTGACGCGGACGATGAAAAGCCCACGCTCGACAAGTGGGCTCGGGAGCAGGACACTACGCCCTGGTATCGTTTCTCCAGCCCGGCCTCAGCCGGTTCCGACCCGGGCGAGCTCACAGAAGCCATCGGCGACGAGGATGCAATCAAGTCCACAGCGGCCGGTCTGAAGAATTTGCAGCGCGTGGCCAAGATGCTGCTGCCCGCCACCACCGCAAAACCCGGTGAGCCTTATGACGATCTTGCCGAACTGTATGGCCGAATGCTGGGCCAGTGGACCGTGGAAATGAACCACGTGGCGGCGATCGCGGGGGGATTTTACAACCAGCAAAAGTATGTGGGGCAGGATGGCGTTGTCTTCACTCCTGTCCCCAAGGAGCGTCAGAAATTGGCCGTGAAGTTTCTGAGCGAGAACGGATTCGCCACGCCTATGTGGGCCGTCGATCCTGAGATTTTGAGGCGCATTGAAGCCGTGGGCGTTTTGAGCAGCATCCGCAACGCTCAGAACAGCATCTTGACGAATCTGCTGAGCAGCGCGCGATTCAATCGGCTGGTGGAGCAGCAGGCGCTGGACGGAGGCGCTGCTTATTCGCCCGCTGATTTCCTCGCCGACGTTCGGAAAAGCATTTGGAAAGAACTGGCCGATCCTCAAGTCCGCATCGATGCCTACCGGCGCAATTTGCAGCGAGCTTATATGGATCTGGTGGACTCGAAACTCAATGCCAACACGCCGCCGCCCCCGGCGGGGCTTCCGCCAGAGTTCGCGGGCCTGTTTGCCACTAGCGGCGAGGAGCGTCCAATGTACCGCGCCGATCTTGTGACGTTGAAAACGGTCATCACCGCGGCGGCCGGCAGGGCGGCGGACCGGGAGACGAGAGCGCACTTGCAGGGCGCAAGCGATCGAATCGCTAAGATCCTGGATCCCAAATTCGCTCTACCATCGGGAAACGGCGGGGCCGTGATCCGGATTGGATTCAATGGACTCGATCCGCTTTGGGGCATCCCTATTCCAGAGGCTCTCTATCAAGAGAGTCAGCGCCCAACACAGCTCGTCGCGCCTGGGTTGGAGACGCCATGGGAGGGCCTCGACGCCGCGCCGGGCGCTGTGCGCTGTTGGCCGGACTATGTGATTCACCCGGATTAGGCACGGCGAAGGCAATACCGATCGGCGGATTTGGCCGCGGCCAGCGAGTTCCGTTGTGCGCGAGTATCTCTAAAGCCACTGAGATGAAACGCGGGGCACTTATTTCATAAACACCATTGCCGCAATCTTCCAACCCGCGTCGCCCCGATGCATCAGATAACCAATCTGAAGCCGCTCCATTTCTGGCCCCGCTGCCAGATACCGAACCGCCACTCCCTGCACCAGCGCCGCGGTTTCGCCAAGCATTGTGATTTGCGGTTCGACGAACTCGCTCCGGCCATACCCTTTTGCCCGCAGGCTATCGATCGTAGAAGCAAAGGCGTTTGCCAGCACCGTATGATTTTCGGCCGAGAAAACACCTTGCGGACCAACGGACATGCACGGTTCGCAAAAATAGGGAACAATGGCATTCATGTCTAAGGTGCTGAACGCCCTGTAATATTCCTGGATCGCTTCCAGAGCAGACATCGGCTCAAATGTTATCACTCTACATGGGTGGAGAGCTTTCAGCTTTCAGCGATCAGCGCTCAGCTTCTGAAGCAGTGCGGTCAGCTTTCGTTTCGGCTCGATCGCTCGCTCAAGACAGTTCCGCGGTCCGCCGAGGTTCTCGATCGTTTGACGCCGCTGGCAGCGGCCTGTGCGTTCCGCAGAAGCTCGCGGGAACTGGTGGAAATCCTGCGCTTCTGGCGTTCTCCGCGATTCAGGCGCCCCCGCGCCCTTGCAATGGATATTCTCGCTGTTAGAATCGCAGGCAGGTACCTGGAACGTTGGAGAAAGTCGCGCACAACGGACTCGCCGGGCGCGGTTAAGTCCGCCGATTTTCTCCTTCGTTTGACGCCGCGCCCGGCGGCCTCGAAGGAGGGTCCATGCTGGAATTCCTAAGAAAAACCTTCACTTCTGACTTTATGACCCATGGGTATTGCTATTTTTGGCGGCCGGAAATCCTTTGGCTCCATGTTCTATCCGACGTTTTTATTACGCTGGCATACTACTCGATTCCAGCAACCCTGGTTTATTTCGTGAGGAAGCGCCGCGATGTGCCGTTCCATTGGCTCTTTTGGATGTTTGGCGCATTTATTCTGAGTTGCGGCACGACTCATGCGATGGAGGTGTGGACCGTCTGGCACGGGACGTATCGGCTTGCAGGGTTGATCAAGCTGATTACCGCGGTGCTTTCAACCGGCACAGCGGTTGCGCTGATCCCTTTGATGCCCAAAGCATTGTCTCTTCCCAGCCCCGCGCAGTTGGAGGAAATGAACCGCAACCTGGAATCGGAGGTCCACACTCGTGAGCGAGCGCAGCAGGCGATTAAGGAGCTGAACGAGAGCCTTGAGCGACGGGTCCATGAGCGAACTGCCCAGCTAGAGGCCGCGAACCGGGAACTGCAAAACCAGATCGATCAACGGGAAAGAGCCGAGGCGAGGTTCCGGCTGATGGTGGAACACGCGCCGAATGCGATGGTGATGGTTAATCACACCGGGAAAATCGTCCTGATGAACTCGGAGAGCGAGAAGCTGTTCGGGTACCGGCGCGATGAACTCCTTGGGAAGCCCATTGAGATTCTGGTCCCGGAGTCCTCCAGGAGAAGCCACCCCGCACTTCGCGAAGCTTTCCTGGCTGCACCGAGCTCCCGCCAGATAGGAGTAGGACAGGAGTTGCGCGGACGACGCAAAGACGGTTCCCAATTCCCTGTGGAGATTGCCTTGAATCCCATTGAAACCCCTGATGGGATCTTTATCCTGAGTACGATCATCGACATTACCTTCGATCGGCAGAAATTGGAAAGCGTGGGCGTATTAGCCAACGGCATCGCTCATGACTTCAACAATTTGCTTGGTAGTATTCTCCTCGATACGGAGCTTGCGGTATCGGAACTGGCTCCTGGCTCCCCTGCCCTTGAAGAGCTTGGCAGGATCCAAGTAGTCGCGATTCGCGCTTCCGAGATCGTTCGGGAGTTAATGATTTATGCGGGGCAGGAAAAACCAGATCGCGAGTTGATCGACATATCGAGCCTGGTGCAAGAGATGGTCGAACTGCTCAAGGTCTCGATTTCGAAGCATGCGTTCCTGAGGATTAATCTTGGCAGCGATCTTCCCCCGGTGCTGGGCAACGCCCCGCAAATCAGGCAGGTCGTGATGAATCTGCTCCTGAACGCCTCGGAAGCCCTTGAAGGAACCGAGGGGGCGATCAGTATTTGCACAACGCGCGTTACCGGCGGCCACGACTTGTATCCGAGCGCGACGGAATGGATTCCCGCCGATTATCTCCTTCTGGAGGTCTCGGATACCGGGAAAGGGATGCCGGAGGAAGAAAGGGTCAAGATCTTCGATCCTTTCTTCACCACAAAATTCGCAGGTCGAGGTTTGGGACTGGCTGTCGTCCAGGGAATCGTCCGCTCCCACGGCGGAACGATCGATGTGGTAAGCGCCTTAGGGCGTGGGACAACATTTCAGGTTCTTTTGCCATGCGCCACTGGTTCGGCGAAAACAGACCCGGCCGCCCAGGTCTCTGTCCCCGCCGAAAGGTTTTCCGGCGTTCGCGGAACCGTGCTTGTAGTGGAGGACGAACCTACGCTTCGCGCTGCGCTGGCAAAAATGCTCGCCAGAAATGGCGCCGCTGTGTTCGAAGCGTGGGACGGGTTCTCAGCCATCGAACTATTTCGCTCTAACAAGCAGAGCATTGATGTGGTCCTGCTAGATTTGACGATACCCGGGGCGCCCAGCCGGGAAGTCATTTCGGAAATGCGCAAGCTTCGGCCAGACATCAAGCTAATTCTTATGAGTGCATACGAGATGGCGAAGGTGTTTCCCCCTCCGGATACCCCGGAAGTCGCGGGTTTCATTCGCAAGCCGTTTCATTTGAGCGATCTCGTCCAATTGCTTCGGGATGTTCTGACGGCCGAGCAAGAAGCGGAGCCTAACAGCGCGTGGAATCCAGCGTTGCCCGGCGGAATGGACTTATGGAATTCTAGAGGCCAGCCTTAGCATTTTCGAACCAATGGAATTCACCAAAATGTCATACAGTCCCGACCTGTTGAAGCAAGTTCCGCTTTTTGCGCTGCTTGACGACGAGGAAGTCGCCGTGCTGGCCGCCCAAGTGGAAACCAAAGCCTTCAACGCCCGCCAACGCATTTACAAAACCGGCGATTCGGCCGGCCGCGGCTACGTGGTGGTTTCCGGCGCCGTGGAGGTCACAACCGTCGATCACGACGGCGAGAAAGTGACGGTCGATCAGCCGGGTCCCGGCGAGGTTTTCGGCTTCGCATCCATGCTCGGCGAGACGCCGCACCACACCGATGCCCTGGCGACCACCGATTCGATCTGCATCGAGATCGACCGCCATGACATTCTCGCCCTGATCGAGGCACGCCCGCACGCCGGCATGGATCTCCTGTCGGTCCTAAGCCACCAAATTCACGCCGCGCAGGAGCTGGTACGCAGCCGCGCCACGCGCAACGTGAACGAAGTGATCGAGGAGCAGGCCACTCGCGGCGAGCAGACCGCCGACGCAGTCGCACGCTTCGGCGGATCGTGGGCCTTCATCACCTCGTTCCTGATCGCCCTGGTGATTTATGCTGCGGTTAACGTGTTTCTCGGAAAGAGCGCCTGGGACGCGTATCCGTTCATTCTGCTCAACCTGATTCTTTCCATGCTGGCCGCCATCCAGGCGCCGGTAATCATGATGAGCCAGAACCGTCAGGACCAGAAAGATCGTGTACGCAATGAGCTCGATTTCGCAGTCAACCGCCGCGCGGAGTCGGAAATCCAGAACCTGTCGCGTAGGCTGAATCTGATGAATGAAAAGATCGGCGACATCGAAGAAGTGCTGAGCGAACAAAGAGAAACCCCGGCTAATCCCCCTTAGAGAATACCGCGAGGCTTCGACCGCAAGCTAATCGCCCCGCGGTTTGTTCAGCGTCCCGTAGACGACGGAACCCGGTCCGCCACGGCACTTTTGGCCCTCTCGATGGCGTCTACAAGCTCCCGCATCGCCGGATTTGTGGGGGCGAGCTCTCGCGCGCGCCGGGCTTCCTGCTCACCCCGTTCGACATCGTGGTTGCATAGAAGTGATACGGCCAGATTGTATCGATTCATTGCATCGTGCGGCAGCAGCGCAACGGCTTGCTCGAAGGAGTCCAAGGCGTCAGTGAATCGATCCGTCCTGAGATACTCAACTCCGAGCAGACTGAAGACGTAAGCCGCGGATTCGGGATACTTGGCGAGCACGGCCAGCAGTTGCCGGATCGCATTTTCGTGCTCTCCGGCGTTCATCGTTTTTACTGCATCTTGAAGCAGCCGCTGGGTTTTCTCTTTAATCGGGTGGCGAAGAATATCCGCCGAAACCACGCCTGCAGGACCCTGCCGCTCGCCCGGCTTGTCAGCGAGCGGACCGATGGAAAGAACGTTTTGGCCCGCAAGTGGAATTCCACCGAAGAGAACGATCAAGGCTGAGAAAGATCTCAACAAACTTCTTCCGCGGGTACCGGCGCCATAGGACGCGCGCCCCACATGTAGGACAATCGACCGGGGAATACTGTTTCTTGAGAGCCCATTCGCGCGAAAACCCCGGCCTCTTCGTGCCCGTCCGTGCGCGCGCGGAAGTGGCCCGCCATTTGGATTTGATCAAGACGGCTTGACATTGACGGATTGACATTGCGGCGGCTTCGCGTCATACTCCTATCAAGCGTCTTTGCTATAGCTCGTCTTTGCATAGATTGTTTATGGACATAGATCATTTATGGGAACATCGAAACCCTCCGGCGAACTCGTGCAGGGCACTTTAGACATGCTGGTGCTCAAGACGCTCGCGCGCGGGCCGATGCACGGTTACGGCATCGCCCAATCGATTCAAGCCGCCTCCGGCGAGGTGCTGCGCGTAGAGGAGGGTTCGCTTTATCCCGCGCTCCATCGGCTGGAACTGGAAGGGTTTCTCGATTCCGAGTGGCGCCAATCGGACCATAACCGTCGTGCGAAATTCTATCGCTTGACCGCGCGGGGGCGAAAGCAGTTATCGAACGAATCGAACCGTTGGAGCCGGCTCGCCGCAGCCATCGCTCGCGTGATGGAGACGGCATGAGCGGACTGTGGAAACGCTTGCAGAAGCGCCTGCAGAAGCGCCGCAGGTTGGATCGCGACCTGGAAGACGAGCTTCGCTTTCATCTTGAAATGAAGATTCGCGACACCGGCAACGAACGCGAAGCGCGGCAGCGCATCGGCAATTTGGCCGCGCTGAAGGAGACTTGCCGCGACATGTGGACTTTCAATGCGATCGAAAGCCTGTGGAAGGATCTGCGCTATGGCGCGCGGTCGCTATGGAAAAGCCGCGGGGTGACGGCGGCGGCCATAGGCGCACTGGCTTTGGGAATCGGCGCGAATACGGCAGTGTTCACGATCGTAAACGCAGCGCTCTCAGCCTCCCTTGAAATTGGCGTGGAACAACCTGAGCGGTTGGTCGTCGTGACTGTGACAGGACAGATGCGCCGGGACTCGTTGATGACGTCATTTCGCGATTTTCTTAACCTACGGAATGAAGTGAAATCGGTGAAGAACCTGGCCGCCTATCGCTGGTTTCCCGTGAACGTCAGCGGCCGCGGCGGATTGCCCGAGCGCTATTACTGCGTGCAAATTTCCGCGAATGGATTCGGCGTGACCACGAAGCAGCCTATGTTGGGCCGGGCTTTCTCCCCGGCGGACGAGCTTCCAGGCGCCGCCCCGGTGGCGCTGCTCAGTCATAGCGTCTGGCAAGACCGCTACGGGAAAGACGCCTCCCTGATCGGCCAGACGATTCGCATCGACGACGTGCCCACCACTATCGTCGGCGTGATGCCTCCGGGCATGCAGTTTCCCGAAGGCGCCGACCTGTGGATACCGCTGGTCTCCACGGCCCAAAATGCGCGCACCTTGATTCTGTTTGGCCGCCTGGCACCGGGAGTTTCGCTGGCCGGCGCACGGAGCGAAATGAGGGTGCTAACGGCGAGACTAGCCGCGAAATATCCGGAGACGTTCAAAGGCGTAACCGTGGGTTTGCTGCCGTTCCTTGAAATGTACGGGGTTTACGCGTCCCGGCCTCTGTTTCTTACACTGTTTTTGCGCGGTGGGATTTGTGCTCCTGATCGCCTGCGCCGACGTGGCGAATCTGCTCTTGTCGCGGGCGGCGACGAAATCGCGGGAGATCTCAATTCGCATCGCGATCGGCGCAGGGCGTGCGCGCGTGATCCGGCAGCTATTGGTGGAGAGCGTTTTGCTTTCGTTGACGGGCGGATTTTTCGGATGGCTCATCGCTTTAGGCGGCCTGCGGTGGTTCGACGCCACCACTGGAAAATTTCCCAGACCGCCCTGGGTCGATCTCTCCATGAGGCCGGCAGTATTCATATATCTCGCGGCGATCTCTATCGGCGCCGGGATCGTTTTCGGCTTGGCGCCCGCGCTCCGGCTATCCAAGGTCGATGTAAACAACGCCGTCAAAGACGGCGGCCATGGCGCGGCGAACGCAATGAGGGGCCGTTACCTTTTTAGTCTTCTAGCCGCATTCGAGATGGCGCTGTGCGTCGTCCTTCTGGCCGGTGCGGGGCTGATGATCCGCAGTTCCATTGCCCTCTACGGGGCACCCTTGGGCGTGAATCCATCCAATGTCTTGACCGCGGAGATTGTCTTGCCCCAAGCGAAGTATCCCGACGCAAGGGACCAGATCGAATTCCATCGACGGTTGAAGGCGCGATTGGAATCGTTGCCGGGAGTAGAAGCCGCGGCGGTCGCCTCGACGCTCCCAACCTATGGGTGGCTAAATCTGAGTTATGAGCGGGAGGGTACCGCCGGGGACGAGTCCGCCACGGCCGGCGGTCTTATCGTCGCAAGGGATTATTTCCGTGTCATGCAAATTCGGCCGTTACGCGGGCAGTTGTTTGCAGACGACGCGGCTGAAGCCGTGGTCAATCAGGCGTTCGCCGGAAGTTTCTGGCCGGGGCAAGAGCCGATCGGCAAAAGACTGCGCTTGACGGGGGCTGGGCCGTATGCCGCGACCGGAGACTGGCTCACGATCACCGGAGTGATCCCGGATATTCAGCAAGACCGGCGCGGGCGGATGCACGTCCCACTGCTCTATGTGCCATATACCGTGCGCCCACGGCTGCAAGCTTACCTGATCGCGCGCACCCGAGTGCCGCCCTCCACGCTCGCGGCCTCCTTCCGGCAGAAGGTGCAAAATCTAGACCAGGACTTGCCCCTCTCCGACATCCGAAGCCTCGAAAACCGAATCGCGCAGAGCCGGCTGGAGACCGGGGCCGTGGGCGCGTTGTTCACCGTTTTCGCCGCCATCGCTCTCGTGCTCGCCTCCGTCGGACTCTACGCCATCATTGCCCATTCCGTCAGCCAGCGCACCCGCGAGATCGGAGTGCGGATGGCGATGGGCGGATCGAGCGGCGACATTTTGCGGCTGGTTTTCTCGCAAGGGCTGCGCCCGCTTGCCTGGGGTTTGCTCACCGGAATACCAGCGGCTCTCGTTTTGACGCGCGTGCTGCAGTCGATGCTCGTCGGTGTTTCGCCGGGCGACCCGATAACCTTCGCAGGGGCGGTGGTCATATTGGTCGTCGCGGGCGCACTGGGCTGCGCCGTTCCCGCGCGGAGAGCCGTGAAAGTTGATCCGGTGTCCGCGCTGCGCTGCGACTGAGCGGCGGGGAGACTGAAGGGTGGACCCTCCTGCACGGCGCGCTTGCATAGCGGTTTTTGGTCGTGGTTGGCCTATTCAGTGATTCGTGAGGTTAATTCAGCGCTTTCCGCCTCTGCAGACATGCGCATGGCTGATGGTGGTCGGGCTTCCAGCCGGCCTACGAGTTGTTTATCCTGGCGCGCCAGCGCCGAGGTTGGCTCCGGGCTGGTTACTTCTTACGAGACCGATCTCGCGCAATAAGCGCCCGAACCGCGGATCGGAGCGCAGAGGCTCGACTCCGGGGTAGACGTTCATCCAGAACAGGAAAGCATCACGGTCCTCGGCCGAAAGCCGCAGCTCTTCGAATGCCTGGTCCATCTGCTGGCATCCCATGTGGATGATCGCGCGGGCAATGTGAGGGACAAAGCGTTGGGATGCCAGTCCGTTCAGCAGCTTCAGTTGTTCAAGAGCGCGCTCGGTTTCTCCAGCCGAGGCGTACACGGCTCCGAGCATCGCCACAACCACCGGATGGTTGCCGTATGCGGCTGCCGCGGTTTCCAGATGGCTGATCGCATCCCGATACAGACCCAATTGCTCGTAGGCAGCGCCGCGCACGACGTGGAGTTCCGGAAAATCCGCATTCATTTCCATGGCCGCCTGGAGCTTCTCGAGGGCCACCCGCGGCCGTTTCGCATAGTATTCCACCCAAGCCGCCGCCGTGAGATACAGCATGTTGCAGGGATCCAGATCCAGGGCCTTACGCAGCATGGCGCGGGCTTCTTCGAACCGGCTGGTTTGGACCAAGCCGATGGAGAAAGAAAAATAGGCTTTCGCGCACCCGGGATTAAGCTCGACTGCGCGCCGCAGGTAGCGCTCCGCCTCCGGCCAATCCCAGTCGTAATACAGCTTCACGTACCCCATGGAGATGTTCGCGTCCGGCAAAGAGGGATCGATCTCCAGGGCGCGCGCGGCCGACGCTTGCGCCAGCGGCAGGGCGGTTCGCGACGGCGCGAATCCGTGGAATGCGGAAAGTGTATAAGCGTCGGCCAAACCAGCGTGCGCGGGCGCGAATTCAGGGTTCACTTGCAGCGCGCGCGTGAAAAATTCGATGACTCTTTGAAAGCCTTCGTCCGTTTGCTGGTTCCAGCTAAACTTTCCTTTCAAATACAGGTCGTAAGCCTCGATGTCCCTGGGGAACGCGGTATTCAGTCTCCGTGTCTCTTCGCGGCTGAGCCTGCCCTTCAGCTTTTCGACGATAGCGCGGCTGATTTCATCCTGGATTTCGAAAACATCGGCCATTTCCCGGTCGAAGCGCTCCGACCAAATCTGGAATCCGTCCTCCACGTTGGTGAGCTGCGCGGTCACTCGCAGGCGCGAGCCGGACATCCGCACGCTGCCTTCCACCACCTTGCCCACATTGAGCTTGGCGCCGATTTCGCGAATGTTGACCGGCTTCCCCTTGAATTCGAAAGCGGAGCTTCTGGAAACTACGCGCAGCCCGTCGAGTTGGGCCAGTGCGTTAATTAGTTCGTCCGTCAAACCATCACTGAAGTAATCCGTGTCTTCCCCGCGGCTCTGGTTGGTGAACGGCAAGACAACCAGAGCGGGGATACCGGGCGGGTGGGCGACGGCGGCACGGGCCGAGGCCACGGACTTCAGATCGGCTATCATGGCGGCAGCCGAAGAGTAGCGGTCGGAGCGGTCGTGCGCCAGGGCCCGGCGGATGATTGGCTCCAGCCGCCGGTACGCTTCGCCGGGGTGAGCCGGGTGGGGAGGGCCAACGAAGTTGAGAATTGCACGTCGGACCGTCGCGATGTCCTTGCCGAACGGCACCACGCCCGTCGCCATTTCGTAGATGGTTACTCCCAGCGACCAAAGGTCCGTTCCGCAGTCCACTTCAAGACCGTGCGCCTGCTCCGGAGACATATAGGCCGGCGTGCCGGAGACGTCTCCACTGCTCGATTGACCCGCCTTGGGCAAAAGAGCAAGTCCAAAATCCACAATCTTGACTACGCCTCCGGCGGTAACCAATATGTTGGAAGGCTTGATATCGCGGTGGATTACGCCCGCCTCATGCGCTACCGCAAGACCGATGGCGATTTGCATGGCAAGCTCCACGACGTCTTCAAACGGAAGGGGCCCATCCCGCAGTTTCTTTTTCAGGCTTTCGCCGGCGATGTAGGCCATGGAAATGTAAGCCTGCTCGTGAAACTCGCCGATGTCGAAGACCGTGCAGATGTTGGGGTGGTCTAGAGCCGCCGCGGCTCGGGCTTCGTTCCAGAACGATTCGAGCGCGAATTCGTCCCCCGTCATGCGCTCATTGAGGAATTTCAGCGCGACGAAACGGCGCAGACGGAGGTCGTGAGCACGATAGACAACGCCCATCCCGCCTTCGCCCAGCCTTTCCAATAGCTCGTAAGGGGGCCCTCCTGGTTGTCCAGAAGCCTTCCGCCACGCAGTTGCGGGCAAGGTAAAGGTCCGGCTACCGTCCGTTGTCGAGTCGTCCATCGTACCGATCGGGTCTTGATGCGAAACTGTCCTAGTGTATCGCGCCTCAGGGAGAGGCTCCGTTCGAAAAACCACCCGACGGCTCCGCTTCGAGGACGATATCCTCCAAGATGCCGGCAATGTAGTCCATAGTCCGGATGGCGCTCAACCCGATTAACCCGAGCTGATCTTTGGAGAGCGGCAAACCGTCCAACATGTCGTCGAACTCCTGCCGATGGCGCGGGTCGATCCGCGCGTGGTAGAGAAAGTTGGTAAAGGCTGTCGGGGGAAGCTGGTTGCGCCGCGCCACGTCCTCATAGAATTCCGTGGTCGAGGGGATGCCCTCCATCACCGCGATATATCCGGCCAACGCGATGGGGCTGTAGTGATGAAGCCAGTAGTACTGCGCCCCTACCAGGTGAGTCACGGTATGTCTGGGCAAACGGTCCAAGATAGCGACGCGCTTGATCCCCATAGCCTCGCCGTCATCAAGGATCCATTCATGGTGCCCCGTTTCTTCCGGAATGTGGCGCCGCAAATAATCCCCAAATGTCTGGAGTGCGGGATCAGACGCGTGGGGCGGTAACCGGCAAGCCTGCTCGCCTGCCTGCATTAATGGAACCGTGGCCCGGATGATCGAGTGGCTCTGGAAGAGATACTCCCGGTAGGCAAGCGGGAAATTGGGATGCATCCAGAACCGGCCGGCGGCCTGGTTCACTCTGCCCCCAAACAACTCGATTTTGGCGCGCAGCAACACGCTGGCGCGCTGCTCGCGAACAGGGATAGCCGGCATCCGTGGCCCCGTCAACGTCCGATTTGCCGCTGCAGGTTCAAAAGAAGAAGCCGTGTGGGAGATTTGCCGATAGGAATTCGTCTCCCAGCTTGTTCTTGACGCTGATGATCGCGTCTACTTCTTGCTGCGTGAGCGAGGCGATCGCTGCCTTGTGTTCTTCAGAAAATCTGTCGGGCTCACGTATCACGCCCGCCTGAACCAGTTTCTGGAAATTTGTCTCGCCGGCCATGATTCCCCCCGGTGTGGCTACGTTGTTTGATTACCTTGGTCCTAACCATGCTCCATGAAAATGTGTTGGAAGTCAAGTAGGTAGTTGTGACAAACTTGGGTTTTGGGAGCTACGCGATGGACGAAATTCAGGAGAGCGCTGGCCGGCTTCACGAAGTCTGGAAGATGTACGCGCGCGGCGGGGTGGTAGAAGAACGCGACGGCGTGCTGGCGGCTTGGGCCGGCTTGAGTTGGCCCATCGTGAATGCGGTGTTTCTCACCTCTCCGGTCGCCGATACCGGGGATTTCAGCGCCCGGCTGGAGCGAATCGGGGCCTTCGTCGCCAGACGGCCGCAGTTCGGCATGCTCGTGATGTGTGGATGGTAAAGGAGGACCTGCCCGAGGACACGCCTCCACCGCCCAGTCTTGGTCTGCCGCCGCGTGCGCGACAAAGAGCTGAGGCAAGCCGTGGCAGGCATCACTGCGATCAGCTATGGCGTGCCGATCTAGATGGGACGCGAGGCGTTGGCCCGCGAGAGCTTCTGGGATGATGCTTGCTTCGGCTACGTGAATTCCTGTGCACAATCTGATATAGTTCGTCGATGAGAACGGAGCCGTTCTTTATGGTCCCGTCGGGGTAACCGCGCGCGGCCGCCCAGCGCCGAAGTAGAATAACGAGTTTAGGAGTAGTGTTTATGTCTTATCGATGGCGGAGTTCGATGTATCGCTCCGCTGGATTCCTTATTGTCATCATTCTCTTCGCGGCGATGCCCAGCGGCTGGAGCCAAACAGCGGCCCGATCGGCCTCGCAGATTCCCCGCATGCCGGACGGGAAACCGAATTTTACGGGTCTGTGGCAGTCTCTAGGCACCGCGTATTGGGATATTGAGGATCACAGCGCGCACGCCGGGGCGTTCTTCCAGCTTGGCGCCACCGGCGCCGAGCCCGCGGGCCAAGGGATTGTCGAGGGCGGAGAAATCCCGTATACTACCGCGGCCGCCGCCAAAAAAGCCGAAAACCTGAAGAATCGCATGAAGCTGGACCCCGAGATCAAATGCTACATGCCTGGCATTCCTCGCGCCAACTACATGGCCTTCCCGTTCCAGATCATTCAATCGCAGCGCGACATCGCTTTCGCCTACGAGTACGCCACCGCGAATCGCGTGGTGAACATGGGCAAATTCGCGGAAGGCGCCGTCGATACCTGGATGGGAACGTCCAACGGCCATTGGGACGGCGCCACGCTGGTGGTGGATGTCAGCGGGTTGAACGGCAGTAGCTGGTTCGACCGCTCGGGAAATTTCGAGACGGAAAACACGCATGTGGTGGAGCGCTTCACTCTCGCCGATGCCGATCACATCAACTACGAAGCGACCATCGACGATAAGACTATCTATACGCGGCCGTGGAAGATCAGTACGGTCTTTTACCGGCGTAAAGAGAAGAACGCGCAGCTTAACGAGTTCAAGTGTGTGGAATACGTGGAAGAATTGATTTACGGAGATCTGAAGAAGAAGTAAACGCTCGTCGAAAGGAGAATCGTATGAGGCGTCAACTGTTTGCGGCGACGGCAGGGCTTGTTGTGGCCGCCGCTGCCCTGTTTGTCCTAACGGCGCGACCCGCCTGGGGGCAAGCCGCCAAGCCCGCGGCCGCGGTCCAAAACTGGACGCAGTCCAAGACTCCCTGGGGCGACCCGGACCTGCAAGGGACATGGACCAGCGACGACTGCATCAACACGCCCATGAACCGGCAGGCCAGTTTGGGCGACCGGGGCTATTACACCGAGCAGGAGCTCGCGCAGACGGAACAGCGGATCGAGCGGCAGCAGCAGAACGATCTGGTGGAGACGGTGGCGCCCGATGCGCGCGTGGGCACGGGACCTCCGGGCCACTGGGGCGAGCGAGCGCGGCGGCCCTGCAAGCAGACGTCGCTGGTCGTCGATCCTCCCAACGGACGCACGCCCGACGTCCTTCCCGAGGCGCGGCGGCGGCCCGTCGGAGAAGGAGCGGGCATCAACGCTCCCAAAGCCGATTCGTGGGAAGATTTCAGTTATTACATCCGCTGCATCAGCCGCGGCGTGACGGGGTCCATTTTCCCGGTGATTTATGGAAATGGACAGCAGATCGTGCAAGCGCCCGGCTACGTGACGATTTTGCAGGAAATGGTGCATGAAGCGCGCGTGATTCCGCTGAATGGACGGCCTCACGAAAGTTCGAACATCCGCAGCTATATGGGCGATCCGCGCGGCCACTGGGAAGGCAACACGCTGGTGGTGGAAACGACGAATTTCCTCGGCGGCAAGACGGGTATCGGCCTCAATGGGGGCGGCACGCCCACCAGCGACGCCTTGAAGCTGGTCGAGCGCTATACGCGCACGGGCGCCAACGAGATCCACTACGAGGTCACCGTTGACGATCCGAAGACTTATGTGAGACCGTTCAAGGTCGCTTTCCCGATCACGCAAGAGCCGGGATACAAGAATTTCGAGTATGCGTGCCACGAGGGGAATTACGCGATGTTCGATTCCCTCAGCGGCGCCCGCGCGTTAGAGAAAAAGGCTGCGGCAAAGTCCGCGGCGGGTAAATAATTTCCCTGAGGAGATCCAGATGAAAAAGACATTCGCAACGCTAATGACCGCGGGCGCTCTGTTGTTGGTCGCCGCACCCGCGTGGGCCCATCACGCCTTCGCCGCCGAGTTCGACGGCGACAAGCCGGTCAAGTTCAAGGGAACCGTCACGAAGATGGAATGGATCAATCCGCACGCCTGGATTCACATCGACGTGAAGGGCCAGGACGGCCAGGTCACGGCCTGGATGATTGAGGCGGCCGCGCCCAACGCGCTACTGCGACGCGGCTGGACGAAGCAATCGCTGCTGGCGGGCACCGAGATTCTCGTTGAAGGTTATCAGGCCAAGGACGGATCCAACCGCGCCAACGGCAGCATCATCACTTTCACGGACGGAAAGAAGCTATTCGTCGGCTCCTCGGCGGGCGACCCCGGCGCAGCGCCGAACGCTCCGAAGAACTAGCCTAAAGTTCGCTGTGACCAGCCACATGCGGGCCCGGAGGGGGCCCGCCCTTAATGGTTGCTGCCGTGACCGGGCTCAGTTTGGGGCGCGTAAGCCATCTGTGCCTTTTTGCAAGACATGCGAGACATCGGTTTGGCTGGTCTGGTTGGCTGGAGTGTTGTTCTCGGGCAACACTCTAAAAGGTGCGGATGATCCCAAGTTCGAAGTGGCTTCATTGAAGCGGGTCGAAGCTTGCGCAATGCGAAACTCAGAAGGCCCAGGTAGGATCTCCTTCAATGGAGATCCCCTCAAGGTCCTTCTCGCGGAGGCTTTTGCTGTAAAGGCAGGTCAAATCTCGGGGCCTTCTTGGCTGGATACAGACTGCTTTACGATCATCGCGACGCTCCCGGAGGGTGCAACAAAGGATCAGATTCCGGCGATGCTTCGTGCCCTTTTCGCGGAGAGGTTGAAACTTTCCAGCCACAAGGACAGTCGCCCCCAGCCAGGGTACGTGTTGGTTGTCGACAAAAACGGTCCAAAGGTTAAGCCGTCAGGGCAGGGCCCCAATGCTGCCCCCGCCGGTCAAGTCAGATTCGAGGTAGGTGGCAGGGCCAGCATCAAGGGCGCCATCACGATGGCTTTTCTTGCCCGCTATCTCTCGACGAGGCTTGGCAGTCCAGTCGCAGATCTTACGCAGATGAAGGGAACATACGACGTTGACCTCGCCTGGGCACCTCAGCAGGGTCTGGAGGCAACGCCGCCCTTGTCCAATGATCCAGGGAATTCAACGGATGATCCGTCGCTTGGCAGTATTTTTACTGCCATCCGCGAGTCCCTCGGGCTAAGATTGGAGCCGCGCAAAGAAGGTATCGAAGTGTTTGTGATCGACCATATTGAGCGGCTTCCAATTGAGAATTGAGATGACGGGTCGTGGTTACTGGCCATGCTTCGCGTTCCCGAAACGAGATGTACCTTAGGTTCGTCCCGCCCCCGCGACGTAGCGCCATATGAAGGAGTATCGGCAACAAGTCTAACGGCACCCACCTAACTTTGGCCGCAACATTTCAACGTATTCGAACGTGAGACCGTCCTATACGTCAGCGGGAGGCGAACGTGAGAATCCTGGTCATTTTGCCGCTCTCGCGTCAGTTGAAGGCTGGCCCAAGCACAGAGTGCTGAGAGGCCCAAATTCGGAGTCGCGTCCCTCAAAATAAACCGGAAGGCGGAAGGCCCCTCGCGAATCTGGGGACCCACTCCCGGCCGGTTCGTCGTCTCAGACGCCCGGCTGGAGGAACGGCTTAGCGACAGGTCGAGATAGCGGAGCGGAAACAGCAGCCAGCCGAGAACGCCATGCGCCAGGATGCGTCAGGCGCTACGGCCAGGTGGCCCCCGAAGGCCGATGAAGATCCCGACCAGCTTTCTTTTCTTCACTCGGCGCGACCACGTCTTTGGCCGGACGAACCCTACTCGGGTTTGGCGACTACCTCTCGCAACAATCCGACCGGGTCGAGAATCTTCAGCCCTGGACAAATCCGTCGAAACTGCTGGGCGTCATCGGACGTAGAGCTGGCGAGATCCAGTAAATCGCGATCGCGCGTCACCAAGTACTCGGCGCGGGTCTATGCGCTGCCAGATTCAGGTATGGCTCGTCATCGGGGTCACGAGGGAATTTAAAGCGGGCTGGCACAGGGTCGACGAGAGTGCCGATTTGCAGGAGGCGGTCGAGGAAGACCTCAATGAATTCCACGGAAAGAGCGGGAACTTCCGCTGGACTTCTGTGTGTAGCAGTACCTCACGAAGCTCCGAAAGGATGGCGTTGCTTAGCAGTAGCTCCAGACGACCAGCTTGCACCAGAGTCAGAAGCGCAAACGCCGGGCCGCGTGAAACCGCTGCCTGAAGTAGGACGACGCAGTCAAAGACGCACTGCGGCCTAATTGGATCCGCCACGCTCGTCCGCTCTCCGGCGTTGACGGCGGGACTCGGCGAGTTGTTCTGCAAAAAACCGTTCGATTTCCGCTTCCGAGAACCCGTGAGCCTCGGTAAAGTCGTGGAGAGGAGCCAAGAGTTCGACCAGCGTCGCGGCAGAGCTCGGCGGTGCGACGGCGCGTTCGATCACTTTCCTCAAGAACGAATCGCGATCCACTTCGATCTCGTGCGCGCGTTGATCGAGGCGAGCGAGAAGCTCGTCGCTGATTCCCGTGACTTCAATGGTGCGTTCCATGGCTACATCTTCCATTATTATCCAACAGCCCGTCGTTTTATGCGATCGATGGGCTATACATCCGGGAACCATCGAGTTGAACTCAGCCTCGAGATGACCGGTGATTGTCCTATCCCACCGAAAATGGCTCCGTCCCTAAAAGATCAACTTCAGCCCGAATTGGATTTGCCGGGGAGTGGTCGCGAGCGCGGTGATCAGGCCCGCCGATGGGCTCACGGCTGTGCCCGAGAACGCCGTTGCGTTGGGTGTCCCCAAATTGACGTGGTTCATCACGTTGAAAAACTCCGCGCGGAATTGCAGGTTCATGCGCTCTGAAAGAGCGGTGTTCTTGAAGAGCGAAACGTCCACTTCCTCCAGGCCCGGCCCTCTATAAACGCCGCGCCCGAGATTGCCCCACGTTCCGGCCGGCGGAATGACGAACGCGTTGGGATTGAACCATTCGCCCTGGGTTCCTGGAATCACGTGACCGGTGAAGTTGGGGTTCAGCGAAGGCCGGTCGGGATTTCTGGTGTTGCCGTCACCGGAGATATTCGCGCCGATCACGGGCGTAAAAGGAAACCCGGTTTGTAGCGTTGTGATCGTATTTACCTGCCAGCCGCGGAGCAATTTTCCTTCGACTCCATGCGCGCTTCCGGCGAAGGGGAGTTCGTAGGCGGCGGAAATGCTCGCTTGACTCGCGATATCAAGCGCCGAAGGTCCCCAGTCGCGGGACAGATCGAAACGATTCATGACCATCTGCGATTGATTCTCGGCCTGCGCGCCGGTGAGTCCGGAGTTCATGTCGAGGTTCTTCGCCCAGGTGTAGGCCGCGCGGAATTGCAGGCCATGGCTCAGGCGGTGCGTCAGATCGAACTGCAGCGCGTTGTAGCTGCTGTTGCCTTCCGTGTACCAAAAGAAACCGGCGGAAAGATACGGATTCGGGCGGGCGGACGTGACGGGAATATATTGCATCCCTTGGGGCACGGTGGACCGGGCAGCGTTAATCCCTCCCGCGAGGCATCCGCTGGAGGCTTCGCACGTCTCGAGCGGAACGCTGTTGGGATCGATATTGAGCAGTCCGTGATATCCATGCGAACCCACATAGGCTGCGCGAATCGCGGTGTTGCGGGTGATCTGCTGCTGAATGCTGAAATTCCACTCCGCCACAGCCGGCGTCTGACCGTTCGGTTGCAAGCCGAACGGCGCGAAGATCGTGCAAGGCGAGGGGACGTTCGGTCCGCAAGAGGGAGGCACGGGAACGTTCGCCGTAATGGGCAGCAGCGAGGGCAACGACCCGGTGAAGGTGGCCGTTCCGTTGTACGGAGGCAGATCGTTTATGAGAAAAGCGGGCGAGTCGATCAGCGAGTAGAAGAGGCCGAATCCCGCGCGCACGGCGGTTTTGCCGTTGCCGAAGGGATCCCATGCCAACCCGGTTCTAGGACCTAAAAGGTGCTTGGCGTTGTTTTGCGTGAACAACCCTCCCGCGATCCTCGGATTGGTCAGCAGCACACCATTCGCGTCCGTTATGTAATTCGCCGCCCGGCCGGATTCCTCATTCCAGCCCGTGGTGAATTCATAGCGCAAGCCCGCTTGGAAGGTCAAATTGCGCCTGATCTTCATCGAGTCCTGAACGTACCAGGCGCCAAAGACACTCCGCCAACCCAGCTCGTTGTGATCGGGAGTGACTTGAAAATTCACAAGCGTTCCTTCGAGGAACGTGGCCAGGGTGCCGAAGGTGGCTCCGCCCAAGCGTTTGGATACGATGTCCTCGTTGTCCTGCACCCACTGGAACCAGACGCCCGCGCTGAACTGGTGAATGCCTTTGACCATTTGGACGCTGTCCTCGTATGTCCAAAGATTGCGCCTATTCCACGCGCCGGCATTGGAGCTATCGCCCGCCCCCGTGATTCCGCCGTTGATCGTGATATTCCCAGGCGGCGCTCCCGAGACAAACGAGAGGCTGGAGGGAACGGCTTGGTAAGTGGCGGCGTCGAAGTCGAAACCCGCGCGAGAAAATCCGGCCCGGAACGTGTTCAGCACGTTCGGCGAGATGATGTGCATCTCCTCGACGGTCGCAACCTGCGTGCTGAGCTGGAGAGCGGAAGCGAAGAGCTGATCGGCGAGAGGAATGAGGCTGTGGCCGTCGTCCATGGTGTAGGAGGCCGAGAGGCGGTCGCGATCGCGAATATTGTAGTCGGCGCGCATGGTCCCGAAGTCTTCATACACGGGGTTCCTCGGCGCATAGTTAGCCGTCGCCGTTCCGCCACCCAATTCCTGACCGTTGGGCACCGGCCACATCGCCGCGTACGGGAGCATCGCAGGATTCAGCTTGAAGCCGGCGGGCGGGTTGGGAATGATTCCCAGCCGCGCGTTGAGATCCGGCACGACGCTTTCGCTCGCGGCCGCCAGCGATTGGCGATAGCCTTCGTAATTGCCGAACAGGAAAAAACGATTCTTTTTGATTGGCTCTCCCAGCGCCGCGCCAAACTGATTGCGCCGGAAAGGAGGAGTGATGCCGGCGGTCAGAAACGCCGGGCCAGGCGCATCGAGAGCGCTGTTGCGGATAAATTCGAACACCGTTCCGTGCAGCGCATTCGATCCGGATTGCGTCACAACCACCACTTGGCCTCCCGCGCGCTTGCCGTATTCCGCGCTGTAGGTATCGGTGAGCAGATTGAATTCGCGGACCGCGTCGATGCCCAGCATATAGCCGCTGACGCTGCCCGGCGTGTCGGCGAGTTGGCTGCTGCCGGTCAGTTCGATGCCATTGATGAGGAAAAGATTGTCTTGCGGGCGGCGTCCATCCACGGAAAAGGAGTTGCCCTCACTGGTGGTGGTGTTGACGCCTTTCAGCGACGTGTAGTTGACGGCGCCGGGATTGAGCGTAATGAGCTCGTCGTAGCTGCGGCCGTTGAGCGGCAGATCTTTCACCATTTGCTCGTCCACCACCCCGGAAACCGAAGACGGCGTGGTGTTGACCACGGGCGCGTCTTCGCGCACCGTAACGGCTTCGGCGACCGCGCCGATCTCCAGCCGCAAATTCACGACGGCTTCCTGTCCGACTTCCAGAACGATCCCCGTGCGAACAGCGAGACGGAATCCCATTTTTTCCGCCGCGACCTCCTGCGCTCCCAACGGTAGGGAGAGCACGCGGAATGCGCCGGCGGAGTCGGTGGTGACCGTGCGCTCGGCTCCGGTTTCGATGGTCTTCACGGTCACGGTGGCGCCGGCGATAGCCGCGCCGCTCGCGTCTTCAACTTGGCCCGAGATGGAAGCCGTGACTTGAGCGAATGCCGGCCCAAGCCACAGAAGAAGCAACAGAAGAAAGAGAAAGAGCCCTTTGGTGTGGGTCATAAACGCCCCAAGCTTTCGATATAAGAGGTTATATCACACTGGCCGCAAGCGCGGCGAGCGCTGCATACACCTCGGCGAACTCGCCGCAACCGCGGCGCTAAAATAAAAGCACGTGAAGACCTTCTATATCGAAACCTTTGGATGTCAGATGAACGCGCATGACTCCGAAAAGGTGGTGGGGACGCTGCTCAGCCAGGGCTACAGGCAAGTGGAAACTCCCGAGGCTGCGGAGTTGGTCTTCTACAACACGTGCAGCATTCGCGATAAGGCCGAGCAGAAAGTATTTTCGCGGCTTCAACAATTCAAGAAAGACGGCAAGGGCAAAACGTTTGCCGTGTTGGGGTGCGTGGCGCAACAGGAAGGGGAGCGGATCTTCGAAAAGGCGCCGCATGTGAGCCTGGTATGCGGCTCCGCCAGTTACTCGAAGCTGCCGCAGCTTCTGGTGCAGCTTGAAGCCGGCGGCCGGCGCGTCACCGGCTTGAGCCTGGATGCCGAAGAGGCGTTCGAGACGCCGCTCACGCGCCGCGATAATCCGCATCGCGCCTACATCACGATCATCGAAGGCTGCGATAAATCGTGCGCCTATTGCGTGGTTCCGTTCACGCGCGGGCCGGAGCGCAGCCGCACGAGCGCCTCGGTGATGCGGGAAGCGGCGGAGCTGGCGCGGGCCGGTTATACCGAAATCCAGTTGCTAGGGCAAAACGTCAACAGCTATCGCGACCCGTCGCCCGCGGGCTGGGACTTCGCCACTCTGCTCGACCAGGTCGGGAGCGTGCCCGGCATCCGCCGCGTGCGGTTCACTACCTCGCATCCGCGGGATTTCGGCAAAGAGATTGTGGACGCGATCGAGCGGAACCCGGTGTTGTGCAATCACGTGCATCTGCCGGTGCAATCCGGTTCGACGCGGGTGCTCCACAGCATGCAGCGGCTGTATACGCGCGACGAGTATATGACCCGCATCGCCTGGATGAAAGCGGCCCGCCGGCCTATAGCCATCACCACCGATATTATCGTGGGATTTCCGGGCGAAACGGAAAGGGATTTTGAAGAAACTCTGGGGCTGTTGGAGGACATCGGATACGATTCCATCTTTAGTTTCAAATATTCGCGGCGTCCGAATACAGCCGCGCTGGAGTTGGGCGGCCAGATCGAGGAAGAGGAGAAGACGCGGCGGCTTATGATTCTTCAGGAAAAGCAGCGTCAAATTCAGATTCGCCAGAATGCCGAATATGTGGGCTCGCTGGAAGAATGCCTGGTGGAAGGATTCAATAAGGCCACGGGGCAATGGATCGGGCGCACCTCGCGGAATAAGATCCTGAATTTTTTGCGTCCCGCCGGCGACGAAGATTTGACGGGCCGCTATGTGCAGGCGCGCGTCACGCGCGCGGGTCCGAACTCGCTGGCCGGGGAATATGTCAACTAAGCTGGAGGGAGCGATGGAAGTGGAAATGAAAATCCGGGGCTTGATGATGGATCCTGTCACTAACAATCCCATCGTGGTCCTGAAGGACGTGAACGGAACCGCAATCTTGCCGATCTGGGTAGGCATTTACGAAGCCAACGCCATCGCCCTGGAAATCGAGAAAGTGGCCACTCCGCGGCCCATGACGCACGATTTGATCCGTAATCTGCTGTTCGGCCTGGAGGCCGGCGTGAAGAAGGTGGTGGTGAGCGAGCTGAAGGAAGACACTTTTTACGCGGTCATCTGGCTGGAGCGCAACGGCGAGCTGATCAGTATCGACTCTCGGCCCAGCGATGCGCTCGCGGTGGCTCTGCGCCTGGATTGCCCGATTTATGTCGAGGACGCGGTGTTGAAGACGTCCAAGGACGCTACGGCCCTCGCGGAAGCCGGCAACAACCAGGAAGTGCGGAGATGGCTCGAGAATCTGAGCGACGAAGATCTCGGGCGATACAAAATGTGAAAATACCGGGGCGCTTCGGGCCAGGTCCGGAACTCGGATAAAGACGCTCCTGGAGGGCGGACCTTAGTCCGGGCGGGACTTGAGTCCCGCTGCGCCAAGCCTTACACGTCCAGCAGGCCCAGAATATCGCGTGCGCCGTGGATGATGTGAACGATTTCGACGCCGTTGCGTTTGGGTATGTAGAAAATCAGCCAGTTCTCGAAGCCTTTCACCGGCCAGCGGCGTACACGGCGTAGGGCCGGTTTGCGAAACCCGCACACGACGCCGGCCCTGGGCACGCGCGCTAGTGTTTCAAAGCTCTGTTGAACGGCCGTTAGGAATCGTTCGGTAACGTCGGGCCCAGCATGCTCTTCGAGGTACACGCCGTGCGCTTTGATCTCACGTCGCGCCGTGGTCCGGATTGCAATTTCAAGCGGCAGTCAGGAATGCGCAGGTTTGCGGGAAGTCGCCTCAGTGCGGATTCCCTTGCGCAGCTTGCTCCACCATGCGGTTGTGGCGTTCTCAGGCTTCGATTTCAACGCTTCCAAAAGGACGCCCTCTAGATGCGCCTTGGCCTTGCGCTTTTGGTCGGCGCGCACCAGCTCGCGCACATACTCGCTGGCGCTGCTGTAGCCTCCCGCGTTCACCTGTTGCTCAACGTACAGCTTCAGGGGATCTGGCAGAGAAATGTTCATTGTCTGCATGGGCGGTGTCCTTCCATGCTTCGAGGGTATCTGACATGGCAATTCTTGTCAATTCTTGCTATCAGTCATAGTTAGGGCTGCGCAAGATCAGATCCCGCTCCGGCGCGCTCTGCAGCGCGCGGTACATGCAAGCAACAAAAAAGGGCTCCGAGGAGCCCCTCTTTGCGAATCTGCGGATCGCTGCCCTACGCCCAGCTATAGCCGGACTTGGACAACGGCAGGTGCCGCACCCGATCGCCGGTGGCGGCGAAGATCGCGTTGGCGATAGCGGGCAGGATCGGCGGCAGAGACGGCTCGCCCAATCCCGTGGGTGGGTTGTCCGATTTCAAGAAATGAACCTCGATTTCGGCAGGCGATTGAGCCATCCGCACCAGGGGATGTTGATGGTAGTTGGTCTGCTCGACGCGGCCGTTTTTGAGCGTGATCTCCTGGCCCATCAGCTCGCTCATGCCGTCGATGATAGCGCCCTGGGCCATGTTTTCGGCCATGCTCGGATTGACGATCTGGCTGCCGATGTCGGCGCCTACCCAGACCTTGCTCACCTTCACCTTCTTATTTCCCGTGACGGTGACCTGAGCGATTTCGGCGAAGTACCCGGCGTGGCTGAAGTGGAACGCGAACCCCATCGCGGTTCCCTTCGGCAGATTGGTTTTGCCCCAGCCGGATTTCTCGGCAGCCAATTTCGTGGCGCCGATCATGCGCTCCGCGCTGAAGCCCATGCCGTTCTTGTTGCCCGCGGCCAACAGATCCAGCCGGAATTGCACGGGATCCTTGCCCGCGGCGTGGGCCAATTCGTCGAGGAACGATTGGACCACGAACGCGAAGGCGTTGCTCGAGGGAGCGCGCAGCGAACCGGTGCGGATCGCCAGCGGTTGCCCCGAAGTGTACAGCGCGTAATTGGGAATGAACGGTTGCGGGAACTCGGTCGCGCCCATGCCGCCGGCGCTGACGGTTTGCAGCCGGGGGCCAGCGGGAGCGGGCGGTCCACCGAAGCCTCCGGCTCCGCCAGGGGCTCCGCGGCCTCCGCCACCTTCTACCATCGCGCCGAAGGTGACGAAGTGATTGCGCCACGCCACGATCTTGCCTTGCGCGTCCACCCCCGCCTTGAAGAACTGGAAGCCGCCCGGACGATAGTAGTCGTGGGTCATGTCGTCCTCGCGCGCCCACAGCAGCTTCACGGGAGCGCCGGCCATCTTGGAGAGATACGCCGCTTCCACCATGTAATCGTTCGTGAGGCGCCGGCCGAATCCGCCGCCGCCGCGGATCATGTGCAGCGTGACGTTGTTAGCGTCGATCCCCAGCGCGTTGGCCGCAAGCCCCCGTCCGGATTGCGGAATCTGGCTGGTCGAGAGAATCGTGCACTTGCCGTCCTTGTAGTCGGCAGTGCAGTTCTGCGGCTCGAGCGGCGCGTGGGAAATATGCGGATAGGAATACGCAGCTTCCACCACTTTGGCGGCGCTCGAAAGCGCGGCTTCCACGTCGCCATCGTTGCGAGTGGTAGTCATCGGCTTCTGCTTGTTGATCTCCTCGGCTTTCTGGGCGTAAACAGTGCTTGAATGCTCGGGGACACCGCGCGGGCCCTCATCCCACTTGATCACCAGTTTCTTACGCGCCGATTGTGCCGCCCACCAGGTCTCCGCCAGAATGGCGACACCGTTTTCGAGGCCGGGATCGCCCGGCAGCACGGGCTCTTTGATCTCAGGGCGGTCGTCGACCACGATGACCTGCTTCACTCCGGGCAGCTTCTTGATTTCGTCCGAGTTCACGCTGACCGGCTTGCCGCCGAACACCGGGCACTTCTCGTAGACGGCGTACAGCATGCCTGGCAACGTCTGATCGATGCCGAACAGCGGCTTGCCGGTGACAATAGCCATGATGTCGTTGTTCTTGGTGGCCTTGCCGATGATCTTGTAGTCTTTCGGGTCCTTAAGTTTCACGTCGTCCGGCGCCGGCGGAGTCATCGTCGCGACTTTGGAGGCGAGTTGCGAGTACGGCATGGAACGGTTGGAGGAGTTGTGATACACCTTGCCCGATCCCGTGGTGACTTCCGACTGCGGTACATTCCAAGTTTGCGCCGCTGCCGTGACGAACATCGTGCGAGCCATGGCGCCCACCTGCCGCATGGGGTTCCAGTTCTGCGGAGTCGCGGTGCTGCCGCCGGCAAGCTGGCCGTTGTATTTGGCGGGATCGAAATCGGTCTGCTCGATCCGAACGTCTTTCCAATCGACGTCCAGTTCTTCGGCGATCATCATGGGCAGCATGGTGCGCACGCCCTGGCCGACCTCGGGGTTCTTCGCCATGATGGTGAACGTGCCGTCGGTGTTCACCTTGATGTAGTTCTCCACTTTCGGAGGCGCCTGCGCACCCCTTCCGCCACCTCCGCCGCCGCGCCCACCGCGTCCGTTCTGGGGCGCTTGCGCCTTCGCCAGCGGCTCCAAGACTAATCCAAATAGCAACGCGCCGCCTCCCGTCGCGGTGACTTTCAAAAAGGAGCGGCGTTGAAGAGCTTTCTTGTCGCTAGTTAACGCGCACAACGCATTCGCTGTGCGCTTGTCAGTTTCCGTTTTCATGATCGCTTGTTCTCCTTTCGAATGGCCTTATCGAACAGCCGCCGACGACGACGGTGGTCTGGATTGGCTCGAAATCGCGGCCGCGCGCACAATGGCGGCGCGGATGCGCACGTAAGTGCCGCAACGGCACAGATTGGCGTTCATCCCCGCGTCGATTTCCTGCGCGCTGGGATTGGGATGCTGGCGCAACAGGGCGGCCGCGGCCATGATCTGGCCAGCCTGACAATAACCGCACTGCGGTACGTCGGTCTCGATCCAGGCTTGCTGAACCGGGTGCAGTTCGTTCCCGGTCGCCAGCCCTTCAATGGTGGTGACGGGTTCCTTCACGGCGGAAACCTGAACTTGGCAGGAAGGCGTGGCTTTGCCTCCCACGTGCACGGTGCAAGCCCGGCACTGCCCGATTCCGCAGCCGTATTTGGTGCCTTTGAGGTTAAGAACGTCGCGTAAAGCCCACAGCAGGGGGGTGTCCGGCGCGACGTCGACGGTGTGTTTTGCGCCGTTGACAGTCAAGGTATAGGGCATGGATTCAACTCCGCAATAACGTTTAAGTTACAGTGTCTTGTACAAAATACTTGATCCTGCAGCAAATCTGCCGGATGGGGTCAATGTATCACCCGGACGCGCTCAGTGTCAAACTGAGGACAGGAGTCAGGAGTCAGGAGACAGGAGTCAGGAGTCAGGAGAATGCGACCGCTCCCTTACAGTCGCAGCTCTGTCGCTGAGCCGCGTTGCGGGGCAAGAGAGCCGCGACCGTAGGGAGCGGTTTCGCTGCGCAGGAGAGCAACGGTGCGAATCAACGATCTGGCGGTATGGCTGGGCGGGACATGGGAGGGCGGGGGGGAGGGCGAGGGCGAGCGGGAGATCCGCGGCGTGGCCGCGCTCGAAGACGCCGGTCCCGAGGACGTGGCCTTCGCCGCAGGCGGGCGGGCCGAGAAGCAAGCGGAGGCTTCGCGCGCCGGGTGCCTGCTGGTCTCGGAAGGCTATGTCAACCGGTCGGGGAGAACGGCGATCCGCATTCGAGATCCTCGAGCCGCGATGGCCCGCGCGATCCTGCGCCTTCAGCCTCCGGCCAAGCCGGCTCCAGGAGTTCATCCGACGGCCGTGATCGGCGCCGAGGTTCACATCGGCGAGGGCGCGTCCATCGGCGCGGGATGCGTGATCGGCGATCGTGTCCACATCGGGGAAGGGACGATTCTTTATCCTCGGGTGACGATTTATCACGACGTGCGGATCGGCCAGGAAGCGATTCTACATTCCGGCTGCATTATCGGAGCCGATGGCTTTGGGTTTGTGTTCACCGGCGGCGCTTACGAAAAATTTCCCCAGATCGGGCGAGTAGAAATCGGGGACCGGGTGGAGATCGGCGCCAATTCCTGCGTGGACCGGGCGGCCTTGGGCGTAACCTCGATCGGCGAAGGAACCAAGCTCGACAACCTGGTGCATGTCGGACACAATTGCCGGATCGGGCGGCACGTGGTAGTAGCGGCCCAGACCGGATTTTCCGGCGGCGTGGTGGTGGAAGATTACGCCGTGATTGGCGGGCAGGTGGGGATCGGCGACAAGGCGCGGATTGAATCTAAGGCTGTCCTGGGATCGGGGAGCGGGGTGCTGACCTCGAAGATCGTGCGCGCGGGGCAGGTGATGTGGGGCACGCCCGCGCGGCCGCTGAAGGAGTATCTGGAACAGCTCGCCGCGCTCTCGCGGCTAGCGAAAAAACGGCGTTAGTGTACTGTCCCGGACACCGCTTACTAACCTTTTAAAACGCGGGCATAGCCCTACTTCCGTGACTAGCTACTCGACAACATCTCGCAAAAACGACCACGGTAGCTATACGTGACAGGCACACGGTTGCTCTCGTTAAATAGAAAGTGATAAACTCCCTCCATTCCGGGCGGAATCCTTTAAGCGCGGACTTGCAACCTCCGAGCAGGTCCACCCTTGGGGTGCAACAATCCGCCCGGATTCACCAACATGGCCGCCACGCCGGCTTCGGAAATCCCTTGCAAGGAGAAGGACCGCTTAATGCGTCTATACATCATGGCCGCTTCCGACTACAGCCGCGCCGTGCAACTGCTTCAACGGCGCACTGACGTGATGGAGAAAGCCGACTATGATGAACTCCTTGGATTTGCAGAGAAGGCTAGGAAGACGGCAGAGGAAGCGCGTGCCGCTCTGGACCGGCACACCGCTGAGCACGGCTGTTAGCCGCGCTTCTTCGCCGTCCGGCGCTGCGGCTGTTGACCGCCTCATGAGTGAGGAGTTGTACCTACAAGAAGTAAATAGCGAGTTTGGCTGGCGACCAAGGCACAGTGACACCGGTAGTTAGTAGCCCCAGGCCGTTTCCGGCTAAGTACCCGCAGCGTCCTTAACTTTCAGCAGGCCGTGCAACTTCGGACTAACGCGCGCGGCTCGGAAGCGTTGATCTTGAGCCGTGATCGTCAGGAAGCGGTTGGCCGGCCCAATCCCAGAACACGTCGCAGTCGCTCACCTCGGCCTTCTGGCGATAGATCTGATCGAGCTTGCGTTCTTTCATCCAATCTTCGTCGTCGCAGGTCTCCAGGGTCGCGTAGGCGCCCGCCGCGATCCGGCGGTCGATTTCGGGCTGCGGAACCATGTGGACGAATTCCGCGAGCGCCGGGGGCAGGCGCAGATGATGCGAAGAGATATATTCGTTGCCCGGCGGCGGCGTGCGGCGCAGGAGGAAATAAACATGCTCATCGGCGGAGAGCGATGCGCCGGGCGGCGTGACCTCATCAACCTTGCGCGCCACCGCTTCCATCCCGGGCCAGGATTGCTCGTCGCGGCGGTCGTATATCCCCTTGGCCATTCCGAGCGAGGCGAGCAGACAAACGGCCAGCGTGGGCCACAACGGCCGCTTGATTCCAAACCGGTAGCTCGCGGCGAAGAGTCCCACCGCGGAAAGAATCGCGAGAAATGGAAGCGTGAAGATGTAATACTGCGTAAACGTAGGATGGGCCGTGGAAACATAGAGGCCCAGCGCGAGCGCCAGCCATCCGCATAGGTAAAATTCCCGCCGCAGCCGCGGCTCCCAGCCGCTTTTTCTGACGATGAACCACAACCCGGCCGCGGTGAGAATTCCGAGAATCAGGGCCTCCGGGGAATCGATCCAGGAGGTGAACATTTCCAAATCGTGCCGCGTAGCGCCGGGCCAGCCGCTTCGCCGAAAGAACATGTGGTAGCGGAAGACGTCGAAGATAAATCGTCCGGGCGATTGAATAAATAACCAGGCCAAGGGTAGCCAGGCGACGGCGAATCCGCCGAGAAAGGGGAGCGCGCGCGACAGCCTTTTTCCCTTCGGGCTACAGAAGGACATCCAGGCGAGCAGAACCGGCCCCGCGAAAGCTGTGAGGAGCGTGGAGCCCGCGGCGGCGCCGGAGCAGAATCCCGCAAGTCCCGCGAACAGTTTGCGCTCCCGCTCGACGGCGGCGACCGTGAGACGGAACGCCGCGACAATCAGGAACAGTCCCAAGGCATAGGCCTGCCCTACGGGTCCAAAAACCACCATTTTCGAGTTGGTGCCGGCCACCACGACGGCGGTGACCAAGCTCGCCGCGCCCCATTCTTTAAAGCGTGATCGCAGGAAATCCGCCGCCAGCACGACCGCAGCCGTCGCGAGGAGAGCGTCGATAGCTTGAATGGCGCGCCAGCTTTCGCCAAACACGCGCATCCAGCCGGCGTTGAAGTACGCGTTCAGAGGCGCCTGCGCGAAGGGGAAATCGATGTAGGGTTTGCGGCCATGCTTGATCAGTTGGGCCGCCAGGAGATGAAACCCTTCGTCCCAGGTAAGAGCGTAAGTTTGCGAATAAGCCAGCAGGGCCGCGCCCAAAAGAGCGGAACAGATCAGGAACAACAACACAAGATTTCATGATCGCATCCGAACCGCGGGAGGCCGCCCGTAATCCGTCCGTAGTGCGACCGTGCCAGTTGGGTTGGGCAAGATGGTGGCATAGGCTTTGGCCCGTGAAGCACCGCGACCCCGTAGGGTCGCGGTTCTGGCATAAGCCTCACTGATTTCAGTCCCCTTCGCATCGGGGCGAGGCCATCGCCGAAACGCACAGCGAATGCGTTGTGCGCGTTCCTAAAGTGTAGCGCTCCGCGTGATTGAGTAGTGGACAAACCCCGGTCCCACATTGCGAATGCCCAAGGGTACGAACGTATCCACGAACTTGCGGTGGACATCGCGCTTGATTTGCGTCGAGGTGAACGAGCTCAGTGCATCGAAGTGCGCTTGAGGACCGAAATCGTCCAAGCTGGCATGATGTCCCCACGACTTTTGTCCAGTTCGACTTGTTACCGGCGAGGTAAAGGTCGAATCCAGCCTCGACTGGTGAACGCATTCGAGAAACTGGAGGAAGCTTCCGCGCTTGCCGACATAGTTGATGGCGGGAGCGGCTCGCATGAGAATCTCGGCCGTGTCATGGGTGCAGGTGGTGCGGTCAAACGCAAACCGCAAATCACCTTGAAAGTGAACGATCTGACGAAGGGCCACGTTGGGCCGGTAGGGCGGAAGATCGGGATACAGCTTCCGATCTACGTCGCGAGTCTCCTGGCGGATGCGCAGGATTGCCTCGGTTACGCAGGCGTGCGCGGGTAGGCCGAGTCGCAGGCTCGCCTTAGCCAGGGCGCCGACGAAAGGCTCCGGATCGCCAATCAACCTGTGCCGCAGCACTGCATCGAGGAATGCCATCTTGACGGCGTATGGAGTAGGGGTGAGAAGGGTCATTCCGGCGGTCGAAGTTGCCCAGGATGCCTTCAAAGAAAAGAAAGCCGAGGGAGCATAGACGAATACCAACCACCCAGCTTCGCTATGGCCATCCGGCTTTTCCATCGCTTTCGTTTTCGGAGATTCTAGAAGCTTTGGCACGGTTCACTCCAGCCTCGCGACAATTTCTTCGAGCAAAGCGACGCCTTGTGACAGATTGTCGAACTCACGAGCGCGGATCGCATCGGGAGTCAAACGATTCAGGGTATCCGCGATCGCCGTGACATGGATTCTGTAGTCTTCCATCATGGGACTAAGCAACGGGGCCGGCAGATAAGAGTTCGAGGTCGTGATCACGCCCGAGCATCCCAGGATGTGCGGATTCTGCGTGTTTGTCTGGGCTCCCGCAGGTTGTACGAGGGTGGCGAGGAGAGCTTGAACGGCCGCGCGCCGGCGGATTGTCCGGTCGTGTGGAGTCAGGGCGGCCTCTCGCGTCACATCATTGACGCTAATCCGAGACAGTTCCAGATGGCAGATCAACGCATAAACTCCCGAATTTGCGGGGCGTTCGAAGACGGTCTGGCTGCCCGCGATGGTGCCTTCTCCTCGCGGAGCCTGAACGTCCACCTTGCGGCGGTCCGCCTCAAACTTGACGTGAAAATGCTGTTCCGAGTGAACTTTCGTCGGGATGCCGGCCACCCAGCCAAATTCGACGCAGGACTTCCGAGGGACCGTAGCCCCTTCCGTGAACAACGTGCCCGCCACATCGGTTACGGCGCAGCGAGCGAGCATCTCGGCTTGGATTTCCGCCACGCTTAGCCCTCGAGCCGCTGCTTTGAACCCAGCGTCGACTGTGATTCGATCCGCGCTGCCCATAGCCGCGCCCGAGGACAGGGCCTGACCTTTAGAACGAAGGATCGCCGTGAGGTGCTGCACGTAGATGTGCTTAAACACATCCCCGGAGACGGCGTTCACACAGTGGCGCTTGCCCGATGGGTCAATCACCTGGACCATCCGGGTTTGTTGCCGGTTCCCCTCGTTGCTTTCGCTGTTCAGATTGTGGAGAGCAAGGGTGACTTCCGCGCAAAGCGAGAGCGACTGAATCATGCCGGCAGCGCCACCTTCACCATTTCGGATTCGCGTTCGACGCTTGAACTCTCGCCGCGATGGCTGCTCGAAATGCCGCAGAGAAGCATGCCCATCAGTATCGAATCCGGTGCACCGTCCAAAGCGCGCCCAAACGCGTCGATTTCCGCGCGCGTAATCCCGGAAGCCGCCAAGCCGGACCGTCGTCGCCGAACGCCTTCTGCGTTGAACGAGGCGATGAATTCAGACACGATCGTGCACATTTCTCTGTTTCCCACGAAGCTGGCGCGCCGCAGTTCGGCGAAGAGTCCATACCGAATCTCGCGATGAGCGGCGTCACCCCGATGACGATTACCCTGCGCTCCGAAGGTCGCGCTTCGGATGGCGCTCGTGACCGCCGCGACTCCGGGGTTTTCCAGGATAGTCCGGCATTCGGGGCTGGCATCGAGAATTTCGCTCACTGAGCGCAAGGAGAGTTGAGGCAGGCTCCAGTGACCGTGGGACCGCCTGCGAAATATGAGAGGGCCATAGGCAGCCAGGAACTCCAAGAAGGCAGCGATGGCATCCTGGCGATCCATCTGAAAAGTAGCGCGATACTGTTTCAGCAACCCGAGCTCGTCGGAATGGCTGTCTGTAAGCCGCCGCAGCACGGTATCATGCTCCTCGAGCATGCTGAGCCACCGTGCGGCGTGCTCGGCGGTGTGCAAATCCATCCAATTGGGCAAGGCCAGTTGATCCATCCCAATTACGGCCAGGGTTTGACCCATGTCCTTGTAATGCGTAACCCACAGCCCATTCACCATCTCGCGCGGCCGCCGCTTTCGGCGGCAGCTTTCGATCAACAGTCGCGTGAACCCCAGAACGGCGCGGCAATCTATTTTCGAACCGACGCCCCCGAGACGGAGATCCCGGAATTGTTCGGCCACCTTCGTCAGGCGCTCGTACGAGATGTCAAAAGGGATGGGAGTGAACAAGCGCAGGTCTCCCTGGGCGAACCAGCCGGCTGCGCCTTGGAAATACCCGCGGAATCGAAGCCATTGCTCAAAGGGCCGCGCCCAACGATTCTTGGTCCGGTCGCGGCGGTCAGTGCCGGAAGGCTTCAACAATGCATAGCCTCGACCACCATGGGGATCGAAAAGCTGCACTAACGGCGACTGAAAAACGAATCTGCCACCGCCGTGGAGGCACTCGCAGATTCGCGCCTCCCACTCGTCACGCTTTAGGTTCGCGTATCGGGACACGAGCCGATTGGGGCCATGATAAGCCTTCATGCGGCCGAGGATCGAATACATCCGGCTCTCCGCCGTGGTGATGCACGAGACGCCCGTGCGGACGATTCTCTCGGGTGGCACGGCCGGCGCATGCTTCTTCGGTCGCATCAAGTAAGCGAAGCCGGGTTCGACCGCTCTCAGATCTAAGATCCCCAAATTGCGAGCCAGCCGCACCTCGAAGCGATCGCCACAGTCGACGAGCCGCGGTTCGATGTGTCGAAGCAAATCGGCGGCTCCGATTGCGGTCAGGGAATCGGAGTGAGTCCCGCTTTGTTTGAAGACTACGTACCGGTCTGTTCTCAACCCTATGCTCCGAAGCGAAGCCGCTCAAGTCATTTTTAGATTACAGTGTATTGTATAACAATAACATCGATGAGTGAGCCGGAACCAGGAATCGAGTTTCCATGGCATTACTTCAGCGACCCTACGGACTCCGCGATCGAAGCGGCCGCACGGTGGATATATTCGCGCTTCGCGCCAAAGGCATATCGGGGATTTTTAGAGGAAGGACGTGGACTCCTGGTGGGTCCATTTTTGACGGACGAGCACAAGAATCCAATCGGCGCCAAAGAATTTCTCCGCCGCCGAGAACAGGGAATACGCGCCGGGATGACTTTCATTTTCGCGGCCGCCGACTCTCAGTGTTTCACGGCCATGCTATCCAGCTTGGCTCTAGGACCCCAGCTACGGGACGCGATCGAGCGGTATGACCCATCGCGCGAATGCGTGATTTTACTGCTTGCGAACAATGCGCCCTATAAGGCGCGCATCGTCGGGACCAATCGCGGAATACGCGGCAGCCGAATGGGTGTTCGTGAATCGGATGCGGTACAGTGATCCGTCCGTAAGCCGGAAGGTTCAGCAGACCGCTCCCTGCGGTCGCGGCTCTGTTTCGGATGTTTGCCTGCGAGGCTGGGAACCGCTACTGCACGTCAGGGGTTGACGTTTTTTTCCCCGCGAATTTGGCGAACTCTTGAGGATGTTCCAGGCCCCAGTTCCCCGCCGTGCACTCCCATAGCTCCTTCTGGACTGCGCTGGCCTTCTCGCTCTCTGCCTGCTCTAGATACTAGCCCACAAGATCTGAGAATTGGTCCCTCAGAATTGCCGTCGTGAGCGCGAGCGGCGTGGCGGGCAAGCTGTCAGCAGTCAGCAGTCAGCATTCAGCGGTCAGCTAGCGATCAGCTTACAAGTTGGATTCGATGTCCCGGGAGTGGCGGCTGGTAGCGATCAGCGCCCTACGCCGCGACGAGATCAACGAGCCTCTGAATGGCGGCGTCGGCTTTGTGATACGCCGTTTCGATTTTGAGCGGCGGAGTGGTAGTCTTCTCGGGACGATGATGAAACAGCGAATTG
>DATDGT010000289.1:0-2553 GCA_036521975.1 Bryobacteraceae bacterium
GAAGTCTAAAACTAGAGCGACAATCTAGAACAGTCGTGCAACTCCTCCAGATCGTCTTTGAGAGCTATATACCCTCGACGCGGGTTCAGCCAAGTGTGGGCCAGATGGTGTCGATTGTCAATCCGAATTTTCACGTACTTCGTTTTCCGTAGTTTATGCCGTGCATTTCAAAGCTCCTGCCGCCGCAAGGCGTGTGTTGCCTGATGGAATCTTACTGAAATTCGCAGAACATCGCGGAACCATTTCGGGCCGGCGGGCTCTCAGCATTCTGGGAAATCCGCGAGGCGCGCAACTTTGTGGCATTGGAAAAGGCCGTTTCCAAGCAGCGAACGCGTGTGGGGTTTCATTTGGCATGTCGGCGCCGAGCGACGCGAAAAGCTTTGCCATTCCTCCCAGCAATCCCAACTGGGAAAGTCCGCCCAGCAATGGCCGAGTTCACGGAAGACGCCGACCTGGTGTGTATGTTGCCGCACATGCACGTGCGCGGCAAGGACATGACGTACTGGTTGGTGTACCCGACGGAAAATCAGAAATCGTTCTGAGCGTGCCGCATTACGATTCCAACTGGGGAACTGGCCGAGTGGCCGCCCGAACCGCTGCACCGTCAGGCGATGGAGCGCTGGAAAGCGTCGAGCTCCGGCAATAGACGTTTCCAAAAAGGATTGACACGATCTAGGACTATCGTGTAAAGTCGCCAAGGACGGAAAGCCGCAGCCCCTACGGAGGAGCCCGAACGAAAATCGTGGTAGCTGTGGTCCGATCAACTCTGCACATAATGGCGCGATGCTGTAGAAACGTGCGCCGGAAGCAAATTTATCGTGAGCAAAACTCAAGGAGGAAGCATGCTAAATTTGGTGCATCCAACCGCCAAGGACGCACGAGGAGGACAAGGCGAGCAAAAGCATCATAATCGCCGAGTTCGGAGGTCCAGAAGAATGTTATCGCGACCAGCGGTTTCGCTGTACATTCTGCTGTCCGCCACCGCGATCCCGGCGCTCGCAAGCCCGGTTGCATTTGCGGTGGGAAACGTTTACGTGGCTGTAGGTCATAGTGAAGTGAGCGTGTTCACTCCAACCGGAACATTACTCGGGACGCTGAACGACGGCTCGGCTACTACATACACCACCGGCATGACGTTCGACAGCGCGGGCAGCTTGTTCGTCACCAACTTCGGTACGGATAACATCAGCAAGTTCGATTCCAACGGAAATCTCATCAGTTCCACCTTTTTTACGGGAGCGGACAACACGCCGGAATCGATTCTTGTCAATGCAGCCGGAAATTTCCTCGTCGGTGGCCCTACCGCCGCGATTGTCTACCAGTATTCGCCAAGTAGCGGAGCGCCCACCACAAGCTACACCGTGCAAGGCGGCAACGGCACCGGTGGGACGGACTGGACCGACCTTGAGGCGAACCAAACCACTCTGCTGTATGACGGAGAGGGGACCGAAATCCTCAGCTATAACTTAGCGACCCGTACGCAGAATGCGCCGTTTGCCACGGGCCTGCCGGGCTCCGACGTATACGAGTTCCGCATCATACCTACCGGTACCTTTGCCGGCGACGTGCTCGCGGCGGACAGTTCCGCGGCAATTCTGTTGAACGCGTCGGGCGCCGTTATCAAGACCTACACACTCCCGGGAAACGACGGGTCGGATTTCGCCTTGAATCTCGATCCCAATGGAGTCGACTTCTGGACGGCGGATACGAGCGGGACCGTGTGGGAAGTTAACGAAGCCACCGGCGCTATCGTCGAGCAGTGGAGTTCGGGCTCCACTTCCACGTTCGGCCTTGTCGTGGCGGGACAGATCACGGCTAGCGGTCCTCCTCCCGTCGTCCCGGAGCCCGGCACCTTCGGTCTGATGGGCGCCGGGCTAGCCCTCACAGTCGCGGTTCGCTATCGCAGCGGACGGCGGGTCTGAATCCGTCCCGGGGCGGTGAGCCTCCGAAAGCCCCATCAACCCAGCCCGGCCTGCGGGGTCAGCAAGCGCCGGTCAGCGCTGGCGCGGCGCGCTGAAGCCCCGCGTGCAGCGTACGTCCGGCATGAACGACGGCGTATTCGGAATGCCCGGCGGGTTTGGAAAGTAATCAGTGGAATACTGCCGGTCCAGGCCCGAGCCCGGTAGGGTAAATCCAACCACCTCTCCAAATTCGGCGGGCTGCCCTCCGCTCGGCTCGCCAATGACGATGAAGCGCGAGCCGATATCTAGTGCGGGGGCTTGCGCCGCGAGGTCCAGCGCGTCTACCTTCAGATCCATCGCGTCGTCCAGCGCCGAAGAGAACGTTCCTTTATCGATAACTTCATAGAATTGGAACTGCGGATTCGCCAGCAGCGCGGTCGCCCGCGACTCGAGGTCACCAGAGGGTTGATTAACGACGAATCCCCGCCCGTGTTCCCGCGAAAGTCAAGCACTAAGGGTCCACGCAAAATTAACTTCCATAGATTCTCACAGATTGGGTGCAATGGTGTAGTTCCATCGCGGCAATATCTTGCCGGGTTTGAGGGCGAGCGATGAGATGAGTCGGCGGTTCGGTTTGAGACCGGTGGGATAG
>DATDGT010000290.1:0-16356 GCA_036521975.1 Bryobacteraceae bacterium
GAAGTCTAAAACTAGAGCGACAATCTAGAACAGTCGTGCAACTCCTCCAGATCGTCTTTGAGAGCTATATACCCTCGACGCGGGTTCAGCCAAGTGTGGGCCAGATGGTGTCGATTGTCAATCCGAATTTTCACGTACTTCATTTCCCGTAGTTTGTTCCGTGCATTTGAAGCTCGTGCCGCCGCAGGTGCTGCGAATCCTATTGCAGCAAGAGCCCTCGATTTGTGGAGCCTGTGTCGACAAGGATGCGAAGCAGTTCCTCCGAACAGAGGAACGCATCAAGTGACCCAGTTAGGCCACCGATTGGTAAAATGAGGGCGGTCCAGTCTCTAGGGCCGAAATACTCGCGCACAACGTCCAGATCCTTCCGCGTCAGGGCGTCGCCACGGTGGGCCTTTTCGAGAAGCCCATCGACTCGGCTTCTGAAGTCTTCCTCACCTGAGCGGGAGGACATCAGGCGGTTCCGGATGTGGTAAAGGAACTCTTGAATTGCGAACGAGGCTGTTTCGGGGCCAGAGGTCCAATGCGGCGCCGAGAAATCCGGGATCTGCGTGTGTTCATCGATGACACAGGCGATCCAGTTTGCCATGTTGAAGTCGAATCGAAGTCCCATGTCTCTCCGGGGTAAGACCACCGCGTTCTCAGGCGGCTTGTACCTGTTGTAGTTTAGCAGCGTGATTGGGCCGGACAGGGGCATTAAAGTGCCCCCAAGAGATAACCATGGCTAAATTCCAAACCGTCATCAAGAGTGCCAGCTTCGTTTATTCTCCCTACCGTGCAACCGAGATGCAGGGTTTCGGGCAGGCGCTGGCGGATTCGATCCGGGTGCGCATTCAGAGCGGGCAAAACATCTATGACCAGGCGGCCGCGCCGTTGAAGCCGGGGCTGGCGGGGCGGCGTGGCTACCCGGATTACAAGTCGGCGCGCGACCCTCCAGCCCATCCGCGATTGGACCTGGAGCGGCCATGCGCCTACGCTGCCTCAAGGTCCTGACCACGAACGAAGATCGGGCGGGGGATCGGCCTCCTCGGTGAAGCGCTCCCTGGGCGGCCCGGCGTGGCTACACCTCCGTCGTACGCGTGGTTTCCAAGAGGAATGGCAGCCCGCGTCTGAACTCGATTCTCACGACGGTGCCGTTGTTGAGCTGCTCCAACTCGGCGAGAAGATCCCGTACAGCTTGTTTCAACTCGAAGTCGTCCTCATTCGAGCTCTGGTCTTCGCTGCTTCGTTGATGCAGATGCGTGGACCGCACAACCCGCGTCGCCTCTCCTCGAAATGGTTGTCCCTGTCGAACTTCAAGATTCTCGATGCGGCCGAATTGGGTTTCTCTCATGGTTTGCACCAGCCAAAGCTGGGCCGGCCTCAGATCGCCGGTCGTTCTAACGACTGAAGCAGTTTGGGAGGTGGCTTCTTTCAGTGATGGTCGATGCGGCACGATTTCTGAATATCAGGCGCCAGTTCAGCCGTCAACAGAATACTTTGAAGAGCGGGCTTCGTCCAGGCTGCCGCGCGGGGTTGCGGGGCGCTTGGTGGCTATCGGGACCATCTTGTATAGAGAAATCAAAGTTGTGGCGTCACAACGACGAAGGCAAAAAATTGGCCCCATGGTCCCCGCGACGCGGGAACTCGCGTCGAGTCAGCACGATTAGACGGGGTGGATTCGTCTGTACGATGGTCCCCAACAGTCCCCGTGCGAGGTCTGGGCGGCAGCCAGTTTTGGACCTCATTTGGACCTCACAGGCGACCGAATCAGACTGTACGCGCTGCGTAAGTGTTTGAGGAATTGTGGTGGGCCCGAGAGAACTCGAATCTCTGACCTCTACCGTGTCAAGGTAGCGCTCTAACCAACTGAGCTACGGGCCCCAAGAGAGATCCGCCTTGCGGCGAAGATCGAATCTCAATATAGCATCCGGCACGATCACAGGAATTTGATGCGCCGCATCGCCAGCAGCATCATCTTCAACAGCAACGCCCCGTGGCTCCAGCGCTGGATATTCGTTTCGCCGTAAGTCCGTTCGCGGTATCGCACGGGCAGGTCCACGATCTTCAAATTCAGCCGCGCCGCGCCGAAGATCAGATCGAAGTCGCCGAAAGGATCGAGCTCGCCGAAATACGACCGGTTGGCCGCGATCTTCTCGTAGTCCGCACGGCTCAACACCTTCGTCCCGCACAGCGTGTCCTTGATGCTCTGTCCCAGAAGCCAGGTAAACGCCAGACTGAAGAACTTGTTGCCAGCGAGATTGAAAAATCGCATGGCGCGCTCCTGCATCGGGTATACCAGCCGGACGCCGTTGATGAATTCGCCCAAGCCCGCGCGCCACGCGTCATAAAAGCGCGGCAAGTCCTCCGGCGGCACGGTGAGATCCGCGTCTAAAATCATCAACAGCTCGCCGCTCGCCTCGGCGAAGCCAAGCCGCACCGCGTCGCCTTTGCCCCGCCCCGTTTGACGCAGCAGGCGCGTTCGCGGGCGCTGACGTTTTTCCATTTCGTCCTGAATCGTTTCGTAAGTGTTATCGCTCGAATGACCCTCCACGAAAATCAATTCCGTGCCCGCGCCCATTTCCGGCAAGCGTTCGAACAGGGCAGCCACATTGCCCGCTTCATTCCGCGCGGGAACCACCACGCTCACTACCGGCTCCTCGGCCACGGGTTCCGGACGCGGCCGGGCTATCACAAAATTCGTAATGCCGAACCAACGAAATGGCCAGACTTTCACCAGATACCGGTTGCATAATTCATCCACAAGCGGCGTCCAGAGCGGCCACATGATTTCCGAAAACGAGCGAATTACCTCGAAATCGCTCAGATACAGAAGATTGCTCAAATCCTCCACGGTGAGCCAGTTCTGCGACAGGCGCGGCTGCGCAAAACCCAGCCGCTCAGCCACGCGTCGGGGAATTTCCCACAAACGGCTGTAGGAGTTCAGAATCAGCCGCGTGCCCGGGTGGGAAACACGGCGAGCCTGTATAAGCGCTTGCTGCACGTCCCACAATTCATTCACCAGATCCGAACAAATAATGACGTCGAATTTCTCGCCGCATTCGAAGTCATGGGCGTCGGCCTCGAGAAATTCGAGCTCGAGTTGCGGATGCCTGGTACGGGCGCCTTGAATGGCCGCCGGGGAAAAATCTAAGCCCACTCCTCGCGCGGGCCGCAGAGCCGCCAGTAAATCGCCCGTCCCGGAGCCCAGTTCCAACACCCGCAATCCGGGAGGAACAAGAAACCGGTAGATCTCCATCAAACGGTGCCGGTAATAGCGGCGCGTGCGCTCCAGAGGCCCCGAAGCATCGGCGTACTTGTCCCAATAACGGATGCGGGCATTGGTATGCTCGACCTGTTCCCGAGAAAGTCTGATGACCGGCGCAAGCGCCACGCGATTTCAGTGTAACCGCCGATCAACGGCTCCGCCGGTTGCTAGCCTCTCCCTCCCCACCATCGGCTGAACCTCCGTTCGGAATCGACGCGGCCAGCACGCGTCCCGCGAAAAGTAACAATACCGTTACACACGAGGCCCTCGTTTCCCAGTGAGATTTGTCATGATTGCGGTAGAATACCCGAAGTAGTATGGCAGCTACGCAACCCTCCCCTGTTCTCGCCTCCAGAACCTCTACGGTAAATCGCTGGTTCATTCCAGTGGGCGCGGTTATGGTGCACATCTGTATCGGTTCCGTGTACGCCTGGAGCACGTTCCAGCGCCCCATTCAAGCCGTCTTTCCGCACGCGCCATCGTGGTTCAGCCCTCCTTACACGACCTTCACAACCGCTTTGGTGTTGCTCGGTTTGAGCGCCGCTTTCGGAGGCCCCTGGGTGGAGCGCCGCGGACCTCGCGTCGCGGCGACCGCCGCGGCCATCTTCTTCGGCATCGGATTACTAATTGGCGGAATCGGGTTGGCGGTGCAACAGAACGTGCTAGTGTTTCTCGGCATGGGACTCGTCGCCGGAATCGGATGCGGCTTGGGCTACATCTCTCCCGTCAGCACGCTGGTCAAATGGTTTCCCGACCGGCGCGGCATGGCGACCGGATTGGCCATCATGGGATTCGGCGGAGGAGCGTATTTTGCCGGCTACCTGAATGTCTACCTCATGGGCTTGTTCGGCGTCGCCAAGACGATGATGGCGCTGGGCGCGGCGTATCTGGTGATTATGCTCATCGGCGCGAGCATCCTTCGCCGTCCACCCGAAGGTTGGGCGCCGGCCGGTTGGGTTCCCCCCGCCAAATCGAATAAGATGATCACGGACCGCAGCGTCTCGCGCAACGCGGCTCTTGGAACCGTGCAGTTCTATCTGCTGTGGGGAATTTTGTTCCTCAACGTCACCGCCGGCATCGGCATTCTCGCGCAGGCTTCCCCGATGGCGCAAGACATGTTCCGCAAAACTCCGGCGGAAGCCGCGGGTCTGGTTTCGCTGATCAGCTTGTTCAACGCCGGAGGGCGCTTTTTCTGGGCCTCGTCGTCGGACTACGTCGGCCGGCGGAACACTTACACGTTATTCTTCGTGGTGCAGTTTATTTTGTTCTTGCTGATTCCAGGCTTTGCGGGTCGCGGCGAGTGGGCGATTTTTGAGGCGAGCCTCTTCGTCGTCTTAACCATGTACGGCGGAGGTTTCGCCACGATCCCGGCGTTCCTGGCCGATATCTTCGGACCGGAAAACGTCGGCGCGATTCACGGCGCGGTTCTAACCGCTTGGAGCGCCGCCGCAGTCGCCGGCCCCATCATCATCACGGAGCTCTCCAACCGCGCCAAGGCCGCTCTTGCCCCGGGCGCGAGCCGCGTCCATATTTACGACACGCCCCTTGCGGTGCTCGCCGCGGGCCTCGCCATCGGCTTCGTCCTCACGCTCCTGGTGCGGCCGCTGAAACAGAAGTAACGAGGACCCCTTGGCGAGTTCCCGCAATTTCACCACCGGCCAGGTCGCCGATCAGTAGCAACAGACGCAGGAGGTAAATTATGCCCTTGAGAATAGGTGTTCTGGCCGCGGGCGTTCTCATGCTTACCCTGACGATCCCGGCGCAGCAGACAACCGGAAATATCGACGATTTCTTTCGCGGCTTCACCGCGGAATGGATTCGCTTCAACCCCGAGCTCGCCACTTCCACGCGCTATTTGAAAGGCGAGGAGCAGGACAGGTTGGAGCGCCAACTGACGCCGCAAACTCTCGCCTACCGCCGCGCGCGAATCGAGCTCGCGCGCAAAGGACTGGCCGGATTGGCGAAGTTCGATCGATCGAAGCTGAACCCAACCCAACGGCTTTCCGCGGATCTGATGGAGTGGCAGTTGAAAACGGTGGTTGATGAAGAGCCATTTCTCGATTACCGTCTGCCGCTGAATCAAATGGAAGGCGTGAACATCGGGTTGGTGGAAACTTTGACCGTTCGGCATCCGCTGGTAACGCAGCGTGACGCGGAGAATTACGTGGCCGCACTCGGAGAGGTGAGCGCCCGAATGGACGAGGCCGTCGCGGAATCGAAGCGCATCGAGGCGAAGGGAATTATTCCGCCGCGATTCACCCTGCAGGCAACCATCAAGCAGATGCGGAACTTCTCCGACCCGGCGCCGGCGCAGAACCCCTTTGTGGTGGTGTTCGCGGATAAAATGGCGGCCATAAAATCGATGCCCGAATCGAAGCGCACGGAACTGAAGGCGCAAGCCGAGCGCGTTGTGGCCGGACAGATTTACCCAACGTGGAAAAAAGGGATCGCGCAGCTTGAGTCGCAGCTTCCCAAATCGAACGACGACGCGGGTTTGTGGCGGCTCAAGGGCGGCGCAGAAGCATACGCGTATGCTCTTCGCCGCTACACCACCACGAACATGACGCCCGAGCAGATCCACGCCGTCGGGCTGCGGCAAGTGGATGCGATCGAAACGCAAATGGACGCATTGTTCCGCAAGCTGGGCCGCACGCAAGGCTCAGTGAAGGAACGGATCGCGCAACTCGAAAAGGACATGAGCTATCCGAATCCAACTTCGGAATCGAGCCGGGCGCAGATCATGGTGGACATCGACGGTATTCTTCGCGACGCGGAAAAACGCGCGACGCTTTTGTTCGATAAAACTCCGCGTTCGCCGGTGGTGGCGCAAGCCTTCCCGAGCTTCCGCGAGGCCAACGCCGCGGCCAATTACAACTCGCCGGCGCTGGATGGGTCGCGGCCGGGAGTGTTTCAATACCCGCGTCGGGTAGAGAAGATGACCAAGTTCGGACTGCGGAGCACGGTCTACCACGAGACCGTTCCCGGCCATCACTTCCAGATCGCGCTGGAGACGGAGAACACAGCGCTGCCCGATTTCCGAAAGCTTCGGGCCTTCGGAGGCATTTCCGCTTTTAGCGAAGGATGGGGATTGTACGCGGAGCATCTGGCCGCCGAATCGAGCTGGTATGGAGACGATATCGAGGGACTGCTCGGGCAGCTTGACGCGGAATTGTTTCGCGCGCGGCGGCTGGTGGTGGATACTGGACTCCACGCCATGCATTGGACCCGGCAGCAATCGATCGACTACGGGATCGAGGCGAGCGAAGTGGAGCGCTACGCAGCCATGCCCGGACAGGCGTGTTCTTATATGGTCGGCGAATTGAAGATTATCGAACTGCGCGAGAAGGCCCGCCAGGCTTTGGGGAATCGATTTTCGATCCGCGAATACCACGACGTCGTGTTGGACACGGGGACGGTTCCACTCGAGCTGCTGGAGCGGCAAGTGGACGCCCACATCGCGTCGAAGAAGTAGGCTTACTCCATCCGCAACGCCCGCGCCGGATCGACGGACGTAGCGCGCCGGGCGGGAACAAAACTCGCCAGTGCGGCGGCGGCTATAAGAACCGCGGCGGCGCCAAGATAAGCGGGCAGATCGAGCGCCGCGGTGCCGAACAGCATCGACGCCATCAGGCGCGTCGTTCCCCAAGCCGCGGCCAAGCCCAATAGGGCACCGATCCCGGCGAGTTGCAATCCATCGCGCACGAACATCCGGTGAAGCGCGCCCGGTTGCGCTCCCAAAGCGATGCGAATGCCGATTTCGCGAGTGCGCTGCGAAACGGAGTAGGCTACCACTCCGTAAATGCCGACCACACCCAATATCAGCGCCATCGCGCCCGCAATGGCCAGGAGCGTCAGCGTGAACGTGGTTCGTAGCAGGGATTGGTCGTAGAGCTCTTTCATGGTCCGCACCAGGAACACCGGAAGGCTCGAGTTCACGTACCAGATCGCGGCGCGTGCTTCCTTCAGAAAACTTTCCGATCCAGCCCGATTGGTGCGGACGACGAAGGCCCCGAAGCGTGTAACGAGCATGGGATTGCCCCAGAAATTGTCCGTCATCGCAGGCCAATAGATGCACGCTCCCGATTTTTTATCCATGCCGTCGTCATGAACGTCGCCCACCACTCCCACGACTTCGCGCCAATCGTCTTTCATGCCCTCGCGAATTCGCTTGCCCAATGCGGCTTGCGGGCTGCCCCAGGTCTCGCGCGCAACGTTTTCTGAAACCATCGCCACGTGGCGCTTCTGGTAAATATCAGTCCAGTTGAAATCGCGGCCAACGATCAAAGACGTTCCGTCGGTCTTGAAGAACTCGGGCGTCACGAACCGGTATTGGCGCACGGGAGGAATCCCGCCCGCGCCGTAATCCTGGCCTTCGGCATACAGAACATCTCCTCCTCCGAATCCCTCGAGTGGCGGCCCGCTGGAAAATGCAACGGAAGAAACGCCGGGAATCGCGGCGAGCTTATCGAGCATCGCGTTCTCCATCCGCATCACCTGTTCGGAATCCTTTACCACGGTGTCGGGAATCGTGATGTGCAGCAATTGAATCTCTTCGGGCCGCGTGAATCCGGGCTGCACGTGGCGCAGCGCCTGGAAAGTGCGAATCATCAGAGCAGAGCCAACCAGCAGCACCAGCGCCAAGCCCACCTGTACCACGACCAGCGTGTCGCGCGCCCGCTGCCGGTCGCGGCCCTGGCTCATGCTGCGTCCGCCGCCGCGCAGACCCGAAGCCAGTCGTGGTCCGGCATGTTTCATCACCGGAATCAGCCCGAACAGCAACCCCGCAAGCAGCGAAACCATGAGCGCAAATCCCAACGCCCATGGATCGATTTCGATTTCCGCCAGGCGCGGCATCGTTGGGGGACCTTTGGCGACGAACACCCGCAGCGCTCCATAGGCGAGAGCCAATCCCAAAGCCCCACCCATCATCGCGAGCGCCATGCTTTCGAGCAGCAGCTCCTGAGCGATCCGTCCCCAACCGGCTCCGAGCGCTGCGCGAATCGCCAGTTCCTGCCGCCGGCCTTCCGCCCGAACCAACAATAGATTCGCCACGTTCGCGCACGCGATCAGCAGCACCAGGCCGATGACCCCCATGAGCACCCACAGAACCGACGCGATATCTCCCACCACTTCCTGTTTCAAGGGCTGAACCTTCGGGCCAAAGCGAGCGTTCTCAAAGAGTGTGCGGCTCAATCCGGGAGGCGGCGGCCAGGATTTCAACCACATTGGCAGCATTCGCGCGACGTCGGCGTTGGCCTGCTGAATGGAGACGCCCGGTTTCAAGCGGGCGATGCCCTGATAGTTGAATTGTCCAAGGAAGAGCTTGCCGCGGTCCAGCCGCTCCGGGAAAAATCAGATCCGCATTTGAGTTCAGAAAACGGAAATTTTTCGGCATCACGCCAATGATGAGGCGAGGACGCGAATCCACAGTCAGCGTTCGGCCGATAGCCGACGCGCTTCCGCCGAAGCGCCGCTGCCAATAGCCATAGCTCAAGATGACGGTCTCGGGTGTTCCGGGAGTATCGTCAGCTCCAGAAAACCAGCGCCCAAGCGCCGGCGGCACGTCCAGAGCTTCGAGCAATCCGTAGGTGACGGATAGCGCTGGGAGCGCTTCCGGTTCGCCCAAGCCGGTGACGGTCCCCCCTCCGTTCTCCCACAAACCGAAATCCTGAAATGTCTTGTTCTCTTCGCGGTAGGTGAAGTACATCGTCGGCGAGCAGTTGAGGTCGCCCGAGACTCCCTTGACGCCCGGCGCGAGGTGCCAAACACCCACCAGATTTTCCGCGTGGGGAAACGGCAGCGGCTTGATCAATACGCCTTCAATAACGCTGAAGATTGCGGTGGTTGCGCCGATGCCGAGCGCCAAGGTGGTGAGCGCAACGGCCGTGAACCCTGGCGCCTTCGCCATCCGCCGCAGGACATGATTCAGCGAACCCATGGCTGGTACTACGGCAAAGCGGCGGGTTGGTTCCAGCTATTTGAGGCGGCCTTGCTAGAATTGGGAGGACTTTGAAACCGGCGTTAATCACAGGGGCCACTGGATTCGTCGGATGGCATGTGGCGCGCAAGCTGCTGGATCGCGGCGAGCGTTTGCGGGCGCTGGCGAGGAACCCCGGGCGCCTCCGGGAGCTCGAGGGAATCGAACCAGTTCAAGGCGATCTTCGAGACCGCGAGGCGCTGAAGGGCGCGGTTTGCGGCTGCGGAGTCGTCTACCACGTCGCGGCCGATTATCGATTGTGGAGCCGGCGCCCGGAGGAGATGTTTCAAACCAATGTGCAGGGCACGCGCAATTTGCTCGAAGCGGCGCGCGACGCCCGCGTGGAGCGAGTGGTCTACACCAGCACGGTAGGATGCATCGGTGTGCCCAAAAACGGGCTGGGCGATGAGGATTCGCCAGTCGCCTTGGGGGAAATGCGCGGGGCGTATAAGCGGTCTAAATTCCTGGCAGAGCGCGTGGCGCTGGAATTCGCGGCGAGCGGCTTGCCGGTGGTGATCGTGAATCCTACCGCACCGATGGGCGATCACGATTTCAAGCCCACGCCGACGGGAAAGATTGTGCTGGATTTTTTGCGCGGCGCCCTGCCTGCATTTATCGATACGGGCTTGAACCTGGTGGATGTCGAGGATGTGGCCGAGGGCCATCTTGCCGCATGCGAGCGCGGCCGGCCGGGCGAGCGGTATATTCTGGGCGCGGAGAATCTGACGTTGGAGCAGATTCTGTTAAAGCTGGCGGAGATTACAGGCCAGCCGGCGCCAAAGCTGCGGATTCCCTATGCCGTGGCATATGCGGCCGGCGTCGCGTCGACGGCGTGGGCGCAAGTCACCGGGCACACGCCTCGAGCTCCGCTGGACGCGGTGCGAATGGCTCGCAAGAAAATGTGGGTGAAGCACGATAAGGCCGCGCGCGAGTTGAGTTATCGGCCCGGCCCGGCGGCAGGCGCGTTGAAAAGCGCCGCCGACTGGTTCACGGCCCATGGATATTGCCGATGACCGTGCTGCTGGTGGCCGCCGAGCCCCTGGAATTCTCAGGTATCCTGAAACGAGCCCCCGCGAAGAAACTGGCCTGGCCGGAAGCCGCTTTTTCTCGCGAGGTGGCATGGAATGGGGACCGCTGGCTGCTCGTTGCTAATGGCGCGGGTGAGCGGCGAATCGAGCGGGTGCTTCGAACTAAGAGAAACGTCGATAAGATCTTGAGCGTCGGTTTTTGCGGAGCGTTGGATCCGGCGCTGCGCGTGGGCGACGTACTGGAAGGAAGCGGAATTCTCACCTCCAACCGCGTCGCTGTCACCGCGGCGGAGAAACTCGCCCTACGCGAGCAAACGGGGGCCGCCGCCGTGGAGATGGAGGCCGGCGCCGTGGAAGCCAAGGCTCGAGAATGGGGAGTGCCGTTTGGCTGTGTGAAAGTGGTTTCCGACACCGCTTCCGAAGATCTACCGCTCGACTTCAACCGCTTCCGCGACGGTGAGGGCCGCTTTTCGCGCGCCCGAATCGTGTTCGCGGCGTTGGCGCGCCCCTGGGCGATTTCCGGCTTAATGCGACTGGACCGCAACTGCCGCGCGGCCGCGGACAAACTGGGAGAGTTCCTTGCCCATCGCGCCATTTAATACCCTCGCCGCCCAGGCTCTTCCGGATCGGACTCTCGCGGACCCGACTCTCCCGGACCCGACCCTTCCGGAACAAACAATGCGCGCCGCTGTCTATCGCGGCTCCGGGCGGGTCGAGATCGAGCCCGTACCGGTACCTCGAATCGGACCGGGCGAAGTACTGATCCGCGTCGAGGTTTGCGGAATCTGCCACACCGATCTCAAAAAGATCGCCTACGATCTGCTGCCTCCCCCGCGCATTTACGGCCACGAAACCGCGGGCGTGATTGTGGCAGTGGGTGAGGGCGTCGCGGGTTATTCCCCGGGAGACCGCGTCATCGTGTTTCACCACATCCCCTGCGGAGATTGCTTTTACTGCCATCGGAAACTTTATGCTCAGTGTCCGGTGTGGAAAAAAGTCGGCGTGACGGCGGGATTTGAGGCCGCGGGCGGCGGTTTTTCACAATATGTACGCGCGATGGATTGGATCGTAAACCGCGGAATCGAGAAAATCCCGGCCGGCGTTTCTTTCGAACAAGCCTGCTTTGTCGAGCCTGTAAACACCTGCCTCAAAGGAGTAAAACAGGTGGATCCCCAGCCGGAAGAAGCAGCGGTTATACTCGGTCAAGGGCCTATCGGCCTGATTTTTACCATGCTGGTTGCGCGCACGGGGGCGAAGATCCTGGCCACCGACACTATGGCCTCGCGGCGCGCACTCTCGGTTCGATTTGGGGCCGAAGAGGCGTTTCATCCGCAGGATGCATCATTGGAAGATCGCGTCCGGGGCGTCACGGAGGGGCGCGGCGCCGATGTTGTTATCGTGGCCGCCTCGGCGCCGGGCGTGGTCGAGCAAGCGGTGCGATGCTCGCGTCCCGGAGCGCGGATCTTACTTTTCGCCCAAACTTCCCATCAGGAGCGCATCGAGGTTTCGGGCGCGGCGATCTGCATGGAAGAACGGATATTGTGCGGCGCCTATAGCTCTTCCGTTGATCTACAATCAGAATCAGCGGAGTTGGTTTTCAGCGGGGATTTGCCCGTGGAGCAACTGATTTCCCACCGGTTTTCATTAAACGAAATTCATCATGGGATTGATCGCGCGTTGCATCCCGATGAAAGATCATTGAAGATAGTAGTACAACCCCAGAGGTGAACCTATCGTGATCAAGCAGATGACGGCGGCAGTGCTTTATGGGAAAGAGCACTTGCGGATTGAGTCCGTCGATATTCCGAAAATTGGGCCGGGCGACGTTTTGGTGCGCGTCCGCACCGCCTTGACCTGCGGGACCGATGTGAAAGTGTTCCAGCGGGGCTATCATCCGCGCATGATCAAACCTCCGGCGCTTTTCGGCCACGAACTGGCCGGGGATATTGTCGTCCTCGGGCGCGGAGTTCGCGGATTCGAGATTGGCCAACGCGTGATCGCAGCGAATTCCGCGCCGTGCGGAGAGTGTTTTTATTGCCGTCGCGGCTCGGAAAATCTGTGCGAGGATCTGTTGTTCAACAACGGCGCCTACGCGGAGTTCATCCGAATTCCGGCGCGGATCGTCGCAAAAAACATGTACGAGATCCCCGAGCATGTAAGCTATCAGGACGCGGCATTGGTGGAGCCTTTGGCTTGTGTGATCCGAGGGCTCGAAGAAACCGGGCTCCGCTCGGACGACACCGTCGCTATTGTCGGCCTGGGCCCCATCGGGATGATGTTCGTACTGCTGGCGAAGGCGATCTATAAGGCGCGCGTCATAGCCGTCGGGAGGCGTCAAACGCAACTGGATCGCGCCTCTGCTATGGGCGCCGACGAAACCGTTCTAAACAACGACCATGCCGACCCGGCGGAAGCGGTACGCGATCTGACTGGCGGGCGGGGCGCGGACGTGGTGATCGAAGCCGTGGGGCTGCCGGAAGTGTGGCAACTCGCCATACGGCTTCTGCGCCGCGGCGGCGTCATTAACTTTTTCGGCGGGTGCCCTTCGGGAACCGAAGTGGGCGTCGACACCAATCTGATGCATTATTCCGAGCTCACGCTGAAGGCCAGTTTTCATCACACACCCGCTCTGGTTCGCAAGGCGCTGGACGCCATCAGCCGCGGCTATATTGGCGCCAAGGATTTCGTGAATCGCGTGGAGCCTCTCGCCAACCTGCTCGAAGTCATGCAGCATCTGATGAGCCACAACGGGCATTTGAAGACGGCCATCATTCCGTGAACCGTGGCGCTGCTCGGCCCGGTCGATTTTCTGCGATCCCCCGAAGCGCTTCAGCGCGCCTGGACCCTTCCCGATTCCCTGGCCTACACTCGCTGGCTGGCCACGCATCATTACGAGAATTTCCACGTGGTCAGCTTCCTGTTGCCCGGCCGGCTCCATCAGGACTTCTATAACGTCTACGCCTTCTGCCGCTGGGCCGACGATCTGGGCGACGAGATTGGCGATACGATCGAGAGCCTGCGTCTGCTCGCGTGGTGGCGCGAGGAATTGTGGCGCATGTATTCGGGTTCCGCTTCCCATCCTGTCTTCGTCGCTTTGCAAGGCACCGCCGCGCGATACGCGCTGCCTCAAAGCCTCTTCGACGATCTGATCACAGCTTTCGAGCAGGATCAAACCATCGCGCGTTACCGTACCTTCGAAGATTTGTTCCAGTACTGTCGTTACTCGGCGAATCCGGTGGGCCGGCTGGTCCTGGCTCTCTGTGGCTATCGCGACCCCGAGCGCCAGGCGCTTTCCGATGCCACCTGCACCGCCTTGCAGCTTGCCAACTTTTGGCAAGATGTAACCGTGGATTTGAGGAAAGATCGCGTCTATCTGCCGCTGGAGGTTTTGGAACGGCACGGATATTCCCTGGAAGCGCTCTTTGCGCGGCGCTTCGATGCGCGCTTTCGCCCGGCGATGAAAGAGGCCGTCGAGGTGGCGCGCGAGCTGTTTCTCAAAGGGCTGCCCTTGGCCGGGATGGTGGACCGGCGCTTGGCCGTCGATCTGGAGTTATTCAGCCGCGGCGGGCTGAAGGTGCTCGAAAAAATCGAGCGGCAGGATTACGATGTCCTACGTGCGCGTCCGGCGATTTCCAAGGTGGAGCGCGTGCAACTGCTGCTGGGAGCCCTGACGCGGAGGGCGTTCTCGCGGGCGGCATGACCGTTCAGAAATCCTACGCGTTTTGCGCGCGCGTCGCGCGCACGCAGGCCAAGAACTTCTATTATTCGTTTCTGCTGCTTTCGCGCGAGCGGCGCCGCGCCATGTGCGCCATCTATGCGTTCATGCGCTATTGCGACGATTTGAGCGACGGCGAGGGAGTGGCGGACCGGGGCGCGGCTATTGCGCGCTGGCGTGCGGATTTGGAGTCGGCGCTCACGGGCGCCGCCCCCGATCACGCCCTTTGGCCGGCCTTCACTGATGCCGTCGAGCGCTTCCACATTCCCCCGCGATATTTTTTCGAGATGATCGAAGGCGTGAGCTCCGATCTGGAGCCGCGCGCATTTCCCGCCTTCGACCAGCTTTACGATTATTGCTATCACGTCGCGAGCGTGGTCGGCCTGACGATTATCCACATCTTCGGTTTTTCATCCGCGGAAGCGCTGCCGCTCGCCGAAAAATGCGGAGTGGCGTTTCAATTGACTAACATCTTACGGGATGTTCGCGAAGACGCGGAAAATCATCGCGTCTATCTGCCCGAGGAAGACCTGGCCCGGTACGGGGTGACCTGCGAAGAATTGCGCGCCACGGCGGTTTTGCCGAAACTGCGCCAGTTGTTAGAATTTGAAGCCGCCCGCGCGCGCGAGTATTATCGCGAATCGGCGCCGCTCATCGAAATGATCGATCGCCCCAGCCGGCCCTCGCTGCGCGCGTTGATCGCCATCTACTCCCGTCTGCTCGACCGCATCGGCGCCTCCCGTTACGAAGTGCTCGCGCGGCGCATCCGCGTCCCCGCGTGGGAAAAAATCTGGATCCTCCTGCGCAGCCTCTAGAGCGCTACGGCGAGTGCCTACGCATTCCTGGCGGTTCGGTCCCGAATTCGACCTTTTCGTACACGTCCTTCAGCGATAGCCGGCAGGGGATCGAGGAGAACTCAATAAAATCCTCGGCCCGGCTCGCCGGAGCGAGCAACCATTTGCCATCGGGTTGCCGCGTGAATAGATCGCCATGCATTCTATTCGCCGCTAACACCAAGTATTCGTTGAGGCTCGGGATAGTCTGATACATCTCGAATTTGTCCGTACGGTCATAAACCTCGGTTGAGGGTGAAAGCACCTCGCCCAACAAAACCGGGTTGAGCAGCGTGTCGAATTCTTCATCGGCGAAGTGCGGTTTCTCGCAGACGACAACAATATCGGGATACGTGTACAAGTCCGCGGCGGGGATGTAGACCCGCATATCTTTCGAGTACACCTCGCACGGGCTATGCCGAAGTTGGTCTCTCAGTTCCGCAACGGCGTTCGTGTTGATGAGGTTGTGCGCACGCGTCGCGCCCGCCATGGCGAACACTTCGCCTGCATGGTATTCACTCCGGAATTCAGCCTTCCGCTCGATCTCCAGATACTCTTGCGGGGTCAGAAACGTTTGCGGCCGGGTGGACATGGGTCTCTGGACATCACCTTATCACGAGTGCTTGCTTTCGCCGAAGAAGATCACCACAATTCTTACCAAGGCCGGGACGGCTTAGAATGAACTGGGAGCTACCATAGCACCCGCTTGGGAGAAAATCTGGATCCTCCTGCGGAGCCTCTCGAGCGCTACGGCGACTGCCTGTGCATGCCTGGCGGTTCGGTCCCGAATTCGACCTTTTCGTACGCGTCCCTCAGCGATAGCCGGCAGGGGATCGAGGAGAACTCAATAAAATCCTCGGCCCGGCTCGCCGACGAAACGACCCATTTGCCGCCTGCCTCCCGCGTGAACAGATCGGCGTGCATGTATTCGGTCGTCAGCAGAAGATATTCGCGCACAGATGGGAGAGTCGCGTAATACTCGAACTTCTTGCCGCGGTCATAGGCCTCGGTGCTGGCTGAGAGCACCTCCACCAGGACCAACGGATTGAGCAGCGTGTCGAACTCTTCATCGGCGAATCGAGGTTGGTCGCATACGACGACAACGTCCGGATAGACGTACAGATCGGCGGCGGGGACCAGGACGCGCATCTCGTTCGAATAAACTCGGCAGGGAGTGCGGCGAAGCTGATTTCTGAGTTCGCCGGCCGCGTTGCCATTGATTAGGTTATGCGCTTCGCGCGCGCCCGCCATGGCGAACATCTCACCTGCACGGTACTCGCTCCTAAATTCCGCTTTTCGCTCGATCTCCAGATATTCTTGCGGCGTTAGCAGAGTGCGCGGATGAGTGGACATAGGCCTCTGGAAATCACCTTATCACGAGTGCTTGCGCTGGCCGAAGAAGATCACCACAAGTAAGCGTCTGGTGAACCCCTCTTCCCAAGCAGCGCGAAGCCGTGGATATTGGGAACATGAGCACCACCACGACCGGGAAACAGGTTCAGACGCGGCGACAGCATTGGCAGGAGATGATCAAGAAACAGGCGCGGAACGGACTG
>DATDGT010000291.1:0-5807 GCA_036521975.1 Bryobacteraceae bacterium
GTGGATGAGGCCGTGATCGTGCGCCGCCTGCAAGCCGCGGCAAACCTGGCTGAGCATCTGGATGGAGCGCTCAACCGTCAGGCGCGTGCTCGATGTCTTGATCAACTGTTGTATGGTTGTCCCCGGCAGAAGCGGCATGACGAAATAAGGCCGCTTGGCGCCCGCCTCTTCGGTTTCGCCAACATCGAAGATTTCGACAATATTAGGATGAGTGATGCTGGCTAGAACGGCGCACTCTCGTTTGAAGAGCTCGAGAGCCGCTTTGTCCTGAGGATCCCGAATGGTCTTAACCGCAACTTCACGGTTCAGTACGGGATCTATGCCCCGATACACGATCCCCATCCCCCCCTCTCCGAGGATCTCCAGGATCTCGTACCGCCCTTTGGCCGACATAAGGCTGTTCATAAATCATACAGCAATTTGACGGTCTGAATGGGAGCAGCAGCGGGAATCGATCTCTTCACCGCCAACGACGACCGGCTTAGCAGGAAAAGCGTGTCCGGGACCAAGTTCATCACGAGCCTGGAACGCGCGCCCATTTAATTCCGGCGTCAACCTCGCGTACGAATCCTCGCGCCGCGCGGCGCCACATCCAGGCCAGCGCGCTGCCAATAAGAATCAAGCCCAGCGAAAGACCCGCCCACAACCCCGCCACGCCGAAGCCGGCCCGAAAGCACAACGCCGCTCCCACAGGCAATCCGATCATCCAATAGCCCGCGAAATGGCACAACATGGGCGTGCGCGTGTCGCCCGAGCCGCGCAAGGCTCCGGTGGCGACCACCTGAAGGCCGTCGAACAATTGGAAGAACGCCGCGATGCGCAGCAAAACAACCGCGGTGGCGATCACCTCGGCTTCGGGAGTGAATAACCGCGCGATTAGACCCGGAAGCAAAAGCAAGGTCAACGCGGCAAAGGACATCACCCCAACAGCCAGCGACAAGGCCGTCCAGCCCGACCGCGCCGCGGCCGGCGCATCGCCCCGACCGAGTTCATTTCCCACTCGCACGGCCGCGGCGGAGCTGATTCCCAAAGGCAACATATAGGTCGTGCTCACCGTGACCAGCGCGACTTGATTAGCCGCCAGCGAAACCGCATTGAGACGCCCGGCGAGCACTGTCACCACCGCGAACACCGCGATCTCCACGCCCAGTTGCCCCGCGGCAGGAAGGCCCAGACGGAACAGCCGCGCAATGCGGTTCCACTCCGGCCGCCACGATGTTCGGAGCAATTCCGGTTCGCGCCGCAGCCACACGATACCCAAAACGCCGGCCATATAGACTCGCGAAATGCATGTCGCCCATCCCGATCCCTCCGCGCCCATGCGCGGCGCGCCCCAATGTCCGAACACCAGGACCCAATTGCCGGCCAGATTCACCAGATTCGCGGTGATGAGCGTCCACATCATCGGTTTTACGACGTGCCGCGCCTGCAAATAGCGCCGGAAAGCCATGAACAGCAGCAGAGGTGGCGCGCTCCAATTTAGCGCGTGCAAGTAGGGAACAGCGAAGCGAAGAACTTCCGGGGCGACGCCGAAGAAATCGAGAAGCGGATCGAAAGCGCGGACAATCGCGCACACCACGGGTGCGAGCAGCAGAGCGGCCCAGACTCCGTTAACTCCCCAGCGGCGGCACTCCTCCGGAGAATCCGCGCCGAAGGCCTGCGAGACAAATGTGTCCAGCCCCAGCAGAACTCCGCTGGCACACATGCCCACGCCATAAAAGACGATCGCTCCTAAGCCGACTGCCGCAATTGCGCGGGCGCCCACCCGTCCCACGACCATCGTGTCCACGACGCCCATAGCCATCCAGCCGAGTTCGGCCAGAACGATGGGAGCGGCGAGCCGCGACATAGCCCGCAACTCGGATCTTGCCGGGGCTGAGGCCATCCACCAATCATAGCGGCCAGCCGTACAACCCCTCGCGAAATGGGGGAACGCTGGCAGGGATGTCACCGCAGCCTTTCCAGATCGGCAACGGCCAGATCGGCCTTTTTCGCGAATATTACCTGAAAGGAATTTCCACCTCGGCGTAGCTGCCGGGTGTGGCGGCGTTCACGGCGTCGGTAACTCTGGACGTATAGCGCCGCAACACAGGCCATTGGGCGTTACCTAAAACGATCAGGGCAATTTTGCGCCCTGAAAGGTTCTGTTGATAGCGGATATTCTTGTCGGCAGTGATAAGGATGTCGAAACCCGAAGCCTCGGCAACGTTCAACAGATTCGCCGTTAAGAGGTCTCTCCCATCGGCGAGATCAAGAAGGGGCAGTTCAAGACGGGCAAACTCGGTGGGTGCATGCGACGATGACGGAACTGTGGAACGCGGCCCTCGCAGCTTGAGCCCAATTCGCGACCACTGACCACGGCGGAGCTTAACTGGTCTCGCCGCCGGCTAGAGTTTGCACCAGAGCCCTCCACCGCGGCATCGAGGAGTATTCCGATCTTTCGGCGTATCCGATATATAATGAGCGGAAGGCCTGAACGTGAACCCCAGTTCCAAGGAACTCAGCTCCCTGCTCCTTCGCTGGAAGGATGGAGAGCGGAGCGCGATCGAGGCAATCTTTCCTCGAGGGCTTACGTGTCCACGTGCTCAAGGAGGAGACAACAGTGAATCAAGGATATTTGCGATGTTTGCCCAGGTTGCAAACCTCTTGGAGGTCGCCGGCCGCATTGGCTGTACTATTCGCCGGTGCATTTGTCCCGGCAGCGCGGGCGGACATTTTCGTCAGCCACGGAGCGGGCGACGTTGATTCCGGCATCGTATCGTCGTTCAGTCAATATACCGGGGCGCCCAAGCTCAGTTTCACCGGCGGTTTGGTCTGGGGCGTAGGAGTAGCGTTCGGACCTGACGAGAACTTATACGTAGCCGATCAGAGCAACGGGTCGGTGCTGCGCTACAACCCGTCCACTGGAGCGCTGATCGGAACATTCACCGCCCCCTTCAGTCCTTCAGCGCCTTTCGCCATTACATTCGGTCCCGACGGCAACCTCTACATGGCCGATAATTTCGGCTTTATCCGGCGTTACAACGGAAGCACGGGCGCGCTTTTGGGCGTGTTCAGTTGCGCGCCTCCTAGTGGCGGGAACTGTTACCCGTTCGGCCTGACGTTTGGTCCCGATGGCAACCTTTATGTGTCGGAGTCGGGCAACCGGACTGTACTGAAATTCAACGGAAGCACGCTGGCGTTCATGAGCGTGTTTGTTGCTCCAATTGGCGGTGGCTTTCCGGATGACCTTCACTTCGGTGCGAAAGGGAACCTCTACGTGGATTTCTCCATGCCGATTCCCAATACTCTTAATTACTACAACGACATTTTCGAGTTTAATGGAACCACTGGCACCCAACTTTCTTACTCGGTTCCCGGCATAGCCGCCTCGGCCTTCGCTTTCGGTCCGGATGGAAACATCTATGTGGCGGGTTACTCCGGATTCATCAGGATTAGCCCTACAACCGGCGCTTTCCTGGGCACATTCGGAGCCGCGGACCCCTTCGCCGACGTCGGCTTCATCACGTTCGGCAATCCCACGCTCAGCGTGCCTCCCTACCTGCTGTACGATCCGGTAACCGTAACTCCTCTGCAGAAGTTGCGGCTCACCGTTGTGGACGGGCCGGTGCCGGTTCCCCCGGGCGTTCCGGTTGAGGCGACGCTGGGATTCATGACCAAGGCGGGCGCTCCGGTCGGACCGACCAAGGTTGTAAGCCTGAACCCCGGCCAAGCTGCCTTTCTCGATCTGGAGGTCAGCAAACTTATATCCTCCGGCCGAATTGAGATCCAACCCACGGTGACAGCCGGGCCCGGCGCTCCGCTCGGAGGAAGCCTGCAAGGCAGCGTTGAAGTCTTTACCGCCAGCAACGGCGTGGGCTCCGCATTCTATCCAGGGATTCCCATTCCGCCGACATCCAACGTCACCGGTCCTCCCTCATTCGTACCGCAAGGAGTGATCTATGGCCAGAGCATTCAGATTAACGCGCTGGCACCTCCCGACAGTCCGTGCGTAGCCTTGCTGAGCTTTGCGGATGTGAATGGCAATCCCATCGGGCCCACACTGAACGCCAATCTGAGCCCGGGCACCATGACTTCGCTCACTTTCAATCCGAACTCGATCACGCAGTCCGCGGGCCGCCAGGAATACGTTCCGCAGATCGCGCCGAGTAATGTCAATCCGGCCGGCGCCACAGGCATCGCCTCTGCCTGCCTGGCTTCGGCGGAGGTAATCAACCAGCCGTCCAGCGCCGTCGCGACCTATCAGATCTCTTCGCCGCCCATCGGAACGGCCGGGCCGGCGCCTGCTAACTAGCCCGCAAAGAGTGCCTGGGCACCGCACAGCAATCCAGAACTGCCCGCGCGCTCAGTTTTGCTTTGAAGCGCACCGAAACCACTTGCAACACCTGTGACGCCCACTTGGGCCACTGTGGTTGAGGCCGTTTGTGCAAGAACGCCGCTTCCTGGTGGGTCTCGGAAACGTCAATCTTTCTGAGATCATTAGGTTTGCTTGAGGTCAGGTTAAACCGATGCTGAGCATTCTGTCTTTGTTTTTTTCAACAATGTTCTCGATGTTGCGTTCGCACGCCGTTCTCCAGGTGGAGATCATAGCGCTTCGACACCAGATCGGTGTGCTTCGTCGCTCCGCTAAGAAACGGCCGAAATTGACTGTGGCGGACCGGGTCTTTTGGGCGTGGTTGTCCGCAGCCTGGACCGATTGGCGATCTGCACTCGTCATCGTCAAACCCGAGACGGTCATCGCCTGGCACCGTAAAGGCTTCCGATTATTCTGGACTTGGAAAGTTCGGAAGGGACAAACCGGAAGGCCCTCCGTCTCGCAAGAAGTCCGCGATCTGATCCGTAACATGAGCCGTGCCAACCCGTTGTGGGGTGCGCCGCGCATCCACGGAGAATTGCTCAAGCTCGGAATTAACATCGGCGAGACGAGCGTCAGCAAATATATGGTTCGGCGACGAAAGTCGCACAGTCAAACTTGGCGGACATTTCTGGACAACCACATCCACCAGCTTGTCTCAGTGGATTTCTTCACTGTGCCAACCATCCGCTTCCAGGTTCTGTACGTGTTCCTGGTGCTGGCCCACGAGCGGCGACGAATAGTGCACTTCAACGTCACGGCGCATTCGACGGCGGAATGGACCGCCCAGCAACTTCGCAATGCCTTTCCTTGAGACCCGGCGCCACGCTACCTGTTGCGAGATCGGGACCGAATCTTCGGCGAGGACTTCATTGAGGTAGTCCAGGCCATGGGCATCAAGCAAGTGCTTTGCGCACCGCGCTCTCCCTGGCAAAGGGCCTACGTCGAGCGCGTCATCGGCACGATCCGGCGGGAGTGTCTTGACCATTTGATCATCTTCAGCGAAAGCGGCCCTCCGTGCCAACATTGATGAGACAGTTCTCCTGGTCCTAATTACTGAGCAGGGCGAGAAACAGGAATCAATGTGAAGAACAACGGAATATCTTCGCGCCCCAGCCGCCTGGACCGGTGCGACCAGACCCGGAGGTGATGGCTGATGCCAAGCGCCGTACCTTCACTGCGGAGTACAAACTACGGATTCTGGCTGAGGCTGATGCCGCCGCCTCTCAACCCGGTGCCATCGGCGCCTTGCAACTCCGCGAAGGCCTGTACTCCTCGCACCTCGTCACCTGGCGTCGCGAGCGGCAGGCCGGAATGCTCAAGGGCTTGACTCCGCAAAAGCGCGGTCCCAAGTCCAAACGCAACCCGCAGGATGAGGAATTGCAGAAGCTCCGCCGCGAGAACCAGCGCCTCACTGAAGAATTGCGCAAAGCCGCCATCGTCATTGATGTTC
>DATDGT010000292.1:0-4557 GCA_036521975.1 Bryobacteraceae bacterium
TTTCATAAGGTTGAGTCTCCTGAAGTTGAATTGGTTCTTGGATCGAACCCAATTCAACCTATCAGGGACTCAGCCTCTCGCCGGCCACGCAGCCGCTGCGCCGGCCAGCAAGTTAACCCCCTAATTTGGACAGCAGTGTTCCGGCATAGATCATCAACTCGCGGACGATTTCGGAGCCACGGATGGCTACTTTCCGGATGGCTTGTAGCTCCTCTTCCGGACTCACTCCAGCGGCGACTTCCGAGAGGGCCACGTCTGCTTGAGCCAACACACCACCCAAGAGATTGTTAAAGTCATGCGCAATTCCACCGGCCAGCGTTCCTACGCTCTCCAGCTTCTGCCTGGCGAAAGACTCTGCCTGCGAGCGCTTGAAATCGGTGATGTCCTGAGTCGCACCCGCCACACGAAGCGGCACGCCCTGATGATCCCGGATCGCTTGGATAACGCTGCGCACATCCCGTACTTCCCCGCCTGGCCGGACAATTCGGTACTCCACGTCAACCGGCGCTCCTCGAACGGGCTTGAGCGCTGACCTGCAAGATCTTCTCCCGGTCTTCGGGGTGCACGCAGTTCAGGAAATCCTGGAAACTCGATGGCGGCTTGTCCCGCACGCCCAAGATCCGAAGCATTTCATCGGACCAATCGATCCTGTCGCTCGTGATGTTCCGGTCCCAACTGCCGACTCTCACAAGTCGCTGCGTAGTGATCAGCCGGGCCTCACTGGCCTTCACCTGTTCGGTGGCGAGCTTCTGGTCAGTTATGTCAACGCAAGAACCGATGTACCCCGAGAAGACACCGTCCGGCGCAAAACGGGGAACTCCAGTGGTCAGCACCCAGCGGTATTCCCCGTCCGCACGACGGAGCCGAAAAACGGAACGGAACTCTTCACGGGCATCAATCGAGGAGCAGAATACATTTAGGAACTGCTCCCGGTCGTCGGGGTGCAGATTTGCAGACCAGGCATCGCCCAGTTTGTCTTCCATCGTGTGGCCGGTGAAGTCCAAGTGGCACTTGTTGAAGAAAGTGGCACGTTTGTTTGTGTCAGTGACCCAGATCATTACCGGCGCTTCATCCGCCATGTTGCGGAAGCGTTCTTCGCTTTCCCGGAGCGCAGCCTCAGTCCGCCTGCGCTCGGTGATATCGGAGAACAAGCCGAGCATCCCGACCGTGGCGCCCGCCTCGTCTTGGACAGGCATGGAGGAAATGCTGACCCAAAGTGGCGATCCGTCGGCCCGGCGAAGGCGAAAATCGAAGGGCCGGGTATCACCCGCCACATTGCGGGCAAATTGACGCTGCGCATCGTCCAGTTCCTCTGGAAAGACCCAGCCAAAACAGGACTGTTCAGACATCGATTCAAAGTCGGTCCCCAGCATCTCTGCCATGCGCCGGTTGCTAAAGATCGTCCGGCCTTGACGGTCGACCACCCATATACCTTCGGGCATCGCCTCGATAATCCGCCGGTACATCTTGTTGTTGATGTCCACGTTCAGATAGGGTCAACCCACTCCAAGAGATACAGTCTACTCCCCAGGAGGCCGCCGACGTGATGAAATTCCTGCAGGCGCACGCCAACTGCTGCGGGATATTGAGATGGAAGCTACCTGTCGCTGAATCTGCTCCGGGCTGTGCCTGCGAGAAAAGCGGCGGGTTTCGATGGGCCGCGATCGATTGATCGCGGATTCACAGGCTGAAGCCTGTGCCACCATCTTGCCCAACCGGACTGCACGAAATGTAGAAACTCCATACAGGCAAGGGCGGCTGTGCTGGCGGGATTGTGTTTTGCCGTCTTTGTTATCGACACACTCCCTGGTTGCAATTTGGTGGACAATTTGGCGTTGATACAATGAGTTGTCATATTCTTCGCCCTTTGGAGGATACACCTGTTCGCTCCGCTGGCTAGAAGGACTAAATCGAAACCGGAAGCGGTGAAGAGCGAGACCGCAAGAGCTCAAGCGAAGCTCAGGGTGGGAGCCGTAGACGATCCGCTGGAAACCGAGGCGGCTCGGACTGCAGAGCAAGTGTTGCATCAACCCGGGAATGGCGGGATGGCCGGCGCCGGGCAGCAGCGCGCGGCCGAGTCCCTTTTAACGCGCACAAAGCATTCGCTGTGCGCTTTCCGCGCAGGCTCACGTGACTCATCGACCGGGCTGGCAGGCGCCGGGCGGCCGCTGGAATCGTCGCTGCGAGAGTTTTTTGAGCCGCGATTTGGGTTTGACTTCAGCCGGGTACGAATCTTTTCCAACCAGGAAGCGGCGGAGTCGGCGCATTCTTTAGGCGCACGTGCATATACCGCGGGGGCAAATATCGCATTCGCCGAGGGAAAATATCAGCCGGGTACGAGCGAGGGGCGGAGGCTGCTAGCGCACGAGCTGACGCATGTACTACAGCAGGAAGGCCATACGCCGGGGATAGATGGCCGCGGCATCAAGGTGGCGGCGGGGCGGCCAACACCGGCGATCCAGCGCGATGCGGACCCCGACCAGCAGAACATGCCCCCTGACGCGACAAAACAGGGCGGGCCGCTTTCGATCACCAAGCGCTACGATCCAACGATGGCATCGCGTGCGGAGGTCGTGCAGGCGCTGACGGATTATCTTTACAGGGAGTTGAGGTTGCAGGGTTCTCGGCATCTAGGTGTGACGGAACGCGTCCGATCGGCGGTACTCAAGCTGTTTCAACCTATTCCGGGCGGCGATCCAGGGGATCCGGATGCCTTCACATCGCTCAGCGCCGATTTGTCCAAGACCATGCCGGGTACTCCGGAGGAATTTGCGGCAAAGGTTGGGGCCTGGCTCCCCGAATCCATTTCGCGGAACCGAATGATGCACTTGTACGGGCAGCCTGCGAAGACGCCGAAGCCTAGTGGGTTGAAGCCGGCGATCGGGGACGTGGTGGGCAAGATCGGGAAAATTCCGGAAGATGTGAGAAAGCCCAGTGACGAGGTCGAGGCTCCGGGAACCACGCCGACCATGGGATCGAGCCCAGGGCAGCACAGTGTCAAGACGCCAGAAAGGTCTTTTGGCGGCGGGGAGCGTCAGCAACCCAAGCCCAATCTGCCGGAGGCGCCGCTGGCGAGCGAACAGGATGCTGTGGTCAAGATTATCCAGGAGCTGGACGACGACGCCCTGATTCCCGCAGCGGCCAAGGGTTCGCCGCAAGCAGGGGGTTTCATCAAAGCCAAGGATTTCGCTCGGCGAATCGCGAACCAACTGGCGGCCGCCCAGGCGAGCAAGCAAGACACGGTTGTGGTGACCCTCGGCCCCAGCTACCGGCATCTGGAGCACCTTGACGACCTGATCGAGACGTTCGACAAGGCCGAGCAGATTGTGCGGCAGATTGCGGCGGCGCTCGAAGGCGGCGTGGAGAATGTGAAGAAGGTGACCATCACCCCCGGACGGGAAAAGGGTGACAAGATCCCGCCCCAGCGGGATGTGCTTCTGCAAGGCGGGGATTAGGGGCGTTCGTTGGGTCGTTTCAAATTCGACGTAACATTTCTACCCCTGAACATATCTAACCTGTTGTGTTTTGGTGTCAAGACCGAACTCACCGGTCCGGCCGGCTGAATTTCGGTAACCGCTTTATTTCGTTAGAGTTGAAGTGGGTGGCGTTCCGATGGCATCAGCCAGGGTTCTGATTGTCGATGACGAACCGTTGCTTCTCGAAGCTTATGCAAGGACGTTACGCCGGAACGGCTACGACGTTCTCAAGGCAGGCAGGCCGAGTCAAGCTCTCGAAATCGTTCGTAGTCATCCCCCTATAGATGTCGTTCTATCGGATGTGGTGATGCCCGAGATGTGCGGCCCGGATTTGGTTCGTGAGGTGGAGCACTTATCGCCGGAGACTGCGTGCGTACTGATCACGGGCGCCGTGGTTGGTTCCCTAGAACGGCCGCCAGATGTGCCGCTCCTCAGCAAACCTCTTTCACAACGCAACGTCATTGCGGCGGTGGAAGAAGCTATCGCACGCTCCGCCCAACTGAGGGCAAAGGCTGCGCAAGTCCAGGGAAAGCGGCGTCGAATTGCGGCAGTGGTCTAAACTAAACGGCTCCGGGCCGAATACCGCTCTCGCGCTTCCTGAGTTTCTCGGATAACGCTCCACTGACCGCATGAGCGTGATCTTCCTATCGGGCCCGATTGGGGCTGGGAAGACGGCAGTAGCGCAGGAGTTGCTCCAGTTGCTCTCCGCGCCGCTTTCCTACATTGAGGGAGACACATTCTGGACATTCATCAGAAAAGGAGGCGAACGCGAATTAGGGGACAACTTTCCTGTGCTGGTTCGATCGATGACGGCAGCCGCAGTTCCGTTCGCGCGCTCCGGGTTTCGAGTCCTGATCGACTTCTCAATACCGCCGGCCTTCGTCGAAACAGCACGCAAGATCCTGAAAGAGGTGCCCTTTGACTTTGTGCTGCTACGGCCCAGCTTAGGGTCCACGCAAAATTAACTTCCACAGATTCTCACAGATTGGGTGCAATGGTGTAGTTCCACCGCGGCAATATCTTGCCGGGTTTGAGAGCGAGCGATGAGATGAGTCGGCGGTTCGGTTTGAGACCGGTGGGA
>DATDGT010000293.1:0-7169 GCA_036521975.1 Bryobacteraceae bacterium
TCAAGCAATCCGGGATGTTCTGGACCGTCAGCGGCGCCAACTCCATCTTGGCGCTACGCTGCCAACACCTCAACGGTCGCTTTGAGGACTATTGGGAAGGCCGCCAGGCGGCCTGATTTCCACTTCTATGTCGTGCGCCCAACGTGGTTTCCGCCTGCTGATTCTGCGATGAAGCCCCACAAGTTGAAGTGACAAATGGTGGAATTCGGAAAGATTTTCATTGCGGGGAACGACCACGCTTGCGTTAACGGACGCAGACGAGGTCTGGTGTGATATTCAAGCCGATCGATCAAATCACTGAAGCAGACCTCACAGCGCTCGTAACCGATGGTGTTTCTGAACGAAAAACTCTCGATTACAAACAGCAGTTGCCGGACCCAAACGATGCGGGGAAAAGGGAACTGCTGGCGGATGTTTCATCGTTTGCGAATACAGCAGGTGGCGACCTTATCTTCGGCATCATTGAGAGCGCGGGGGCGCCCACGAGTGTACCGGGAGTAGAGATCGTTGATACCGACCAAGAAATCCTGCGGCTCGACAGCATCATTCGAACCGGACTGTCGCCGCGCATTCGGCACTCACCGAGGGCGGTGCCCCTTGCGAATGGACGGTACGTCCTACTAATCCGGTCGGAACGTAGCTGGTACGGCCCTCACCGCGTCACCTTCAAGGGCGACAGCAGATTTTGGGGACGCACGTCCAACGGGAAATACGAGCTCGATGTAACGGATCTGCGGAACGCCTTTCTCTTTGCAAACACGGTCACAGAGAGGATCGCGGCATTCCGGGCAGAGCGGGTGATCGCCTTACAGAACGGTCAGTCTCCCGTCCCTCTCGCCGACAGCGCAAAACTTGTTATGCATTGCATACCGTTCGAATCTTTTGGCGCCAGGCCCCAATATGACATCTTCGCGTTGGAGGCGCTGGAGCGGATCAGACCAATGTATTGGAACTGGAGAGACATCAGTAGTTGGGGACGGCGCATAAACTTCGAGGGCGTTATATGCATTGCGACCGGGGGACCCTCAAGCGCGTATACCCAGGTGTACAGGAATGGCGTTATCGAAGCCGTTCGGGTCGGTATTCTCAAAAGTTCGCAGAACCCGATAATCATCCCAAGCCGTTTGTATGAAGAAGCCCTCGTGGAATATCTTCCGGCCTGTTTCGAGATCCTTAAGGATTTGGGATGCAGTGCGCCCGTCTTCGTTGGGATCTCCTTAATCGGCGTGCGGGGGCTGAAGCTGTGGGCTGGGCCAATGAGCGGCAGTGAGCCAATTGACAGGGACGTTCTTATGCTTCCAGAAATCCTTGTGGAAGACCTTTCCGCGCCAGTGGGGCCGCTTCTAAAGCCCACGCTGGACTTGGTTTGGAACGCCTGCGGTCACCGCTCGTCGCCCAATTTTGATGCCGCCGGAAACTGGAGGCCTAAAAACCACTGAAAACCGGCATGTAAAGGGGGATCCCGGCGGGGAGCCTCGCCTGGGCAGGAAAGATTATCTAGACGGGGGCGGCAGGTCGTGACCCGGACTTCCAGAGCCGCGCGCGAAACCAGCCCGCCAAGGTGCGCCTGAATTCGCCGGCCAATTGGTCTTAGCGTTTAATATCTCCATAGAGGCCCAAACCGGAGTCGATAAGCTCGCGGAGGAAGCCAATGAGGGCGCTCTTACGGAAACCGAGCGCGGTGAGTACGAGGCCTTTATCAACGCCGCCGAACTACTTTGGCGCCACAGCATGCTAACGTGAGGGTGATGGTAGATCCCTCCGCCACCACCTTGGATGGCTTACTGGAATCATTCAGCCGCTGTATCGATGCCGACTCCTCCCGTCGGCTGGCGGAGTTTCACATCACCGCAGAGGCCCAGGCCAGGGTCGATGAGCTCGCGGAGAAAGCCAATGAAGGCGCTCTTACGGAAACCGAGCGCGGCGAGTACGAGGCCTTTATCAACGCCGCCGATTTCATCGCCATTCTTAAGTTGAAGGCTCTGAGGCGCCTCACCGCCGCCGGCTAACAATGGATGCAGCCGCCCGCGAAGAGGTGCGGGAGCGCGCCCGCAATCATTCCGAGTACTGCCATCTTCCCTAAGAAGCGACCGGCCTTCGCCACCATATAGAGCACATCGTGGCGCGAAAGCATGGCGGCGCGAATGTCGTGGAAAACCTGGCGCTGGCTAGCCACCGCTGTAATCTGCATAAAGGCTCAAACCTGTCCGGAATCGACCCGGATACCGGGGAGCGCACAGGCCGCCGGGCGCGGCGTCAAACAAATGAGAAACTCGGCGGACTTGGCCGCGCCCGGCGAGTCCGTTGTGCGCGAGTTTCTCAAAGATAGCTGCGTTGTTTCATCCACGCCGAGACCGCTGGTCCGATCATTTCCGCTGGCGCGGTATCCGGTTGGAAGGCATTACACCTCAGGGCAGGGCGACGGTCCAAGTTCTGCGCATGAACCACGCCCGCCTCTACGTCCGCCGCGCCACGAGCTCCGTGTTGAAGCTGTATCCAAATCCCCGCGCGCTGCGGATGAAGGTAGCGCCGCCTGGAGCATCAGTTCGATCTCGCTCAGCCCCAGCTCCGGCGGATTCAGCACATTTTTCTAGTTCCAGATTACGAATTCCGGCGGCATCGAGCGGTGCTGACCGACGCGCTGAGGTGGGTTCTGGTAGCGTTGCTACTCCTACCTCCGCCGTTTTACTTGCGCGAGGTTGGCAAGGAGATGCTTAACCTCTGATTCCTTCATGACCCGAGCCTGCCCGAGTTCGTTTCCCAGGCCGATGTCTATTGGCACGTGGACGGGGGTGAAGCTACTGTCGCGGATGTATGCAATGAGATCAGATTCAATGCTCGCGATTGGCTTACCATACGTTCTGGTCAGCGCACCTTCAGACGTCAGCCGGTCGCTTATCGAGGTGAGGAGCTCCCAGAACTTTTGCTTATATTCGGGTGTGAAGGCGAGCATGTGCGTTAAAGCCCAGCCTTCGCCGTACAGGCTATTTGCTTTCCCCTTCTCGTTGTAGTACGGCGATTTTTGATCGGCGGCGAGGATGGTTGGCAGCGGTACCCACGGTTGTGTCCTAAGGAACCGATGAATGACTGGAATGTCCCCACCAACAAGCGTCCCGCCGTTCTCGGCCGGTTGAATCGCGGAAAAAACCTCGGCGAAGCCCTCGTTCAGCCACGGCGGTAGCCGCAGTCCTGCTTGTCGGACGATCAGGTGCACATATTCGTGAGCCATCGCAGACAATGGCGCAGTCGGATTTCCTAAAACGATGTAGTCCTGATTATCGCGGTACCAATAGTAAGCCTCAGCGACCTCGTTTGGGCTATGTTCCGCAAATTCGGCTCTTGATGTGAACGCAACGATATCGACCCTGCTGTCATTTGTAGCCACGTGCAGCAAGGCACGTACGAAGCTACGAATTCCCTCGAAGTAATTTATAATTTCGCGCGCCCTTTGCTCGCTCGCCGGTGTGTGGATCTCGAAGTGTTTTGAGCGTATCTTGATCCACACAGGGGGACCGCTGGTGGTTGTCTCTAGGCCAGGCAAAGTGTCGCAGGCCCACGCGAAGCCGCCATCGCAGGCTTTCTTGTAGAGTGCGGCAGATTGGGCTAAATCCTTCGGAAGGCCGCCATCACCGTGCTCATAGAGAACGCCGAGATTGTTGCAGCCGGTTGCGGAGCCGCCATCGCAGGCCTTCCGGTAAAGCGCGGCCGCTTGGGCTAAGTCTTTTGGAAGACCGCCATCGCCGTTCTCATAGAGGACCCCAAGATAGCTGCAGCCCACTGGGGAGCCGCCATCGCAGGCCTTCCGGTAGAGTGCGGCAGCTTGGGCTGAATCCTTTGGAAGACCGCCATCGCCGTTCGCATAGAGAAAGCCGATATTGCGGCAGCCTTCCGCCAGGCCGCCATCGCAGGCCTCCCGGTAGAGTGCGGCAGCTTTGGCTAAATCCTTCGCAAGGCCGCCGTCACCCTTCGCATAGAGAACCCCGAGATTGTTGCAGCCTCCCACCAAGCCGCCATCGCAGGCCTTCCGGTAGAGTGCGGCAGCTTGGGCTAAATCCTTTGGAAGACCACCGTCACCATTCGCATAGAGAAAGCCGATATTGCCACAGCCTCCCGCGGAACCGCCATCGCAGGCTTTCCGGTAGAGTGCGACGGCTTGGGCTAAATCCTTCGGAAGACCGCCATCACCGTTCTCATAGCGAACGCCGAGATTGCGGCAGCCTTCTGCCAAGCCGCCGTCACAGGCTTTCTTGAAGAGTGCGACGGCCTGCGCTAAATCCTTGGGAAGACCGCCATCACCGTTTTCATAGCGAACGCCGAGATTGCTGCAGCCCGCTGCGATACCGCCATCGCAGGCCTCCCGGTAAAGCGCGACCGCCTGGGCTAAATCCTTGGGAAGGCCGCCATCACCGTTCACATAGCGAACGCCGAGATTGCTGCAGCCTGCCGCCAAGCCGCCATCGCAGGCCTTCCTGTAGAGTGCGACCGCCTGGGCTAAATCCTTCGGAAGACCGCCATCACCGTTCGCATAGCGAATGCCCAGTCCGTTGCATCCTGCCGCATCCCCGCCATCGCAGGCCTTCCTGTAAAGCGCGACCGCCTGGGCTAAATCCTTCGGCAGGCCGCCATCACCGTTCGCATAGCGAACGCCGAGATTGGTGCACCCTGCTGCGGAGCCGCCATCGCAGGCCTTCTTGTAGAGTGCGGCAGCTTGGGCTAAATCCCTCGAGAGACCGGCGAGGCCCTGCCGGTACAAATCGGCCAAACTGTCGCAGGCGGCCACGTCGCCCGCATTGCACCGTTGCAAGTAAACTTGTGGTTGCTGTTCAGGCGGTTGAGAGGGAACCTGTCCGATCGCAGACTCGACCAGGGTCACAATTAAGGCGCTTACGCAAAAGGTCAGAACGGCCTCGCAACAGCGAAAGCTCGCTCTCACACTGGCCTCCTCCGCATTGCCTCGGTTTCCAAACGCATACAGTATATCTAAGGCCACAGAGCCTGGCGGGCGCGGCTTACCCGTGAGATCGAGCATCGATGGCGCTAAATAACGGCGAGAGAAATTTGGAGCGAAACTGCGTTTGGGTTAGCCCGGGTGTTGAGGCGGCCGCCCTACACCTGCCGCGCCGCCAGCTCCACGTTGAAGCTGTATCCAAATCCCCGCACGCTGCGGATGAAGGTGGCGCTGCCTTCGGGCTCGATCTTCTGGCGCAACCGCAGGACGTAGACGTCCACCGTGCGGTCGGTGACCGCGCGGTCGTGGCCCCACACGGCGTCCAGCAACTGCTCCCGGCTGAAGACCACCCCCGGACGGCTCATCAGGAATTCCAGCAACCGGAACTCTGTCGCGGTGAGGGAAAGCTCCCCGCCGGCCAGCCGCACCTGGCAGCGCGAGCGGTCCAGCTCCAACTCGCCCGCTTTCAGCAGCTTGGTTGCAGGCTGCTGGCCGCGGAAATGGATCTTGATGCGCGCGATCAACTCGCGCACGAAAAACGGCTTCACGATGTAGTCGTTGGCGCCCAACTCCAGCCCCACGATGCGATCGGTTTCCGAGGCACGCGCGGTTAAAAAGATCACCGGCGTTTGAGCCAGCTCCCCATTGGCGCGGATGCCCTTGCAAATGTCCAACCCGTCGGAATCCGGCAGCATGATGTCGAGAAGGATCAGATCGGGGCGCTCGCGGCGGCACAATTCCAGCGCGCCCTTGCCCGTCTTGGCTCCCACCACCGTGAAGCCTTCCTTTTCCAGGTTGTACTGGACAAGAGAATAGAGATCGGCGTCGTCTTCGATCACGGCTATCTTCTTCATCTACAGACAGGGTAACCGAACGGTTATTACAAATGAATTACAGAACGGTTAACGCACGCTGAATCCGACACGAAGGCATGCGCCATAGCGTCGGGAACATCTTCGGGCACAGTGGCGTCGATAGGGAGGATGAGCACCCGGCGGCCAGTTTTGAGGCTCGTTTTGATGCTCATCGGGGCATCCCTTTATACAGCCTTTGGTCAAACGACGCTTCCAACGCCCACTGGTCCCCACGCTGTGGGGCGTCTCATGGTCGTGTGGAGCGACCAAACACGGACTGAGGATGCCGGACCGGCCGCAGGTAAGGCCCGCGAAGTCGCGGCCTATGTTTTCTATCCCGCTAAACCCACTGGCGGCAGCCGGGTTGAATACTACCCCGGCTTGACCGGCCTTGAAAACGCGCCCGAAACACGTTTCCTTCGTCAGCAATTCGGTGGTGTTTGGAATGCCGTTACCACCGGCACAATCCGCACAAACGCCTTCGAGGCGCCGCCGATGGCATTGAACCCTACCAGGTTTCCTGTATTGATTTTCTCGCCAGGGCTGCTGGCCCCAGTGCTGGCCTACCAACTGCAGCTTGAAGAGTTGGCCAGTCATGGATACGTGGTGTTTGGTCTGGAGCATGGGACTGATTCCGCGCTGATCGTCCGTCCCGATCACACGCTGCTTCCATACGTCAGCCGTCCACAACCGGATCAAGGACCACCCACTGTCGCGGGACTCGAAGCGAACCGTGACCAAGTAATTCGCAGAACCGCTGACGTCGTCTTTGCCATGAACCAGATTGAAAGAATCGCAAAGCAGCCCGGGTCTGTGTTCCCTAGCGCGCACAACGCATTCGCTGTGCGCTTGTTTCGAAATCGCCTGGACCTGTCGAGGATCGGCGTCTTTGGCCACTCCGAGGGAGGAAAGGCTGCCATTCGAACCTGGCAGATCGATTCCCGCGTTCGGGCGTGCTTGAACCAAGACGGCGAGATGTTCGGGATTCCCTTTGGGTCCTCTGATCCGATTCCTTCGTTGGTCCCTGGAAAGCCGATTCACGCTCCCGTCGCCGTGCTTTACGTGGCCGAACCCGGTATCCCTGACGCACAACTAGCGGCGGCCAGAGTGACAAGGCAGCAATACGAGGATTGGCGTGCGGCTAAGAATCGAGCGCTTCGCAACTTCTTGCAAAGGGGGTCGCGCAACAGCTTGCTCGTGACGATTATGGCCCCAGGCTACGTCCACGCTAGTGTAGTGTCCAATAAATAACTGGACTATTGATGCGGCTTTGCTGCATACTGTTGGTTGTGTCCCGCAAAGCTGTTTCGCTCAAATTAAGAGAATCCGACAAGCGGCAGGTGGCCCAGTGGGAGGGGGCGTTCGGC
>DATDGT010000294.1:0-20042 GCA_036521975.1 Bryobacteraceae bacterium
CAGCAGAATGCCAGAATTCCCGCGTTTTGAAAAGAGGTCGAAGTCTTCACCCAAGGGGTTTTCGAACTACCCGCGTTGACAGGAAAGCGAATTCTCTTCGGAATTTTTTTAAATCGGCGCGAAGTGCGAAAGTCAGGCTAGCAACGGTCTGGCCCGTCTTCGCGAAGGCGCAAGAGGCGATCACAAAAATCGCAAGAATAAAACCATATCCTTTGCGATCTTTGCGTCTCTGCGAGATACGGATTTTCCCTCGCAAAGGCGCAAAGTCCGCAAAGATATTCATGAGCGACTTCATTTCTTCTCTTGCCGCCAAATCGGGCGCACCAGCACATGACCAAAACGTCACCGGCCTGATTCGATGGTTTCGTCCTCCGTGAGGCAGGCGGCATAGCGCAGGGAGAAATGCACTGGAGCCTTCCCTTCGTCGTCATACTGGCGTGAGCGGGGACGCGCAGCGATGGCGCTTCAGAATCTCCATCAATTGGCGAGCCGTCGCGGTGATCCTCCAGAAGTCGCCCGCCTGCAGGGCCGCCGCGGAAATTAATTCTCCGCCGACTCCCAGCGCCGCGGCGCCCGCCTCGAGCAACGGTCCCGCGGTTTGGAGATTCACGCCGCCGGTGGGGATGATCGGAACTTGTGGAAGGACCGCCTTCAGAGTCTGGATATAGCTCGCGCCGCCTAGATTGCCGCAAGGAAAGATCTTCACGAAATCGGAGCCCGCTCTCCAAGCTTCGAGGATCTCGGTGGGAGTCAGCGCTCCAGCCATCATGAGAACGCCTTCGCGGCGCGCCAGTTCGACAATCGCGCGGTCGAATCCGGGACTGACCAGGAATTCCGCGCCGGCCTCCAGGCATTCCCGGGCGGCCGATGCGTCGAGCACGGTTCCGGCGCCCACCAGAAGGTGCAGGGCCGAACGGCTTAGCTCGCGGATCGCCTCCAGGGCGCGAGGAACCGTCAGGGTGATCTCGATGACGGAAACGCCGCCCTCTGCCGCCGCGTTTGCCGCTGCTAAAGCCAGCGTTGGCGTGGCCGCGCGAATGACGGCGATGATACCGCGCTCCTCGATCCTCCGGCAAACTTCGGCTTTGGACATTATTTGGTCAGCGGGCAATGCGAGCCGCCGCGCCCGACATGCACTGCAACACCTCGGCCAGCGTCGCCATGCTGGTGTCGCCCGGCGTGGTCATGGCCAGCGCGCCATGCGCGGCGCCGCATTCCACCGCCCATTGAGGAGAGCGCCCAGTGAGGAAACCGTAAATGAAGCCCGAGGCGAAAGAATCGCCGCCGCCCACGCGATCCAAAATTTCCAGATCCTTCCGCATCGCCGATTCGTAAAACTCGCCTTCGCTATAGCAGATCGCGCCCCAGTCGTTCCGCGAAGCGCTCCGGGAGGTGCGTAAGGTCGCCGCGACCACCGGGACAGGAAATTCGCCAACCACTTGGGAGATCGCCTTCTGGAGGTGGGCGGGTTCGATTTGAAGTGCGTACGGGTCCAGGCCTTCGACTTCAAAGCCCAAAGCGGCTGAAAAATCCTCTTCGTTGCCGATGAGCACATCGATTAGCGGCGCGATCTTTCGGTTCACCCGCCGCGCCTGTTCCGCGCCTCCGATCGCTTTCCACAGCGAGGGACGATAGTTCAGATCGTAGGAAGTGATCGTGCCGTGGCGGCGCGCACACTGCAAAGCTTCCAGGGCGACCTCCGGCGTTGTCTCGGACAACCCGCAGAAGATCCCGCCCGTGTGGAACCAACGTGCGCCTTGGCGGCCAAAAATCTCGTCCCAGTCGATGGTTCCCGGCTTCAACTGGGAAACCGCGGTGTGCCCCCGATCGGAGCAGCCCAAAGGCGCGCGCAGACCGAAGCCGCGCTCGGTAAAGTTCAGCCCGTTGCGCACCGTTCGGCCGATGCCATCGAACTCCGCCCATTGAATCAGCGAGCCGTCTACGCCGCCCCGCCGGATCAGGCCCTCAATCAAATGTCCCACCGGGTTATCGGCAAAGGCGGTGACAATGGCCGTTTCCATCTCGAAGCAATGTGTGAGCCCGCGCGCGACGTTGTATTCGCCGCCGCCCTCCCAGGCCCGGAAGCGCTGAGCGGTGTGGATGCGGTCCTCGCCGGGATCGAGTCGCAGCATTACTTCTCCCAACGCCACCAGGTCCCACCGGCAGTCTTGTTTGGGCTTGATTTTCATAGCCCGGCAGGCTCGAGCCTCGGGACCAGCAGATGGATCGCCGCAAGTGCCACACTTGTGACCTCAAGCGCCTGGCCGCGCTTGAACCCCGCGCGCCGGAGAGCAGCGGCGGGGACGACAACGGACGGCTTGTTCTTCACGGCGACGGTCATGGCGGTGTGCAGGAATCTCAATTCCTGTTGGCTTAAAGGGTATCAGTCTTTCGAACGTTTCGGGCGGCGTGAAGGCCGTGCCCAGGGGGTGGATGCAGAAGTCAGCGGTTTCACGAATCAATCTCGAGCATGTCCGGGGCATCCGCGTTACGAGGATCTCAAATGGCGAATGCGGCCGGATATCTCACTGTGCCGCAAACACCGTCAAGCGCGCCGGGGCTGAGCTCCATCGCCATGAACGCCTCCCTCGGAAACGGGCTTTCGAGCGACCGCGCCTTCTCCGTGGAGAATCCAAAGCGGGGATAGTAGTCCGCGTGTCCGACGACGATCACAATCTTTTCGCTCCCGTGGCGCAACAGATCCAGGCCGTGGCGAATCAGTTCTCCACCAATTCCTCGTCGCTGGCGCTCGGGCAGAACCGCCATCGGGGCTAATGCCACGGCTCCGATAGAGCTGCTGGAAGACTCAATCCACATTCGGCTGAATAGGACGTGCCCGATAATCCGGCCTTCGATCTCAGCAACGAACGACGCGAGCACCGCTCCCGCGGTCCGGAGGTTGTCGACCAAATCCGCCTCGTCCCGCCGCCCAAAGGCGGCTTCGTTGACGACACGTATCGCGAGAAGCTCGACGAAACTATCGGTATTCTCGGCACGGATCACAGGACATTCAAACTGGTTGGTGCCCCCCTAGGCCGCGCAGGGCTTGCGCCGCGCGTTTGGCCTGTTCAAATTCTTCTTCGAGAGCCGCGGAGCGTAGTTTCGAGCGCAAGGATTCTAACCGCGATATAAATACGCCGAGAGCCGCATCGATGGACTCCGCGTTGGTGGAGAGGATGTCGCGCCAGATTTCATAGGGACTCAGTGCGAGGCGCGTGAATTCCAGCGCGGCGGGGCCGGCGACCCTGGCGGCGTCGGGTTCTTCCGCGATCAGCAAGGCCAGAGCTGTCGAAATGAGCTGCGGCAGATGCGACGTGACCGCCACCAGGCGGTCGTGTTGCTCGGCGGTGAGCACCACCAGGCGCGCGCCGATCCGCTCGATCCAGTCTTCGAGCACCACGTCCTGCCCCGTGAGTACGTACGGCCGGTTCTGGAACAGATCCGCCTCGGCTTGTTCGACGCCTCGCGTTTCTTTGCCGGCCATCGGATGACCACCGATGAAGCGCCCGCGGCGGATCGATTGGCGCGCTGCTTCCACGATGGCAAGCTTGGTGCTTCCGGCGTCGGTGATCAAAGTCCCTGGTCGGACATACTGGTCGATCGCGCGAATCGTTTCGACGATCCGTTCGACGGGCCGCGCGAGATAGAGGAAATCGGCGCTCGCGGCCGCTTCCTCCAGCGGCAACTCTTCATCGATGACGCCGCGTTCGAGCGCCGCCCGGATTGCGGCCGGCGAGCTCACGCCCACCATGCGTCCCGTGAATCCCGCTTTTCTCAACGCCAGCGCGAACGATCCGCCAATCAGTCCGACCCCGACGATCGCGGCCGTGTTCACGCGGTGCGGCCCACCGCCGCCGCGATGGCCCGCGCCTGTTGCATCATCTCGGCGAAAAGTCGCGGAGTCAGCGTCTGCGCGCCGTCGCTCAGAGCGCGGTCGGGATCGGGATGCACCTCCACCAGCAAAGCGTCCGCGCCCGCCGCCACCGCTGCCCGGGCCAACGGCAGGACCATGTCGCGGCGCCCGGTCCCGTGCGAAGGATCGCCCGCGATGGGCAGGTGCGAGAGCTTCTTCACCACGGGAATCGCCGAAACGTCCATGGTGTTTCTGGTCGCGGTTTCAAAGGTGCGGATGCCGCGCTCGCACAGGATTACTTCATAATTGCCGGCGCTCATGACGTATTCCGCCGCCAGCAGCAGCTCCTCAATAGTCGCCGCGATACCCCGCTTCAGCAAAACCGGTTTGCCCGCGCCGCCCACTTCGCGCAGCAGATTGAAATTCTGCATATTACGCGCGCCGACTTGCAAGATATCGGCGTACTTTTCGAGCAGTGGGACCTGCGACGAATCCATGACCTCGCTCACCATCAGCAAGCCGTGGCGATCGGCGGCCTCGCGCATCATTTCCAAGCCGCTCTCGCCCAGTCCTTGGAAACTGTAAGGCGAAGACCGCGGCTTGAATGCGCCGCCGCGGAGAATTTGCGCTCCACCCTCCGCCACGATTCTCGCCGATTCCTCGATCTGCCCGGCGTTCTCCACGCTGCACGGTCCGGCCATCACCACGACGCGCGGCCCGCCGATTTCCACGCCGCGGATTTTCACGCTCGTGCCTTCGGGACGAAAGTGGCGGCTGGCCAGCTTGTAGGGGCTGACGATGCGATGGCACTCCTTGACGCCTTCCATCGTCTCGAAGTCGGCGGGATCGAATTGATCCATAGGGCCGACGCCGCCCAGCACCGTGTGCATTACGCCGGTGGAGCGATGCACTGTGAACCCCATTCCCACCAGGCGGTCGATCACCGCTTGGATCTGAGGGTCGGTGGCGCCCTGTTGCATGACCACGAGCATTTATGGCTCTCCGCTGCCGTCCTTCCCGGGCCGGCGGCCCGGATCAATCGGACTTGATGCCAAGCGCATGTGTTGGAGACTGCGCATCTCGTCGATCAGGCGCTCATAAATCCGCTGCAGGGCATCGGCGGTCAGCGGACCGGTATTGTGCGCGAGAATGTTGCGATACACATCCTCTTCCCGTTTGGGCTCGTAGATGGGCAATCCCGCGGCCTGCTTGGCGCGCCCGATTTCCTCCACGATACGCGTGCGCCGGTTGAGCAGGTCGACCAGCCGCTGGTCGATTGAATCGATCTCGACGCGGCTTTCGGCCAGGATGCGCATGGCCTCTTCACTAGTCATGCCGTTCTCGCCTCGTAGTCCAGCGCCTGCTTGAGCAAACGCGCGAACGCTTCAAGCTCCTCGCCGCTTGACTTCCGCTCGATCAGCCGCTCGATCAGCCGCACGATGGCGCTGCCCACTACCACGCCGTCGGCTAAAAGCGCGATCGCGGTCGCCTGTTCCGGGGTCGAGACGCCGAAACCCACGGCTAACGGCGCCGCCGTAATCGCCCGCATTCTCCGGATCAGCGGCTCGATAGATTCGGAAAGCGTTGCCCGCTCGCCCGTCACGCCGGTACGCGAAACCAGGTAAATGAAACCGCTCGAATATTCCGCGACCAGCTTCAAGCGCCGCTCGGTGGACGTGGGCGCGGCCAGAAAGACGGTGTCGAGTCCGGCCGCGCGCATCGGCCCGACATAGGGCTCCGCTTCCTCCACGCTCACGTCCGTCAGCAGGCACCCGTCGATGCCTGCGGCCTTTGCGTCGCTCGCCAGCTTTTCAAATCCGTACTGAAACGCGGGATTCAAATACGTGAACAACAGCAGAGGAATCTGGGAATTTTCGCGGATGGTGCGCGCGATTTCCAGCACCTTGCGCAGGGTCGTGCCCGCTCTTAAGGCGCGATCCGACGCGCGCTGAATCACGGGGCCGTCGGCGATCGGATCGGAGAAAGGCACGCCCAACTCGATCAGGTCCACGCCGCCGCGCTCGAGCGCCGCGACCAGTTCCGGCGTTTTCTCCGGCGCCGGATCGCCGGCGGTAATGTACGCAATAAACGCTGCGTGGCGTTCGCGTTTTAAGCGCTCAAACAGGGAGTGGATTCGCGTCGGCTGCATCGAGTTCCGGAAAATTCTCGCGATAAATATCGGTGTCCTTGTCGCCGCGGCCCGAAAGGTTCACGATGTAGAGCCGTCCGGTATCGGCCGGGGCGCGGCGAATCGCCTCCGCCACCGCGTGCGCGGATTCGAGCGCGGGAATAATGCCCTCGGTTCGCGCCAGCGTTACCGCTGCTTTGAGAGCCTCGGCGTCGCCCACCGAAGTGTATTCGGCGCGCCCCCGGTCCCGTAGCCATGCGTGTTCGGGACCCACCGAGGCGTAATCCAGGCCGGCGGAAATCGAATGCGTCGTAGCGATTTGCCCGTCGGCATCCTGCAGCACGTAGCTCTGCGTGCCTTGCAAGACGCCGGGACGGCCGCCTTGAAATCGCGCGGCGTGCTCACCCAATTCCGGCGAGCGGCCTCCCGCCTCGACACCTATGAGCCCCACGCTCTCATCCCCGAGGAACGCGTGAAACAATCCGATGGAATTCGAGCCGCCGCCCACGCACGCCATCAGAACGTCCGGCAGGCGCCCTTCGCGCTGCAGAATTTCCGCGCGCGCCTCCTCGCCGATGATTTTTTGAAAATCGCGAACCATCATCGGATAGGGATGCGCGCCCAATACCGAGCCGAGCAGGTAATGCGTGGTCTGGACGTTGGTGACCCAATCGCGCATGGCTTCGCTGATGGCATCCTTCAACGTGCGGCTGCCGTTCAGCACCGGGACGACGGTTGCGCCCAGCAAGCGCATGCGGAAGACGTTCAAACGCTGGCGCCGCATGTCTTCCTGGCCCATGTAGATCGCGCACTCCAGGCCGAACAGCGCGCAGACCGTGGCGGTGGCGACGCCGTGCTGGCCTGCGCCCGTCTCCGCGATGATGCGCGTCTTGCCCATTCGCCGGGCCAGAAGAATCTGTCCCAATGAATTATTGATCTTGTGCGCGCCGGTGTGGAGCAGGTCTTCGCGCTTCAAATAGATCTTCGCCCCGCCGAGCGTCTCGCTCAAGCGTTTCGCATAATACAGCGGCGTGGGGCGGCCGGTGTAGTGAAGGAGAAGCTCCGCGAGCTCGGTCTGGAATTGCGGATCGCGCGAGGCTTCGAAGTAGGCGCGCTCCAGTTCTTCGAGCGGCGCCATCAGAACTTCCGGAACGAAGCGGCCGCCGTAGGGTCCGAAGTGGCCCGCGGCATCAGGTTGGGAGGAATTGGGTTGGGAAACGACGTTCATGCTTGTAGTGCGGTTTGCCATGCTTGTAGTGCAGTTTGGATGAACCGCTTCATCTTTCCATGATCCTTAACGCCGGGCGACGATTCCAGCTTCGAGCAGGCATCGACGCCCCACGGCTGCGCGACATGAATGGCTTCTGCGACATTCGAAGCGTCCAATCCCCCGGCGACAATGACTTTGTTGGAGAGGCCTTTCGCTTGGCTCCAATCGAAGGACAGGCCGTTGCCCGCGCCATCGAGCAGGACTGCTTCGCATTCCGGGAAGAGGAACGTCTGGTGTGCGCCGTTCACGCGAATCGCTCTCCATACCCGCGCTTCCGGCGGAGCCTCGCCGCCGTAGATCTGCGCTACATCGAGTTGAGCCGCGTGCATCGCCTCCTCGATCGCCTTCGCGCTTTCATCGACAAACACTCCTACCTTCCAGACGTCGAGTCCCCTGCCGATCTCCGCGGCTTGTTCCGCGGTCACGAAGCGCGGGCTTCGCGGATAGAACACGAACCCGATCGCCGACGCTCCCGCCTCCACGGCTACTTCCGCGTCTTCGCGCCGCGTAATCCCGCAGATCTTGACCATCATGAGTGCAACGCCCGCAGCGCGGCGACGGGATCTGCGGCGGTCATCAAATGCTCGCCGACCAGGAACGCGCGGAAACCGGCTTGTTCCAGCCTGCGGATATCCTCGCTCGAATTGATGCCGCTTTCGCTGATTGCCAAGACCCCGCTTGGAATTCTCTTCGCCAGCCGCAACGAGGTCTCGAGAGCCGTCTCGAATGTGTGAAGATTGCGATTATTCACGCCCAGGATTTCCGCTCCGGAGTCCAGCGCGGATTCGAGCTCCTCTTCATCGTGCACTTCCACCAGCGCGGCCATGTGATAGCCTGCGGCCAATTCGCGCAGCCGCCTCATTTGGGATGGGTCGAGAAGCGCCGCGATCAGCAAGATCGCGTCGGCATGGTGCGCCGCCGCTTCGATCACGTGAAATTCGTCCAGCGTAAAATCCTTACGGAGTACAGGCGCCGGAACGGCCGCGCGAGCGGTCTCCAAATCGTCGAGCGACCCTTGAAAAAACTCCGCGTCGGTGAGCACGCTGAGCGCCGACGCTCCCCCGGCTGCATATTGCCGCGCAAGCCTGGCCGGATCGAAATGATTCGCCAGCGTTCCCCGGCTCGGCGAAGCCTTCTTGATTTCCGCGATGATGGCAGTGCGGTGGCTGCGCAAGGCCGTGCAGAAATCGCGGAAATCGGTCCTCCGCGCCGCCCGCCGCTCCAGTTCCGCGCGCTTGCCGCGAGCCTCCCTCAGCGCGTTCTGCTTGGACGCGGCAATGCGAGCCAAAATATCCGGAACCGCGTGGACCATGGAGAAAGTCTCATGGTATCACCGGCCCTTCAGCAGACCGCTCCCGGCCCAGAGGGCACCCGTCGCGGCTCAGTCAGCGTAAATGCCTTGCATGCGCGATGGCGCAAAACGCGATATGCTGGCAGATTATGAATCGATCCACTCCCCTGCTGCTCTCCACTGCCCTGATGGCCGCCGTCGCCGCCGCGGCGATCTCCGATCCCGTTCGCCTCGATTCCGGTTCGGTTTCCGGAGTGCCCGGCAAAGATCCAGCCGTTCACGTCTACAAGGGGATCCCCTATGCCGCGCCTCCGGTGGGCGATCTGCGCTGGCGCGCTCCGCAAGCCCCGGCGAAGTGGGAAGGCGTGCGCGCGGCCGATAAGTTTGGCGACACCTGCACTTCCGGCGCGGGTGGCGGAGGAGGACGAGGCAAAGGCGGTGCCAAGGGGGGCAAAGGCGCGCCGCCAAATCAGGCTAAAGATGCCGCGGCGAATCAGGCAAAAGGCGCGCCCGATAGGTCGCTCGCCTCTACCGTTCCTGCCAGTGAAGATTGCCTTTACGTCAACGTCTGGACCACCGCAAAATCTCCCAACGACCGCCAGCCGGTGATCGTGTGGAATTATGGCGGAGGCTTTACCGGAGGCTCCGGCTCGCTTCCCGGCTATGACGGAGAGGCGCTGGCGAAGAAGGGAGTGGTCGTCGTCACTTACAACTACCGCCTGGGGATGTTCGGCTTCTTCGCACATCCGGAACTGACCGCGGAAAGCGGCCATAACGCCTCCGGCAATTACGGAATGATGGATGCGTTCGCTGTCCTGCGTTGGGTGCAGAAGAATATCGCCGGGTTCGGAGGCGATCCGCGGAAAGTGACCATCGACGGCGAATCGGCCGGCGCGATCCTGGTCGCGGCGATAGTGGGATCGCCGGAAGGCAAAGGTTTGTTCCAGCGAGCAGCGGCGCAAAGCGGCGCGTGGATGGGGCTGAGCATTGCAAAGATGCGCACGCTTCAGCAAGCCGAAGCCGCCGGCAAAACGGCCGCGGGTTCGCATACGATCGCCGAATTGCGGGGTATGTCCACGCAGGATCTCGGGCAGAACGTCCGCGGAGTTCAGGCGGGATTGATTGTCGATGGATGGATGATCCCCGAAGATGAGTCGATCACGTATCAAAAGGGCACGCAAAATAACGTCGACATACTCATTGGATCGAACCATGACGAAGGAACGTTTTTCGGCGGCGGGAACGTGACGGCCGAGCAAGCCAAGACGCGAGCCTCGCAAACCTATGGCGATCTGGCGACGGAATTTCTGCAACTGTACCCTGCCGGCTCCGACACCGAAGCCAGCGCGTCCGGCCTGGCGCGCACGCGCGACGAAGTAGGCTGGCATATGCGCACCTGGGCCGAGCTGCAAACCAAGCACGGACGCAAGGCGTACTTGTACTATTTCACTCACGTCCCGCCCGGCCCGGGAGGCGAACCGAGCCCACGCGGAGCGACTCACACGGCCGAGCTGGCCTATATGTTCCACAATCCGCCCACGAACGATACGTGGAAGCAGCCGGACTACAAGCTCTCCGATATGATGTCGTCTTACTGGGCGAATTTCGCGGCTACGGGCAATCCGAACCGCAAGGGTCTGCCCGAGTGGCCCGCTTACGACCAGAAGAAGAACGACGGCAAAGCCATGGTGTTCGGCGATACAGTGGAGTTCGGTCCGCAAATCGACGCGCCGCGCCTGGCGTTCTTCGACAAGTTCTACGAGATTACGGAAAAACGATAGAAGGGCCCCGGCAATTGGGCCGGAAGTGTTAGCTGAACCTTGCGACGTTACGGACGGATCACGGTCGGAGTGTAGCCCGGCTCGTGCTATTTTGAGGATGTCGCCTTCGCGGGCCTGTGGCGCAGTTGGGAGCGCGCTTCCATGGCATGGAAGAGGTCGTGAGTTCGAATCTCACCAGGTCCACCAAGTTTCTCTAATTGCATGGCTTTCGCCGCCAAACCTTAATCTGAACGGGCCTCTACAGTCTGAAGGGGCCTCTACTTCCGATTAAATTGGACGACCCGCCAGGCTGGTTGATCTTTTTCCGCTGGGTCCTGCACGAACTCCTGTGAAGTCTTCGCCGGATCGTAATCGCGCCACAGCCACGTCAACGCCTCCGGCAGCTCCGCAGCTCCATGCGCGTCGCTGTGCTCGCCGACCCCGAACGAGAAGTGATAATCGTAACCCTTGAACTTCAGCGCATTCGCCATGCCGATGTTGGCCGCCGGCCAATTCCCTGCTGTATTATCGAGATCGTTGGACCCGTCCTGAAGCCACACGCGGATATTGCGCTTCGCCTCGCGGCGGACCATGGTCGGGTATTCACCGCCGCCTTCCGGGTGTGCGGCGGATCTTTGCAGCGCCGTGTAACTCCCGATCCAACTCAAAACCCGCGAAAACTCCTCCGGTTTGTCAAATGCCGCGTTGAACGCCATGATGCCGCCCGAGCTCAGGCCCTGGATCGCGCGGCTGTATCCGTCGGTGCGCATTTTCACATGCGCGGCCACTACCGGGAAAATCTCATCGAGCAGGCGATGCAAGTACGCATCGTTCACAGTGTCGTATTCGATGGATCTTTGGTTACGCTCCGGACCGGTGCCCGCCTGCACGAAAATGCTCACCATGAGGGGAATCCTTTTCTGAGCGGTTAAGCTGTCCAGCGTCTCCAGGATCCTCCATTGCCCCGGCCGCGGACCTGTGAATTGCTGGCCGTCGCCCCACACCTGCACGGCCATTGGAGTTGCACCGTCCCATTGCGCGGGCACGTAGAACCACATGTTGGCCTTGACGCCGGGATAAATTTTGCCGGGCACTTCGATAGGCCCGGTAAGCTTGCCTTGCGGCACGCCGGGCTTGGCGTAGCTGTCGGATCCGAACGCGGGCAGGTTGTTCGCGCCTCCGATCGGCTTTCCGTCGGCGATCCACGTGTACTTGTAAGCCGCCCCGGTAACCAAACGGCTTTGCACGACCCACAGGGAGCCGGCCTTGAAAGCGGGAATCGGCGGTTCCGTATTGATTTGTAGTGAAGGACCTTTATCCGCGGCGACAGCCCACACAAAATCGCCCATCTCGCCCGCCGCCGCCGTGCCTTTTTGAAGGTTGTCCGCGCTGAACGTATCGCGTAGGGCCTGCTCCAATCCGGCCGCGCGTGTTCGCGCCATCTGCAGCAACTCCTGAGTGGAAAGTTTTTGAGCGGTGCAAACGCTCGCGAGCATAATCAGTGTCACCAAAGGTCGCATGTTCCCCTCGCACTTTCAAAAAGTCTGTGCAGCCCAGAGCACTGAATGATTGTATCGCGAGGGAGTTGTGGAGGGAGGGCTTCAGTCGGCAAGACGTTTTAGCCTCGCTACGCAGCGGGAGCGATGACATGATAACCCGCGCTCGCAAGCGCCGGCATTAGCGCTGTCGAGCGGGTCAATGAAAAGCGTAAGCAATTAGATGACGAACGAGCAGCCGCTCTCGCCCGTGAAACAGCCGCGCGAGCCGCCGTCGAAACCGCCCGAAACGACGCCAATACGATGGACCGGAAACGCGCCGAGGAGGAGGCGTACATCGCCGGCCGGGAAAGAAGCGTGGCGGAGCCGTTGGCCGCCGTGGAGCAATCCAAACTCGAGCAACTCGGAGCCGACGAAGTCGAGCCTTGGTCGTCCGGCCGAATGTTGGCCGAGTTGGACAAGATCCTGGAAACGCTATATCCAAGGCCGAAGCCGCCGCGTCTCGGTAAATCCGACGTCGCTTGGTAGCCTTAAGGCTTGCGGCTCCCCGTCAATCCTCCGGTATTGCCGATGCTCTCCAAGCGGATCGAAGAAATCCCCTCGGAGGGAGCATGGATCTTTGAGCCGAAATGGGACGGATTTCGCGCGCTCGTGTTCCGCGACAAAGACGAGATTCTGATCCAAAGCCGGGACTCGAAGCCACTGAACCGCTACTTTCCGGAGCTGCTGGATCCGCTGCGCGCCCAATTGTCTTCTCGATGCGTGCTCGACGGAGAAATCGTCATCGCGCAGAATGGGCGGCTGGAATTCGAAGCCTTGCAGCTCCGCCTTCATCCGGCTGCCTCCCGTGTAACGCTTCTATCGCAACGGACGCCGGCCTCTATCGTGTTCTTCGACCTGCTTTCGAGCGACGATCGCGACTTGCGCAACGAACCGTTCGACGCCCGGCGCAAAGAACTGGAATCGCTGCTGGCCGGGGCCGCGCCACCGCTTCACTTGACTCCCGCCACCAAAGATCGGAAGGTAGCGGCGGATTGGTTTCGGCGATTCGAAGGCGCGGGACTGGATGGCGTAATGGCCAAGCCTGTCTCCGGCGTCTACGAACCGGACAAGCGCGTCATGTTTAAAATCAAACACGACCGCGACTGCGACTGCGTGGTCGCGGGATTCCGCTGGTACAAAAATGCGGAGGGCGCCGCGGTCGGCTCGTTGCTGCTTGGTCTATATGACGAGGCCGGCGCGCTACAGCACGTGGGCGTGTGCGCCAGCTTCACGCGCGAGCAGCGAGAAGAGCTACTGAAACATCTCGCGTCCTATCGAAAGAATGCTCTTGCGAATCATCCGTGGAGGCAGTGGGCGGCCGCCGAACCCGCTCAAACAGGACATCGCGTGCCTGGAGGCCAGAGCCGTTGGAGCCAGGGTAAGGATTTATCCTGGGAGCCGCTGCGCCCGGAACTGGTGGCGGAAGTCGCCTACGAGCATATGCAGGGCTCCCGGTTCCGTCATATGGCGCATTTTAGAAGGTGGCGCACCGACAAAGAGCCCGCTGACTGTACGTATGCGCAGCTTGAAACGGTTCCTCCGCAAGAACTGGCGGCTATTTTTGGACGGGGGCGGTAGCAGGAGCTGTTCGACGCCGTGCGCGTGCCCGCCATTCCTCGGCCGGATCGTAATCCGGGTTGGGCGTAACCTGCGGAGGCCTCAGCTCTTCCGGAACGTGCCGAAGGTTGACCCGGACTCGCGTCCAGGTGGAGAATCTGCCGCGCATGGCATCTACCAGAACGTCGTCCACCGCGAGCAGTTTGGCCGCCTTAGGATGCTCTTTCTTCCATTGTTTCAAGCCTGCCAAGGCGGCTTCTTTGTCCGGAGATTTCGCCACGACCAGAAGGGGCATCTTCTTCCGCGCCGGCGTCGCTGTTTTCGAGGCCGCTGTTTTCGAAGCCGCCGGTCTCGCTCGCGAGGGACTGACGCGCGCGGGCTCGCCTTTCATCTTTCGAAAATGAGGAGGCCACGGCGCGTCGGGGAGACCTTCGGCTTCGTCCATGGCTGCTAGCTCCAGCAGCTTTTCCAGCGAGCCCGGCGCGTCGTCTATGGCTGCGTGGGGATCGCCCATCTTCGCGAAACGTTGGGGGACGCTGAGGACGGTAAAATCGACCGGGTCGCAGTCGGGGACCTCGCGCCAATCGAGCGGAGTGGAGACGCGCGCATCCGGCAGCGGACGGACGGAATAGGCCGAGCAGGTCGTACGGTCTTGGGCGTTCTGGTTGTAATCCAGAAACACGCCATGGCGCTCCTCTTTCCACCATTTCGAGCTGGCCAGAGCGGGCGCGCGCCGTTCCACCGCGCGCGATAGAGTCACTGCCGCGCGGCGCACCTGCTGGAAATCCCAGTGCGGGTGTATCCGCACATTCACATGCATTCCGCGCGAGCCGCTGGTCTTGGGCCACCCCCGCAATCCCATCTCTTCCAGGAACGCCTTCACCTCCAGCGCAACCTTGCGCACATCGGCCCAATCGACGCCCGGTCCGGGATCGAGATCTACGCGCAATTCGTCAGGGTGATCGAGATCGCGGGAGCGAACCGGATGGGGATGAAGCTCGATGCAGCCGAGATTGACCACCCATGCCAGTCCTGCGGCATCCTCGATGACGAGCTCCTCCGCCGTGCGGCCCGAGGGAAATGAAAGCGTCACCGTTCGTAGCCAGTCGGGCCGCGCGGCCGGAGCGCGCTTCTGATAAAACGCCTCGCCTTCAGCGCCGTCCACGAATCGCTTGAGTACGATCGGGCGGTCGCGGATACCCGCTAACGCGCCGCCGGCGACCGATAAATAGTAGCGCACCAGGTCGAGTTTCGAAAGCTTCGTCTGCCTGGAGAAATACAGCTTGGACGGGTGCGTCACCAGAACTTCGCGTCCTTCGATCCAGAGCGATTCCGCAGCTTCTTGCTTACTCACCAATATCAGGCTACACCGTTCCGTCATAATTGAAAACAATGCGAGCAATAACGCTGGAGGAACATTATGCGACTCCGGGGTTCTTCAACGGCCCAGGGCGCGGCTTCCTGGAACGCACCACGGCTCTCGGCGACCGTATGGTCCAGATACGGGAGCAGTTGATTGATGTCGGAGAGCGACGAATCGCGGAAATGGATGCCGCCCGCATCGACGTGCAGGTGCTATCGCTAAACTCTCCCGGCGTGGAGCAGCTAGACGCGAGCGAAGCCGCCGCGCTCGCCCGGGAAGGAAATGATTTCGTCGCGGACGCCGTTACACGCCATCCAGCGCGCTTCGCTGGATTCGCCGCGATACCAACCGCCGCCCCGGAAAAAGCGGCTGCCGAGTTGGAACGCACCGTCCGCCAGCACGGCTTCAAGGGAGCCCTGATCAACGGTCACCACCGGGGCCGTTATTTGGACGACCAGTTCTTCTGGCCCATTCTGGAATGCGCCGTAGCACTGGGAGTCCCAATCTATCTTCATCCGACTCAGCCGCCACAGCCGGTCATGGAGGCCTCCTATGGTGGCTTCACACCCGCAGTGACTTACATGTTTGCGAGTGCGGGCTGGGGTTGGCATATCGAAACCGCCCTGCACGTGCTCCGGATGGTTCTTGGAGGAGTGTTTGACCGGTATCCAAAGCTGCAGATCGTCATCGGCCACATGGGGGAATCGCTTCCCTTCATGATGTCGAGGCTGGATATGATGAGCCCGGCTGTTACAGGGCTGAAGCGGCCGATCAGCGCCTATCTTCGCGAAAATGTGCACTACACGTTCGCCGGATTCAACTTTACCCCCACGTTCCTGGATCTTCTGCTGCAGGTGGGTGTAGACCGGATCATGTTCTCCGCCGACTATCCCTACGGATCAATGGCGCAGGCGCGTGCCTTTCTGGATGAATTACCTGTGAGCGTTGCCGACCGGGAGAGGATCGCTCATGGGAACGCGGAGCGCCTTTTCGGCTTGTAAACGCAAGCCCGCGATTAATGTCCGATCGACCATCCGTGCCCGACTCTCAAATGATGGCTTACAGAATCCGGCACCACCAGAAACAACAGGAATCCGATGACCGCATGCGCTATTCCCAAGAAGTACAAGTTGGAATAGCGCCGGTACACCTGAATCGCGCCGAAACCGGCCGGCGCCGTCACGAGCATCAGAAACCAGTTAGGAGCATGCACGAAGGAGAATAGCGCCGCCGCCGTGAGACCCGCGCCACGCGGTGAGAGCACGGTATCGAATCGCTTTAGAAAATATGCGTTCAGCAGATATTGCTGAAATAGGCCCCAGGGCAGGTACAGCCCGAGCGTCCAAGCCGCATCTGCGAATCCCATGGGACGGATGGTGCCCAACAGCCAACCGATGGTGCACATTGCCAATGCGAACCCGATCAGCGCGGGACCGAAGCTACGGACACAATCCCCCAAATGCTTTACTCGAAACCCTAGCCCGGGCGCTCCTTCTCGTCGAGCGATGTGGGAGACCACGATAAGACCGAGTACCGGCAGCCAAAACCAAGGATGCGTAAAGCGGAGCGTCCAAATGTAGGCGAGTATGCCGGCGAATACAGCAACCGGCTCCAGGAATCCGAACTTGGTCACTGTTTCCAGCGTAGCGTGCTTGGCACAGGACAACTTTCGAACGTGACGAAGAACATTGCGGTCCGCCACCCACAAGGATAGTTCGCGGAGGCTTGCCGAGCCTGGATCGATTGACGGCTTTGGATTGCTTCAGCGTTCCGGAACTTCACGGTCAATCCGGGTGGAGGTTATCGCGGATGATGGCAACGAGTTTTGATGTGTCTCCCCGAAAGGACCCGATTGAGGCTTGCAGCATTTCCGCGCGGTTGACATTCTCCCAGGCGATGTAATAGCTGCTCGCACGGGCCAAGTGACTGATGAACTCGCGTTGCGCCCTGCCGTTGCCTTCGCGGAAGGGATGCAAGGCGATCAGTTCAGCGAGGTAATACGCCGCGCGGTCGCTGAAATCGGCAGGGCCAAGCCCGGCAAGATGATTCTCCGCCGCAAGCTTTCTAAAGATCGGCGCCGCGGCGCTCGCGATGTGGGCATGATGAGCGACGATTAGCGCCTTTGCTGATGTCAATATCGCGTAACTCCCCCGCCCACTCGTACACGTCGCCGAACAATTGCGGTGGATGGCCTGGAGGTGCGCAAGATCAAATCGGCCTGCAAGGGGCGTCTGCGAAAGTTCATGCGAGCGTTCCGCTACGAAATCGGCTTCGGCGGCTTCGAGCAAAGCCTGGCCGGTGATGCCGAGGCGATTTTTTAGAACCCCGGATTCCGGGTCAATGTAATGATCATTGCCGGAGTACTTCGGCATGTTTCACGCGAGCGTGAATGTTGCGGATAACGTCTTCGGAGCGGATTTCTCCACACGCCGCACGTTTCATGTCCTCAACCGTCGCTGCGGAGACGTGCAAGCCCTCAAGCTCCTGCTGCGCTATGGCGTGCGCAACGTCGCGCATGTTGCGTTCGATTTCCTCTTTGCTGAGCGGAGCGGTGGTCACGGTTCCTCCAGGAAAGCCTTCAATCAATAGCATAGCGGCAACGGCGGCGAAAGAGAAAGGCGGGATTTGGGCACAGACCAAGATGGCTGCCGTGACCTATTGATACGAAAGCCAGATATTTGGTGCGGAGAGGGGGACTTGGTCTTACAGCCCTCACTGATAACACGTAAGTTACTCATTTCACGCGCGGGCAAAAGCGCTAGAAACGCACAAACAGCAATCCGTGGGCACAATTTGGGCACAAACCCTCTGGCGGTGTGCCGATGAATACGGCCGCCAAGGGCTCACGTAACGAGCATCGCAGCATGCGGTTGCTGGAGGCCTCGGGCTACCGCTGTACGCGCGCTGCGGGCTCATTGGGGGCTTGGGGTGTTGTCGCCATCGGCCCGGCGGACGTGCTGTTGCTCCAGGTCAAAACCCGCGACTGGCCAGGATCCACCGAAATGGAGGCGCTGAGGGGGTTCCCCGCGCCGGCCGCCTGCAGAAAGATTCTGCACAGATGGCGGGATCGCCAGCGCACCCCATGAGACGTGAGGCGGAGGTCTATGCGCTCCAATGCCACGCGTGCGGGCGCCACGTCGAACTGAAGGCAGCGGATGTCCGAGACGGCGCGGGGTGCTGCCCGGAATGCGGCGCAGGGTTGCGCATCGAATGGAGGCCGGTAAGTAAGTGAACGCTAAGCGCGTAGTAACATCTCACCCGCGAGTGCTGTTCTGGTTTCGGTGCCCTGATGTCGAATCGGGCTGATGACCCTGAAGCGTGCCGAGCTGCGTTGCTATCTGGTGGTTCTCAAGTCGATTCAGCGCGACAGGAACCACGGGCTGGTTAGCGTGCGGCAAGCAGCAAGGCGCGCGAGAATCAACCCCACAAGCGCGCAAAGGGCCCTGGCGTCCCTTGTCCGTGACGGCTGGCTTCTACGATACGGCGAACGGCGAACCGGGTACACCTACGGCTTGCCGTTCCTCTGGATGGGAGACGAGCGTAAGCGTGCGGTCACACAACAGCCAAAGGAAGAGAAAAGGGCGAACCCCACCCCACGCTTAGAAGCGGGCAACCGAGGCCTCGAATCAGTCAGCTTTCCCCAGGGAACCAGAAAGGGCTGGCGAGCGGCTTCCGATGCAGATTCGCGAGGCGCGCGCGTAGTGCTATACGAACAGTGCGGTAACACGTAGAGGCAGTGGTCGTTAGTGGAAAGGTGAACGAGAGGACCGTATGACGAGGGAAACCAGAAAAGGCGAGCGGATGCTCAAGGCGGGCAAGCGCACGCTCCGCGAATGGCAGCGAACGCGGAATCGGTTCCGGCGCACGCGACAGCGCGCCAGGCTGCCCGAAGCGCACCTGGAACCGCGGTCAGCCATGCACCAACCCGAAGGCATGCAGGTGGAGCTCATATGGCGGGAGAACGGCGAAATCCGCCGCAAGCTCAGTTCGTGGCGGACACGTCCGGCGACCAAGGAAGCTCTGAGTGAGTGGGTCGAGGAGTACCTGCGATTGGTTGACGAGGGATATCAACCGAGCGGCTACGCGACTCCTCCCCGGCCGCATTGCGCGCGGATCCTGCTGAACGGCCGCGTCCTGGCGGAATGGATGGGAGGCAAGCAAAGCCTACGACGATGAGCACCAAACCACACTGGAAGCGCGTCGGCTTGGGGCGTGCGAACGATCACGGCGTGTCGAACATCTACGGTAATGCGCCGTGGCCGCCACGTTCGCCCGAGCAAGCGTGGGAAGCGTAACGATTTAGGCCGAGGGACACAAAACGTCGCCATAGCTTCGGTGTACTAATCCCAATGATTCCCAGCACCATCAGGCCAAAGGTGCTTGGTTCGGGCGCAGTTCCTACATCATCGGTGCTAAAAACCAGCTCAAAATCGGAAGCAAATGGAAAAGATGGATCAATCTCGAACGTCGGGTCAGTGAACACGCTAAAGGCAGCCGCTGCAGAGCCGCCGTCAATGGCTCCCACCTCACCCTGTACCCCCGAGAGTTTTATAACGGTCACTGGCGTGCCGACGGTGAATGCGACCGAAGACGTATCGCTGAATGGCACACCGGGCATTGTGACGGACCCGTTCGAGAGACAATTAGAACTAGCCGACAAAGCGCCGACTTCCACGGTAGCTTGTGCCCCTACGGTTCCAGAACCGAGGATTCCAGATGACGAGAACCCACACGATGCACTCCCGGACCGTGGCCTCTAATACCGGCACCTGGGAAATGTTGAGGTGACTGCCTAAGACAGGCGTCACCTCTACCTGAAAGGTCGACATTACCATAATATTGAACATGGCCTCTGCGGGCTCGAAGAGGCTGACCCCATCGGCTTCTAGGGTCCCATTTGCTTCTAGGGTCCCATTTATGGACGTTCCCGACGTGGATGAAGAAGCGTTGACGGAGCCGGTCACATTGGGGTCGAGAAGAAACGTGCTCGCTGGGAACGACATCGAAAACGGTGTCTTTGAACTCACTGGCGTGAGCCCACCGGCTCCAGTTCCGCCGGCAATTTCGTATGTATTGTGGGTCAGGGTATCTCCTAGCAGCGCGTACCCGCTTGCGATCACAATACCGCAAAGGACAGCAGAAACCTTAGGGTCCACGCAAAATTAACTTCCATAGATTCTCACAGATTGGGTGCAATGGTGTAGTTCCATCGCGGCAATATCTTGCCGGGTTTGAGGGCGAGCGATGAGATGAGTCGGCGGTTCGGTTTGAGACCGGTGGGA
>DATDGT010000295.1:0-21275 GCA_036521975.1 Bryobacteraceae bacterium
TCCGTCGCTGAATATCCGGCGTACCTGATCGCTGCCCATGACAATGTACTGCTGGGCTGCCTGTATGATTCTCTTTTTCACGAGCCGTTCGCACTGGATGCGACTGGCCGGCCACTCGGTGGAAGCTTGACCGTGGACGAGCTGCGTCGGGCCGTGCAGGACCTTCGCGACGCCACTCAGCTTGCGGTATTGCGCCAGAGGTTCCAGCAGTCCGTGCGCAACATTCTGCGAATGGCCGCTCAGGAGGGAGTGAGGCTTTCGATCCCGTGGTTGCTCGATCACGGATAGAATTTTCTATCTAGACTGGGCAGACTCCCGGCTCTCTTCTCCTCCCGCGGTCTTGTCTGCCGAAGCTTCGGGAGAAGTGACGGCCTTTCTCCGTTCCGCACTTGGGGGCTGCCGAGTCCAACAATGGGGAAAGTATAACGTATGCATTCGTTGCCCAGATGCGGCGGCGGCTAAACGAACACGCTCCGCTAACGGACATCGAAACATGATCAAAGTCTTGTAACTTTTTCGTGCCGCCGGACTCTGTATGGACATGGTCGAGACGGAGAGCCAGGTGTCCCTATCCGATTCCGATGTGGTGGAACGAGTGCGGGCCGGCGAAAGCGGTCTCTTTGAACTGCTGATGCGCCGTTACAACCAGCGATTATTCCGCCTCATTCGCTCCGTGCACGCCGATGACTTAGAGGCCGAAGACATTTTACAGGATACATGGTTAAAGCATTCGAACACTTGGCCCAGTTTGAGGGAAGATCCAGCTTCGCAACCTGGCTAACGAAGATCGCGCTTCACGGGGCGGTTCGGAAGAGGCAAAGGCGTAAAAGATTAGTCGCACTGGAGAACGCCGCGGGAGAGATGACAGCGGAGGTAGCGTTTCTTAACGCAAATATCTATGACCCCGAAAAGCAGGCAATCGGGGGTGAAATTAAGGGCATGCTTGGATTAGCAGTAGATCTTTTGCCCGACGCGTACCGATCCGTTTTTATGCTGCGTGAAGTGGAGCAGATGAGCACGGCGGAAACCGCCGAGTGCCTGAACTTGTCGGAAGAAGCCGTGAAGACTCGATTGAGCCGCTCGCGGCTCCTGCTTCGGAAGGATTTAGAGAAACAGCTCGGACCGATCTTTGTGAAATGCTACAGCTATTTGGGAGAACGATGCGACCGCACCGTGAAGGCGGTGTTGGAGCGAATTCGTAACAAATGTTCAGGCCTGCAGTCAGTGAACGGCAGGCCGCCCGACTTTCCAGGGTGTGAGCGGTAAATCCGCAGAATGCGTCGCCCAATGGCGCTTTACTCGCCAGTCCGCTTAGCACAGTAGTTTTCTAAGTAGTCTGTCCCTCAGCCAAACCATCAGAGTGATTTAGCTCCCTTATTTCACAACATCCAGCACTGATCCAATAACGCAGCCAGGATCTGAACTCTTCCCTAGTATTTACATTTCTTTTACACTCTGGCAGCCACGTTTGCCGAGGAAGCGACTCTATTTAGTCAGTTGGGTGAGAAGACGGCGATGGGGAGCCCTAGCGTCGTGAAAGGAGAACCTCCCATGCCGCAAAATGCATCATTTCGAATCAACAGCTCCATAGCGGTAGCGTCTCTTATCGTCTTTCTCGGGCTGATTCTGCAGGGAGTTCGAAGCCAATCGACGAATCAAGACCCTGTGATTAATAATGCCGCCCAGCTTGTCAACCAGGGGCGTCAGATTTTCCGCTTTGACACGTTCGGAGATCAAGCATTTTGGGGCGACACGCTCAAATTGCATCAGGCAATTCAGGGATCTGCACTGGGCGGCGTGGGCCCCGGGGTCAGTCCGAAGACTGCCCTCACGGTCGGGTTAAAGGTCGACGTAGACGCGCTACCGAATAATCTGTTCCAGCAGCTCCAGCATGGGAACGTGAATCTCAACGATCCGGCGGTGACGGTCGCACTCTTGAAGCTGAATGCCGTAGTTGGCGTTACCGGCGTTTTTGATTCTTCGGGAGCGCTTCAATCCATGGGGATTCAGTGCGCGTTTTGTCACTCCACGGTCGACAATTCCACACCTGCGCTGTGCGCCGGCGTTATTCAGCCAAATCCCGGCACAGGGTGCGTTGGACACCGTCTGGACGGTTGGCCCAATCGTGATCTGAACGTAGGAGCGATCATTGCTCTCGCGCCGGATCTAAGCGCCGTTGCAAATTTGCTCTCCACAACGCAGACGGGTGTGCGAAATGTGCTCAATACTTGGGGCCCGGGAAAATTCGACGCTGAATTGCTTCTTGACGGCAAAGCCTCCAATCCCCAACAGGTAACCGACGGTAATGTTACCGGCACGAATGTTCCTGGCGCTCGCTGATTCCGCCCGCATTCGGACTGGGAGGTGTGAATCTTCACACGTGGGTCGGTTGAGGATCCGTTCCGCACTGGAATGCCTTTGTAGCGACGCTGGAGATGCATGGAAACGGCAGATTCTGGGATCCCCGATTGAATGATCCCGTGCAGTTTCCAATTGCCGAGGCTCACGACTTCGGGGATCTACGGATGGCGAACGGGCAATATGTCAGCCCCGACAACGACATGGTGACATCTAAACTGCAAGCGCTTCAGTTTTACCAGTTGGCTATTCCTTCGCCCCAACCACCGGCGGGAAGCTTCGACCCCGCGGCAGCGGCGCGGGGCGACGCTCTGTTCAGCGGCAAAGCCCAATGCAACAACTGCCACGTTGAGCCGCTTTGGAGCGATCCTGGCTGGAACTTGCACATGCCGTCCGAAATCTGCATTGACAGTTTCCAAGCCGGCCGTGCGCCGGATCATCGATATCGGACATCCCCAATTGGCGACTTGTTTACGCATGCCAAGGGCGGTTTCTATCATGACGGGCGGTTCGCCACGCTCGCGGACGTGGTCGATCATTACAACAATTGCATGTCTCTGGGACTTAGTAATGACGAGAAGAGCGACTTAATTCAATACCTGCTGAGTCTTACGTTCGGAGCTCAAGATGCCGGAAACAATTCCAGTAGGCCGTCCTCCAGTTCAAGCAAGCACTAGTGCGCACGTGTTGGATTTCACGTTAGCGAAGGGATTTCATGGCACGAGGTCGCGCCGCGCGACGGCACGGCTGACCTCGCGCGAACCTCAAACTCCGCTTACCTATACGTCCTGGTGCCGATGTTCTTCGGCAGCAACCACGCAAGCGATGCGATGCAATGCCCTCCTCCCGGACCACGGCCCGGCGAACTTTGCGGTACAGATCTGGGAAACGCGCTGATTAGTCTGTTCGGCTTCGTTCCGGACGCCTGGATGACTAAGCCGACAGTGCAGACGCGATGCCCGGACCCGAACAATCCCGTGCCCGGCACATGCACGATGCACGCGTCCTCGGTCGACCTTTCCGTTCTTCTTAACAAAATGGGAACGCCGACAGCGCCACTATTTCGTACCCACGCCGAACCATAGCCACGTCATCGATAATTCACGCGTGAACGCGAATCCCACCTGGTGGGAAGTTAGGCCCGTACTCGTGATGGATCAGAGCGACTGGCCCACACCGGATGGAAGCAGCGGAATTACCTCTGCGAAAGTGATGGATGATGCGGAGGCTGCCGGCAGAGCCGTTGAGGTCGGGTCCAATTTCTTTCTGTTCTTCAGCTCTCAGCTAACTTCTTCAGGCGCCTCCGCGCATGCGATGCACGATCATCCTGCCGGCGGTTCGGTCTCGCCAGTATTGGCGGTGCGCTAGGGCCCCGGGGAGACCGGCCGCACCTCGGCGTGTCAACGTCACGGGCTTCTCGTGCCACGTACACCAGAGGCTCGCCGAAAAGGCTTTCAATCGCTGGGGCTTCAAAGCATAGTACCCAACCGCTGGCTCTGCATGTTCCCTGGATCCTGAATCCCAAGTCTCTGCTATTGGGGAACATACCCGACTTGCCTATTCAGGAGGAGAAACCATGCACCGAGCTCTTACCGCTCTATTACTTAGCGCTGCGACCAGCTTCGCCGCGTCTTCCTTTATCGGAGACATGAAGACGATCAAAGCCCACGCCTCCACCGTTCCGGCCAACGGCGACGTGAATCCCTACGGCGTTGCGGTGGTGCCTTTAAGCATTGGCGACCTCAAGTCCGGCCACGTTTTGGTCAGTAATTTTAACGACTCGGGGAATACGCAAGGTACGGGAACCACGATTGTTCAAGTCTCTCCCGGGGATGGCAGCGTGAAGTTGTTCGCTCAGATCAGCGACCTGAGCTGCCCCGGGGGAGTGGGTCTGACGACGGCGCTTGCCGTGCTGCGCTCCGGCTTTGTGATCGTCGGCAGCCTGCCAACCTTCCCCGCCGGTACCGATACGGGTGTCCTGAGCGGACCAGGTTGCCTGATCGTGCTGAACAGCTCCGGCCAAGTGGTGGAAACGTTTCCGGGCAACAGCACTATTGGCAGCAGCATTGACGGCCCTTGGGATATGACAGCCCTCGATATGGGTACGAGCGCCGTGTTATTCGTCACCAACGTCCTCCAAGACATCGGCAGCGTCGCGGCACCGACACGGCAGCTCTGGTGATCGGGCCTACCGGCGTAGGCTTAGGCGCCGATGGTGTTCTCTATGTCGCCGATACGCTGGATAACCAGATCGTGCCCATCCTGAACGCTCTTACAAGCAGCCCCAAGATTGGCATGCCCTTCACCACGTCCGGTCTCAACGGCCCTCTTGGCCTGGCAATCGCACCCAACGGTGACATCATCGTCGTCAACAGCCTGGACGGCAATATGGTCGAGATCACTCCGGGCGGTAAGCAAGTCGCTCTCAAGTCCGTCGATGTCACCGGAATGGGTGCGGGGGACTTGTTCGGCCTCGCCATCCGGGATGATCAGGGAGTGTATTTCGTCAACGACGGCAATAACACCCTGGATCTCCTGCACTGAAGCGTCCGCAGAGCCTCAGCGACACCCGCTATTGGCCGGAGCGTGAGCCGATGGTTACCGGCATTCGAAGGCAAAGATAGATCGTTTCCATCTTCATCGTGAAGGCGTCACTGCCGATGCGGCACTCACGTTCACTGTGACTTCAGTGAAACCCACGCAGCTACCCCCGGCTGGAGGAGGCAGGCAGGAAAGCTTTAAGCCTCTGAACGAACCGGGTCGGCTTCGTTTTCCCGCCGTGACACTGAAGACGCTCTTGATGTTTGCCTCCGATGCGAAAGACTTCCAGATCGTCGGGCCTGGCTGGATCGGCGATGAAAGATTCGCGGTTGAAGCCACCATGCCGGCAGACACCACTCAGGATCAGACCCGGACAATGACGCGGAATCTTGTTGCTGACCGCTTCAAGGCTGAGGTCCATCGAGAAACCAGGCCGCTCCCGATTTACTCCCTGGTCATTGGGAAGAACGGACTCAAAATTCCGAAAACGACGCCGCCACGCGCGAAGCGGCTCAGCGATTCCCCGTTTGCGACGGACGGCTTCCCCATTGTGCCGCCAGAATTCACCGGAGCAATGACTTTTGTCATCAACGGCCAGGCCAAGCTCACGGCTCAACACGCGACGATGCGCGAACTGGCCACCGAGCTGGAAAGGCGGCTCGGTGTCCCGGTAAGGGATGAGACCCTACTGACAAGTAAATTCGACTTCGTCCTCAAGTTCTCACCCGAGGGGCTGAGCGGACCTGGCGGGCGGCCCGTCCCGGCGACGACCGGGCTTGACGTACAGGAGCCGCAGAGAGACATCTTCTCGGCGCTGCAAGACATTGGAATCAGACTGGAATCAAAGAGAGGCCCCGCGGAGATGATCGTCATCGACCACGCCGAAAGAGTACCCACGGACAATTAGTCGAATGACCTTTAGCTGCGGATATCGGGTTTAACCGCCGGTATATCCACCGTGAGTATGCGGTAAACCGATTGTTTAGTCTACTTAGTTCAGAAACGACAGACTAGCGCGCCAGTGCAATGGGTCTGTCTGTTCCGAAATATTTCTTATACGCCGCGATCCAATCCGAGGCAATTTCGCGCTGAGCCGTCGCCAAATCCAAATCGCCTTCGCAGACCAAATCGTGCAGGCGCTCCTCCAGCGCATCCTTTACACGCGCGTTCCACACGGTCGAAGTCGAGGATTGCGGCCAGAGGTTGCGGATATCGTCGGCGCCGCCCAGCGCGGGAGTGATCAGGTAGTCGACCTCGTACGCTCGCGGCTCCGCGGTGGGGATGCCGTATTCCTCGAAAACCTGGCGCTGAAGTTGTGCGGAGACCGCGGCGTTGTTGGGGCGCGGCGCGCGGCAGATCTGGTCGCGATTCAGTGTCGCGACAGCGCCGGGCGTGAGGCTGGGCTCGGGAAACGAAACGGGCACGGGACGCGCCGCGCCAATAGCAATGCCCGGCCTCGCCGCGGGCCAATCCCCCGCGGTCCAAGAGACATAAGCAGCTCCGGCGATTGCTATCAGCGCCAGCGCCGCGGCGTAGCCCCACGCGGGTCGCGGAAACCACCCGCGCGGCGCACTCTCAGCAGCTTGCGCCAGGCGCGCCTTGAGCAAAGAGCGCTGGCCCGACCCGGGCTCTCGCGGCGGATTCCCCATCGAGTGGTGCAGCCGCACAAAGTCCGCCACCGTCTTCTCCAACTCCTGCTTGCGCGCGCGGCAAAGCCAGCATGCGGCGAGATGCGCCGCCACTTCCGAGGCGCGTCCGGACGCGAGCTCCCCGTCGGTTGCCTGAAGCAGTTCGTGATCGGCAATATGAGATTCGTCAGACTGCATCGTCGGTCCTCACGATTACCCTCGATCGGCGCGAGTGAGCCGCGTCAGAGACCGCCCAAGCGACAGTGGCACGGCCCCTAGCGAAATTCCAAGCACTTCCGCGATTTCGCGATACGTCAAACCTTCCGCGCGCAGCGCGAGACACCTCTGGTCCTGCTCCGGCAGCGCGCGCAGGACGCTCCACAGACGTTGGAGCCGCTGTTTCCCAGCCAATCGATCTTCGGGATTCGGCGCGGGATCGGCACAACAGGCCTCCCGGTCCAGCGCCGTGGACTCGGCCAGCGCCTGGCGATCGCGGCGCAGCCGCTCCCGCCGCTTCAAGCCCAGGTTGTGCGTCACCTGGAAAATCCAGGCGCGAAGATTACGTCGCGATTTGCCCCGCCGCAAATGCTGGAACAGCGCCAGAAAAACTTCCTGCACCACTTCTTCGCCGTCTGCCGGTGCCAATCCCAGGCTCATCAGATATCGCAGCAGCCGGTCCTGAAAGCGATCGAACAATGCGATCACTTCCTCTTCCAGAGCGGAGGGCTCCGCTTCGCCGGAGACCACTGGCAGCGGGGCGACGATTTCATCCTCGAACATGCTCAATTCCTGGAGCGGACTCCGCCAGCTATTATATGCTGCGGGCGCGACCTCCAAAGCGGCATGCGCCGAGCCGCCCCAACCAGCGCCGCGGGCGTTCACCCCCACCGCCATAACACGAAGTTCCACACCTTCAATAACATCCCGATTTATTCCGCTATGTTTCCCCTTCTTCTGCGCGATAACTGATCGAGACTTTTTTATGAACCCTTCCAAATCCAACAATCGCGCCGAAATCAATCGCCAAAACGCCGCCCGTTCCAGCGGCCCCGTGACTCCAGAAGGCCGGCGCCGGGTATCCCTCAACGCCCTTCGCCACGGCCTCACCGGCCACACGGTCGTCCTTCCCTCGGAAGATCTCGCAGCCTATCAAAAGCACTGCGGCCAGTTCCACACCGAGCTAAAGCCGCAAGGTCTAATCGAATCCAGATGCGTCCAGACCATCGCCGACACCTACTGGCGGCTCGACCGCATCCGCGCCATGGAAAACAGCCTCTTCGGCCTCGCCGTCTACGAGCGCACAGGCGAAGCTGTTGACGAAGAGCCGGCCGAAATGTCCCCCGACCCTCTCATCCATAGCGCCCTCGCCCAAGCCAAATCTCTCGAGCAGCATAGCGATCTCCTCACCCGCCTCTCTCTTTACGAGCATCGCCTCAACCGCACCCTCGAGAAAGCCAAAACCGAATTAAAACAGCTTCAGAAAGAGCGCGTCGAAGCCCGCGAAAAAGCCCTTATAGAAGCCGGCGAAATCGCTAACCTCAAGGAAGCGCTCCGCCAACCTTGGGATCCTCGCGACGATGGCTTTGAATTTTCGGCTGAAGATTTGGCGGCTTGGCTGCGCCACGTGGAGCTCAATAATGCTGCCCTAGTATTCCGCATTGAGGGCTGCCTCCCCGCTCCGCCCGCCCAGGTGAAACGAAAGTAGTCCCAAGTTGCGAAAGTCAGCGCGCAATTGGGTTGGGCAAGATGGTGGAACGGGCTTTAGCCTGTGAAAGAACGTCATTGACGGCCTCTTCCCGTTTCATCCAGTTGCTCTGGGCCGGGAGCGGTTTGCCGAACCTTCCGACCGTATGGACGGATCACGGCCCAATTACCCCGCCAACGCGGAACATTTCACCGCTTGCGGCGTCTAAGCTCGGCATGGAGGGGCATCCCCGAAATTCATGACCACTCTGTGGCAGGACGTGCTTTACGGCTTCCGTATGCTCCTCAAGAAGCCCGGCTTCACTATCGTGGCGGCATTGTCGCTGGGGCTGGGTATCGGCGCGAACACGATCATTTTCACGCTGATCGACACGACGCTTTTGCGTCCCATGCCCTACCCGGAAGCCGGCCGCCTGGTAATGATTTGGTCCATTCCGCTCGACCACCCCGATCAGCTCAACTCCGTCAGAGCCTACAACTATCTCGCCTTTCGGGAACGCGCCCAATCGTTCGAGGCGATGGGCGGCATTCGCACCAATGTCTGCAACATAGGAGCGGACCAGCATGGGCAGCCGCCGGAGCGGGTCGACTGTGAGAATTTCACTCCTTCCATGTTCCAGGCGCTCGGCGTCAAACCCGTGCTGGGGCGGGTGTTGGCGGAGGACGAGAATCCGATAGATGTTCCGGCGCCCGTATTACTGATCAGCTCCCGATTCTGGCAGCGCCACTTTAACAAAGACCGCAACGTCATTGGGCAGAGGCTGCGAGTCGATGGCCTGGACAAGACCATCGTCGGCGTCATGCCTCCGAATTTCTTCTTATGGGACGACCAAGCCGATTTCTGGACGCCTGTGAATTGGACCCGCACGGAGATGCAGAGCACCCAGTACGGCTTGGGCGTCGTCGCGCGGTTGAAACCGGGAGTGCCGCTGAAGCAAGCACAGGCCGAGATGACCACGCTGGCGGCGCAGCAAGCAGCCGCGGACCCGGGCCGGAACAAAAACTGGGGCGCAGTGGTGCAGACCATGACCGAATCCCTGTACGGACAGTTGAGGTCGCCCTTGCTGCTGCTTCAAGGAGCCGTCGGGGTCGTGTTGCTGATCGGCTGCGCCAATGTCGCCGGCCTTTTGCTGGCTCGCGCCGCAACGCGCCGGACCGAAATCGCGGTTCGGAGCGCCATAGGCGCGGGCCGCTGGAGGATCGTTCGCCAACTCGTCACCGAGAGCGTCCCGCTTTCTATACTCGGCGGCCTGGTGGGAATTGCCTTTGCGTGGGGCGGACTGAGGCTTTTCGTCGCCGCCGCGCCGCCCGGTTTTCCCAGGTTGAATGAGCTTTCGCTCGATTTGCCGGTTTTGGGTTTTACGGCTGCGGTGTCCATTCTCACAACTCTGTTATTTGGAATGGCGCCGGCAGTTCAGGCGTCGAATCCGGATCTGGCCGGTTCGCTCAAAGAAACCGGCCGGAGCGGCACGGAGGGCGTGGCCCGCCAGCATCTGCGAAGCGCGCTTGTGACGTTCCAGATTGCGATGGCGCTGGTGTTGCTGACGGGCGCCGGGCTCATGATCAACAGCTTCGTGCGGATTCAAAACAAGTCACTCGGCGCCGATCCGAAAAATCTTCTGACCTTCGATTTTCGTTTCTCTCGCGACGAAGCCATCAAGCCCTATGGCCGGTACAGGAATGCGGGCTTGTGGGACATCAACCCGCAAACCACGCTGACGTTTCAGCGCGTTTACGAACGGATTCGAAATATTCCCGGCGTGATCTCTGCCGCGGGAGCGGGCACGCCTCCACTAGCCGGCGCTCTGGGGATGGGATTTCTCATCGAGGGCCGTCCCGCTCCGCCGCCCGATGCCAATGGTCAGCCCAGCCAAACGGCCAATTACATTGCCGTCACTCCGGACTATTTCGCCACTTTGCGCACACGCATTTTGGAAGGCCGCGAGTTCAACGACCGGGACACCGCCTCGGCCCCCTTCGCGGTGGTCATTAATCAGACGATGGCCAAACGCTTCTGGCCGAACGAGAGCGCGATCGGGAAGCGGATTCGGCTGGACTATGTGCCCGATGAACCATTACGCGAAGTCGTGGGAGTGGCCTCCGATATACGGATGAGCCGGCAGCAGCGCCAACTCGGGCCTTCCATCTACGTGCCTTATCTCCAACAGACCCCGCGTTGGATGGGCGCGGGCTACGGGGTCCGCGCCGGGATGTTTTTCGTCTTGCGGACCAGGAGCAGTCCCATGAGTTTGGTTGCGAGCCTGCGTCAAGCCGTGGCGGACGTGGACCCCAACCGGCCAGTCGCGAACATCCAGACGGTCGAAAAATACCTGGACAACCAAGTGCAATATGTCCGTCTCTATGTTCTGTTGCTGGGGATTTTCGGCGGAATCGCGGCGGGACTCGCGGCCATCGGCATCTACGGCGTGATGGCTTATTCGGTGGCAGAGCGCACGCGAGAAATCGGCATCCGCATCGCCCTGGGCGCGGGCGCCGGCGACATCTTCAGGCTGGTGGCGCTCCACACGTCGATCTTGCTTTTGATCGGCTTGATCCTGGGCCTCGCCGCCTCATTCGCGCTTACCCGATACTTGGCATCCGCCTTGTACGAGGTGACGGCTACCGATCCTTCCACTTTCTTTGCAGTATCGATATTTTTGGCTGTCGTAGCGGTAATCGCTTGCCTCATTCCAACCCGGCGAGCGATTTCGGTGAATCCGACGGTGGCTTTGCGTTACGAATAGCCAGCAAACCGCTCCCTCACGGTCGCGCTCTGAAAGCGTTCAGGCTGAGCCGCGACCGTGAGGGAGCGGTTTAGTGAAGGTCCGAGCCACGGCTGCGGAATCATATCGCGGAATTGTTATACTTCTCCTAAGATATGACGGCGCTCGCCACTGCTGTGCCCGAAGTCTGTACAAAAAAGATCATTCTGCTCCGGCCGCGCGGATTCTGTGCTGGAGTGGTGCGCGCGATCGATGTCGTGAAAATCGCGCTAAATCTATACGGCGCTCCGATTTATGTGCGCAAGGAAATCGTCCATAATCGGCACGTTGTGGATGAATTGCGCGGCGCGGGCGCCATTTTTGTAGAAGAACTCGACGAAGTCCCGCCCGGCGCGCGCGTCATCTATAGCGCGCACGGCGTTGCGCCTTCCGTCCGGGCGCAAGCCCGCGAACGCAACCTCCAGGTCATCGACGCCACTTGCCCACTGGTTACCAAGGTCCATCTCGAAGCCGTTAAATTCGCCCGCAAAGGCTACACCATCATTCTCATCGGCCATAAGGATCACGACGAAGTCATCGGAACCTTGGGCGAAGCGCCGGAATCCACCGTTCTGGTTTCCACCGTCGAAGACGTCGATCGCCTGGAAGTAAGAGATCCCGCGCGCGTCTCCTACATCACCCAAACCACCCTCAGCCTGGACGAAACTCGCGACATCGTCGAGCGCCTCAAGACGCGATTCCCCCAAATTCAGGGCCCGGCCGCCCAGGATATTTGCTACGCTACCGAGAACCGTCAGGTCGCGGTGAAAGCAGTCGCAACGCTGTGCCAGATGCTCTTGGTAGTGGGATCGAGCAACAGCTCGAATTCCCGGCGTCTGGTCGAGGTTTCTCAGAGAAACGGCGTTCCCGCTTATCTCATAGACGATTTGGGCGAGGTGCAAGCCGAGTGGCTGGAAGACGTCGATACGATCGCCGTCACCGCCGGAGCTTCGGCGCCCGAAAACCTGGTTCAGGATTTGATCCAATCATTGCAGCAGCGCGGCTATCGCGAGCTTCAGGAGATGGAGATCCGCGAAGAAGACGTACGGTTCAACCTGCCGAGCGAATTGGCCCGCTCGCGTGCCATCCAGTTGCATACTGTCGCAAGGTGATGTCGACACCTACCCTGCAGGCGAGTCATCCTATTCTGGACGCCTCGGGCATCGCCCTGCGCCGTGCCTCAGCCTATCTCCTCTCGCGGCAAACGCCGGAGGGGTATTGGTGGGCGGATTTAACCGCGGATTCCACGCTCGAATCGGATTTCGTTCTGCTCCAGCTTTGGCTCGACCCGCCGGTGAACGGAGCCTGGAATCCGCGCACCCGCCCGCTGATTGAAAAGGCCGTTCAATCCATCCTCGACCGGCAACTTCCGGACGGCGGATTCAATATCTATGCGCATGGCCCTTCGGAATTGAACGCCACCATCAAGGCTTACACAGCGCTGAAGCTAGGCGGGCTCGGCGAGGACGATCCCCATTTGGCCGGCGCGCGCCAGCGCATTCTTGCGCTTGGAGGTTTGCAGGCGGCCAACAGCTACGTCAAAATAAATCTGAGCCTCTTCGATCTGTATCCCCGTCGGTACGCACCCTCCATCCCTCCCGAACTGATCCTGCTGGGCAACTTCATTTACGAAATGTCTTCCTGGACGCGCGCTATCGTCATGCCGCTCTCGGTGCTGCACGCGATGAATCCGCGCCGTCCCGTTCCGGCTGGTTTCACGCTCGACGAGTTATTTTTGCCCAAGGTCCCCCTCGATTTTCCGAATCCCTATGGTTTCTTTTCCTGGCGCAATTTCTTTCTGAAATTGGATACGGCCTTGAAACTGTGGGACCGCTGCGCCCGCCGCTTTCCTCCCGCTCGCGCCGTTCGGCGCAGTGCTATCCGGAAAGCCGAGCAATGGGTGTTGGCGCGCACTCGCCATTCGGGGGGCCTCGGCGCTATTTACCCCTCCATGATGTATGTCGTGATGATGCTCGACCTGCTGGGGTACACGCCGGATCATCCCGACCGCGCCGAAGCTGAACGAGCCTTCCTGGAACTGTTGGTGGAAGAACAGGGCAATGATCAATCGGGGTTCTTCTTTCAGCCCTGCTATTCCGTGGTTTGGGATACGGGCATCGTGGGCTACGTTTTAGGAGAGGCCCAAACCGCGCCCGCCGGAGCTCTCTCACGCACAGCAGACTGGCTGCTTTCCAAGGAGGTGCGCCGCAAGGGCGATTGGTCCGTAAAGCGGCCCAACGTCGAGCCTTCCGGCTGGTATTTCGAATTCGCTAACGAGTTTTATCCCGATATCGACGACACCGCGCAAGTCTTGCTGGCGCTGGCGCACGCCCGTTCGCGGGACGCCATGCGTCAGGACGCTTGCGTGAAGCGCGCCCTCGACTGGCTCCTGGCGATGCAAGGCAAAGACGGAGGTTGGGCCGCTTTCGATGTCGATAATGACTGGCAAATTCTGAACGCCATCCATTTCGCGGATCACAACGCCATGCTCGATCCCTCCTGTCCCGATATCACGGGCCGCGTTCTCGAAGCTTTGGCCGCTCATGGATTCCCCTCCGCTCATCCGGCCGTCCGGCGGGGCGTCGATTTTCTCCAACGCCGCCAGGAAATCGATGGAAGCTGGTATGGTCGTTGGGGCGTAGATTACATTTACGGCACGTTTCTCGCCTTGCGCGGCTTGCAGGCTTCCGGCGAAAGCGATCGCGAAGCTTACATTCTTCGCGCGGGCGAATGGCTGCGCGCCATTCAGAACGCCGACGGCGGCTGGGGCGAAAGCTGCGCCAGCTACGAGCACGGAACGTTCGTCGCCGGCCCCAGCACGCCCTCGCAAACCGCGTGGGCGATTTTGGGGTTGCTCGCCGGCGGCGATACGCAATCCTCGAGCGTCCGCGCCGGCGTGGAATGGTTGATCGATCGCCAGCGCGCCGACGGCCGCTGGGACGAGGATTATTCCACTGGCACCGGTTTTCCCCGCGTGTTCTACTTGAAGTATCACCTGTATCGTAATTCCTTTCCGGTTCTGGCGCTCGCCGCCTACCGGAAGAGCCAAGGCCCAATTCAAGGAAAAGTCCAAGGAGTTTCTCGCAGATGAGAGTCCCTCTTGCCCAGGTCGCCGACATGGCGACTTATATCGCTAAGAACAAGCTGCGCCCGCGTCCGGAGTGGCAGAAGAACCTCGCCTCCGGCGAGGATTCGAAGAACCCGTTCCGCATTGTCCACACCCAAATCCCCTCCGTGCTAAGCCAGACCCAGGGCGAGCGCAAGCCCCATCCAATGCTTCACAAGCGCTTTCCCCTGGTGATGATGCTCGAGCCCTTGCACGCCTGCAACCTTACCTGCACCGGCTGCGGACGCATTCGCGAATACGAGGCCACCATCCGGGAGCGCCTGTCGCTCGACCAATGCCTCCGCGCAGTGGATGAATGCGGCGCGCCCATGGTTTCCATTTGCGGCGGCGAGCCGCTTCTCTATCCCGAAATCGCGGCGCTGGTGAAAGGAATTCTCGAACGCGGCCGCTACATTCAGCTCTGCACCAATGGGATGTTTCTGGCGAAGAAACTGAAGGAGTTCACGCCTCATCCCGGCCTGGTGTTCAACGTCCATCTGGACGGTATGGAACACAATCACGACCTGGCCGTCGAGCGGCAAGGAGTTTTTAAGCTTGCCGTCGAAGGCGTTAAGGCCGCCAAACAAGCCGGATTCAAAGTGTTCTCTAACACTACCGTCTACCGTGAGACGGATATGAACGAGATCTGGCAGTTGTTCGAGTACCTGGAACAATTCGACGTCGACGGTCATTCCATCTCGCCCGCCTATGGCTATTCCGCAGTGAACGACCGCGAGATCTTCATGACTCGGGAAGACGTTTACGAGAAGTTCAAGGACATCGATAAAATGTCCAAGCGCTTTCCGCTGGTTTCGAGCCCAGTCTACATGGAATTTCTCAAGGGCGACCGGGACCTTCCCTGCACCGCCTGGGGCATGCCCACCTACAACGTCAAAGGCTGGAAAGGCCCCTGCTATCTGATCACCGACGCCCACTACGACACCTTCGAAGAACTGATGACAAAGACGCCCTGGGACAATTACGGGACCGGCAACGATCCGCGGTGCGACCAATGCATGGTCCACTGCGGCTACGAGCCCTCGGCGGCCTACGGCATCAATTCGAAGATGACGGATTCATTCAAGTCTCTGAGCTGGCTGTTGAGCTGAATTCCTGTAAACTGAAGTTGTGAACCCCGCGCTGCAGCAGTTCCTCAGCGTCGCCTTGCCGATCATGGTGACGCTGATCGCAACGATTTGGATTGCGCAGTGGTCGCAAAATAAACGTTTCGACGACGTGAACAAGCGTATTGACGATTTGCGATTGGATATGAACCGCCGCTTTGATGCGATCGAACAGCGCCTGGAGCGAATCGAATCGAAGCTCGAAAATCACGATCAGCGGATTACGCGGGTGGAAGAACGGACCTCACCGTTGCGCCGCTAACACGTTGCTCCCCGCCGCAAGGCCGGTAATCCTTACACGGACGGGAAGCTCTTCCGACTCTGCAGCACCGCGACCCACCTAAAGTTTGGATTTAAAGGAACTGGATAGCGGCTTGCACTCCTTGCCGGTTGGGGAGGACGAATATGGTTCATTATCATCGGCTTAATTTTCCTTTATGGCGTTTGACGGTCCTGACCTTCGCGGTCTTGACGCTCGCACTGTTATTCCCGCGCGGGGCTCAACCCCAAGAGCTTCTGACCCAAATTAGTTGCTCTTCCGACGGAGGCCGCGTATTTTGCGCCGCCGATACGAATGGCGGAGTGCGCCTGGAAAGACAGTATCGGGACTCTGCCGCTTGTATCCAAGATGAAACCTGGGGCTATACCGAACGGGGCATCTGGGTGGATCGGGGCTGCGCGGGCGAGTTCGCGTTGCTGGGCGTTCGGCCGCTGGGCTTTGTCTCCAGAATCACTCCAGGCACGGTCGTCACCGTGCGCACCAACGGGTTGATCGACGCACAGCGGTTGGGAGGCGTGTATCAAGCGATCGTGGCTGAAGACGTATTCGACCGGGACGGCCGCGTGGCCATTCCGCGCGGATCGTTGATTCAAATGATCGTCCGCGAAACTGCGAATGGCGAGATGGTCTTGCGTGTGGATTCGATAGCAGTGGACGGCCAACCCTACGGCCTGGCGGCAGGGCCCGCGATGCTGGGACAAGGTCCTTTGGCCGCGCCGGGCGAGGAGATCCTGGCGCGTGGCCCGCGGCTCTACGTGCCGCCGGACACGCTACTTACGTTTCAACTCGATTAGAGCCAACGTATCATCCAACGCTGGTAACCGCTCCCTAGCGGTCGCGGCTCTGCAATGATTTCTGAGCCACGACTGCAAGGAAGTGGTGTTTTACGTTATTCGAGCCAGGTTAGGCGCCGGCCTTTGCCTGGCCATGACGCTCGCGACCAAACCGACCAGCACGCAACTGGTCGAACTTCGTCTTCTGATCGGGAGTCAAGAGGGTATAGACCCTGGCCATTGCCTTTACGTGCACGGCTCTAACATCGGCATTCAATTGCGCATTTTGATGCAGAATCCGGTCGATCTCTCGATCGTCGCCCTTTTGGACGGCCGTCTTCAGAGCTGCGCGCTCTTCGCGCATTTTGGGAGCTAGTGCTTCCCTACGCTGTCGCGCATCGGCGAAAATCGCCTTTACTTTCGTTTGCTGATCTGGTGTCAGATTGAGTGCTCGAGTTAAATGTCGAGCAGCATAATCGGACCGCGCAGCCGATTGCTGTCGCGTGGTTGTAGGTGGGTTTGCGCCGGAAGGCACTGGTTGTTGCGCGTACAGCGCACCGGCCATTAAGATTGTTAAGAATGTATAAAGGGTTTTCATATGTGTCCTTCTAATTCTCATGACGGGTTTTTAAAGGCAAAGGATTCTCACTCCGCCAAGATCGTCTAGAGAATTAGCTCGGAACAGGGATGTAACCTGAAAGAACAAAGCAACGCCACGGCATCCCCCAACATGGCCTACGAGAATCAGCGTGCTCTCGTGGGGCCGCTCCTAAAATTCGATCTTCGGCCGGGTTGCGAGAGCGCCCGCGAAACCGAAGCGGTGCGTCCGTTTCCCGAGCGCACACCGCCCGGCGCGGGACCGGAACGCTTACCGGAGTCCCTGACTCCCCGCCGCGCCGGGCTGCGTTGTGCGCTGAGTCAGCGGAGAGTTCAGTTCCGAACTCTCGCGGTCGTGCGAAAATATGATTTAAGGGTGCCGCTCACCATGACGCCCCGGGCGGACGCCAAGGAAGTTATTTACCCAGCGTGAGAAATTTGGTAGGAGTGCTACGGGAGAGCTTCCCGGGCGAGCGGTGCGTGGCTCTCACGCCTCGATCGTGCGATGCCTTGCAGAAGGCGGGGATGGCTGTTTTGGTTGAACCTTCCTCCGGCGCCGACGCGGGCTACCCGGATGAGCAGTATACGGCGCGCGGCGCCAAGCTCGCGAGCCGCGACGAAATCTTCCAACAGGTGGGCATTGTCGCGCAGTTCCGTAGCTTGGGCGCGAATCCCCAGGCCGGACGCGCGGACTTGAGCCGGCTGCGACCGGGACAAATCGTTATCGGCCTCGGCGAGCCTCTGAGCGCGCAGCGCGAAGTCTCCGACCTGGCCTCCGCGGGCGTTTCCTTCTTCGCTCTGGAGCTGATGCCGCGTATCACCCGGGCGCAAAGCATGGACGTGCTATCGTCGCTCGCGACTGTCTCCGGATATGAAGCTGTGCTGCTGGCGGCCGCGGCGCTGCCCAAACTGTTTCCCATGCTTATGACCGCCGCGGGCACCATTACGCCTGCGAAGGTTTTCGTGCTGGGCGCGGGTGTCGCGGGCTTGCAGGCCATCGCGACCGCAAAGCGTTTGGGCGCCGTGGTAAGCGCATACGACGTTCGTTCCGCGGTGAAAGATCAGGTTGTGAGCGTGGGCGCGAAATTTGTCGTACTCGATGTGCCTACGAGCGCCGCGGAGGATCAAGGCGGATACGCCAAGGCCATGGACGAATCCTTCTACGAGCGGCAGCGACGGCTCATGAAGGAAGTGGTCCAGGAACAAGACGTGGTGATCACCACGGCGGCGGTGCCGGGAAAGCGCGCTCCCGTGCTCATCACCAAGGAAATGGTGGAGGCCATGGCGCCAGGCTCGGTGGTGGTGGACCTGGCGGCGGTGCGCGGAGGCAATTGCGAATTGACAAAACCCGGCGAAAATGTTGTGCACCACGGAGTGCACATTCTGGGGCCGCTGAATTTCCCGACGCTCGCGCCCTATCATGCCAGCCAGATGTTTTCGTCCAACGTAACGGCTTTTCTGAAGCATCTCGCGCCGCTGCTGCCTTTGACCGGCGATCCCACCGACGAAATCCTGCGCGAAACGCTGGTGACTTTCGGCGGCAACATCGTCCACCAGAGGGTTTGCGAAACCTTCGGCCTTCCCGCCGCCACCAAAGCCCTTAATAACGGAAACGTTCCATGAGTTCTTCTTCGCTCGAGTTCGGTTTATTTGTCTTCATGCTGGCCGCGTTCCTGGGATGGGAACTGGTGAAACGCGTCTCTCCGCTGCTCCACACGCCGCTGATGTCTCTATCCAACGCCATTTCAGCGATCGCCGTCGTGGGCGCTATCGTCCTCACGGGCGACCGGTCCGCGCAGCCGTTCATTCGGATTTTGGGATTCGTCGCGCTGATCGCGGCAACCATCAATGTGGTCGCCGGATATTTGATCACGGACCGCATGCTGAAAATGTTCCGCAAGCGCGAACCGGGAGTGGGCCCCGAAGGCGGTGGTGGCGGAGAACACAAATAGATGGAAAGCGTTCTCCCGTTCATTTATTTGCTGGCCTCGGCCGGATTCATTCTCGCCATCAAATGGATGAATCATCCCTCCACGGCTCGCCGCGGGGTGATCATCGGTGAGTTGGGCATGCTGCTGGCGGTGATCGGCACGCTGCTGCGCAACGATATTTCGAACTACACCTGGATCCTGGTGGCGCTGGCCATCGGGTCGGGCATCGGCGTGCCGCTGGCCTATCTGATGCCGATGACAGCGGTGCCTCAGCTCACCGCGCTTTCCCATGCGTTCGGCGCCCTGGCCTCTGCCTTAATCGGCACCGCCGAATTTTACAAAGCTTCGCCTCGCGGTTTTACGATGGGCGCGCTCTCGGCGGAAACGCTGCTGGGCTTTCTGACGACCACGGCCAGCGTGATCGCCTTCGGGAAATTGCAGGAAATCCTTCCCACGCGTCCCATCACCTATAAAGGCCAGAACGTCGTCAGCTTCGTGGTTTTAGGCGGTGCGGTCGTTTTGGGAGTGAGCCTCACCGCCGGAGTCCAGGCGCCCTGGATGTTTCCGGCGTTCATCGTTTTCTCCTTGCTGTTCGGCATCATGCTGGTGACGCCCATCGGCGGCGCGGATATGCCGACAGTCATAGCCTTGCTTAATTCCTCGGCGGGCGTGGCGGCGGCGGCGATGGGATTCGTTCTGGACAATCGCTTGTTGATCGTCGCCGGAGCGCTGAACGGCACGGCCGGTCTGATGCTTTCCATCATTATGTGCAAGGCCATGAACCGCTCCTTCCTGAATGTGCTGTTCGGCGCGTTCGGACAGGTGCAGGCGAGCGTGGCGCGGGAGGCGGCGCAAAGACCGGTCCGGTCGGCCACGCCGGAGGAAGCCGCCGCTATCCTGGAATCCGCATCGAGCGTCATCATCATTCCCGGCTACGGCATGGCGGTGGCGCAGGCACAGCACAAGATCCGCGAAATGTACGATCTCCTGACGCGGCGAGGCGTCAATGTTCGCTTCGCCATTCATCCGGTGGCGGGCCGCATGCCCGGCCACATGAACGTCCTGCTGGCGGAAGCCGACATTCCCTACGACAAGCTGCTCGAGATGGACGAGATCAACGGCGATTTTCCGATGACGGATGTGGCGCTGGTGGTGGGCGCCAACGACGTGGTCAATCCTCTGGCGCGCAGCGATAAGGACAGCCCCATCGCGGGCATGCCGATTCTGGACGCCGACAAAGCTCACACGGTCATGGTGATCAAGCGCGGCATGAGTCCCGGTTTCGCCGGCATCGACAACGAACTCTACTACATGCCCAAGACCCTGATGCTGTTCGGCGACGCCAAAGGGTTCGTGAGCAACATCGTGAAGGAGCTGGGCTCAAATCACGGGTAGATCACGCAGCAACCGCTTAAGCGCGAACGCGGCGCCGTCTGAGGGCGAAGAACGTCCCCAGCGATGCTAACCCAAGCACCAACAGGATCAGCGACGAAGGCACCGGGGTAGTGGGCGCCGCCGACACTAAGGTGACGGTTACCGACCCGTTGCCCGCGTTGTTTCCGGAGAGTTGCGAGAGGATGAAGCCAGTGCCGAAATAGGAGCCGCCGCCGCCACCACCGCCGAGGAGGCCGTCGCCGCCCCCACCGCCGGAGTAGCCGCCGCCGCCCCCACCGCCGTTGATGCCGCCGCCGCCCCCACCGCCGAAGCCGCCATTGCCATCGAAGAAACCCATGAAAGTGAAGAAACCCAGGCCACCGGCGAAAGTCGGGGGACCAGATCCGCCCTCACCAGAATCCCCAATGGAGGCATTCGTCCCGGTTCCGAGCCAACCGCCACCGCCGCCGCCCGCAGGACCATTAGAGCCTGCGGCGCCCCCGGTTCCGCCGGCGCCGCCCGCGCCGCCGTCTGGACCGTAGCCGGCTTGACCGGAGATGGTGATTTGGCCGGCTCCGCCGTTGCCGCCGTTGTAGGGCGAGCTGAAGTTAAAGGCGCCGCCGCCACCGCCGGCAACCAGGAGCGGATTCGACGCGCCGACGATGAACACAAAAGATCCACCCCCACCGCCGTTGCCAAACCCGAAAGTGCCGTTCCCACCCATACCCCCAACGACGATATCCAATATGGTACCGGCGGTCAGGTTGATATTGCTACTGAGAGAAGCTCCCTCGCCACCGACCGTGCCCATTCCAGAGCCGCCCCGGGCGCCTGCCGCGGTGATCTGATAGACGCCAGTCGCCGGGATCGTATACTGGACGACGGTTCCGGTGTAGTTGAAAGTAGCCGATGTGGCGAAAGCGGGGGACGATAAAGCCGCGACAATGAAGATTCCTCCACTGCTGTCCAAATTAGGGGGTTAACTTGCTGGCCGGCGCAGCGGCTGCGTGGCCGGCGAGAGGCTGAGTCCCTGATAGGTTGAATTGGGTTCGATCCAAGAACCAATTCAACTTCAGGAGACTCAACCTTATGAAAGT
>DATDGT010000296.1:0-16218 GCA_036521975.1 Bryobacteraceae bacterium
CACCAGGACTGCCACATTGTAAATTCCGCCGCGTGCCTTATACGAGTGCTCCTGGCAAAGCTGGTTGATTGTGGTAGCGGACGCAACGGTGCCCAGAATCCGCTGGAATAGAGTGAGGTCGAGAGACGTGGGGGAGGTCATACATAAAACATAAACTATTAATTATGTTGTATTTGCCGAATCCCAAAAACTAAAGCGCATTGGGCTAAAGCCACCGATTCCAGCCGTTATCGTCGGCAAGACTGAAGTCGTGCCCTGATACGGGTCCGGTCCAATGCAGTCCCAAATGTACAAACTTCAGTTCCAGGCAAGAGCCTGCTCCACCAGGCCCGTTACAATAATCCGAGGAGCGCTGATTTGCGATATCTGGTATCGGGGGCAGCCGGCTTTATCGGCTCTCATCTCTGTGACCGGCTGTTGGACGATGGCCACGAAGTGGTGGCGCTGGACAATCTAATCACCGGCTCGCGCAGGAATCTCGAGCATCTTTCAGGACATGCGCGATACACGTTCCACGAATGCGACGTGGCGGGGGATTTCGAAGCGGAAGGCCCCTTCGACGGAGTGTGGCATTTGGCCTCGCTGGCCAGTCCCAAACATTATCTGGCGCATCCGATTGAAACGCTGGAGTCGGGCTCCACGGGCACGCGGCAAATGCTCGAAATCGCGCGGCGCGACGGCGCGGGGTTCCTGTTGAGCTCGACTTCGGAATGCTACGGCGATCCCCTGGAGCATCCGCAAACGGAGTCCTATTGGGGCAACGTAAACCCGGTGGGTTTGCGCTCCTGCTACGACGAGAGCAAGCGTTACGCGGAGGCTCTCACCATGGCGTATCATCGCTCCCACGGCGTGCGCACCAACATCGCGCGCATTTTCAATACGTATGGTCCGCGGATGGCGCTGGACGACGGACGGGTGGTGCCGGCGTTTCTGGATCAGGCGCTGCGAGGCGAGCCGCTGACCATTTTTGGCGACGGCTCGCAGACGCGCAGCTTCTGCTACGTCTCCGATATGGTGGAGGGGCTAGTGCGGCTGGGCGGTTCGTCCGAGCGATACCCCGTGAATCTGGGCAATCCGGTGGAGCTCACGATTCTGGAATTCGCGGAGCGGATCAGAAGACTGATGGGATCGGATCTTGAGTTCGTTTTTCAGCCTCTTCCTTCCGATGATCCACGCAGGCGCCAGCCAGATATTTCCAAGGCGCGGCGCGTCCTGGGTTGGGAGCCCAAGGTGAAGCTGGAAGAGGGGCTGCAAGAAACGGTGAACTATTTCAAGGCCCGGGCGGATGCGCTCGCCATTCCGTAATCGCCAGCACAACCCATGCCGCGATGAACGATACGCCCCCGAACGGGGTAACCGCGCCAAGAGTGCGGATGCCGGTCAATGCCAGAGCATAAAGGCTGCCGGAAAACAGGACTATGCCCGCGAGCAGCAGCCAGCAAACCAGCGCCCGCCCACCTCGCTTTTCAGACTCGCGCACAACGGACTCGCCGGGCGCGGCCATTTCTCCCGAGTTGCGCATCCGTTTGACGCCGCGCCCGGCGGCCCGTGCGCTCGGCGCGACGATCAGAATCCCGAGCGCGTGGATGAAATGATAGAACACTGCGCGCTCATAGATGTTCATGGAGTAGCTATCGAGGCGGCCTTGGAGTCCATGCGCGCCAAAGGCGCCGAGGCCGACAGCCGCGGCCAGGGCGATGGCGCCGATAGCGGTGAAGCTCACTCAATTTAGGATAATTGGCTTGAGAGGGGCCTTCGCGGCCATCATGATTCACGAGATTCTACCTGTCGGATTGCTGCAATGCAACTGCTCGGTCTTCGGCGATGAGACCACTCGCGAAGCTTTGGTGATCGATCCCGGCGATCAGATCGCAGACATCCTGGCAATTGTGAAGAAGCACGATCTTCGCGTGAAAGCCATCGTGATCACGCACGCGCATATCGATCATATTGGCGGCGCGGCCAAGCTCAAGGCGGCGACGGGCGCGCCGGTTTATATGAACGATCGAGATCGGGAGATTTATCGGCAGATCGGCATGCAAGCGGCGTGGCTTGGTATGCGGGAACCGGAGTCCACCGAGATCGACGCTCCAGCCGAGGAAGGCGCGACGCTGGACCTGGGCGCCACCGCCTTTCACATTCTTCACACGCCCGGCCACACGCAGGGCAGCATCTCCATCTGGATTCCCGCCGAGAGCAAATTGATCGCCGGCGATACGCTGTTCCGCGATAGCATCGGCCGCACCGATCTCCCCGGCGGTGACTCGCGGCAGATCCTCCGCTCGATTCATTCGAAATTGCTGACGCTGCCGGAAACCGCGCTGGTCGTCCCCGGCCACGGCCCCAAAACCACCATCGGCCGGGAGAAAGAGCTCAATCCGTTTTTGCGGTAGGTAGTTGTCAGTTGTCAGTCATCAGTTGTCAGTTATCAGTTGTCAGGATTCGTCGGTGTGGCAGCTCTCCAGTGACTGGAGTGCACAACACAGCCCGGCGCGGCGGGGCTGAAGCCCCGCGCGGGCTAAAGCCCGCCCTCCACGGGGCGACTGATAACTAGAACTTGATGTATCTCTGCAGCTTCTTCATCTGCCCCTTGAGCTCTTCGCTGGCCTCCAGCAGCTCGGTCATATCGCGGATCACGTGCGGCGTCATGAACAGGAGCAGCTCGGAGCGTTCATGGCTGTAGTTCTTGTTGCCGAACACCCAGCCCAGATACGGAATTCGATCCAGGAACGGGATGCCGACCGTAGAGATCACCGTCGTCTCCTGGATCACTCCGCCGATGGCGATGGTCGCTCCGTCTTCGGTGGTGATTTGTGTTTGAACCACCTGCTGGCTGATAGTGGGCGTGAGCGTGCCGCTCGCGTTGGTGGGCGGGACGCTGCTGTTTTCCTGGTTGATGATGAGCGTGACCACGCCGCTAGGATTGATGCGTGCGTACACCTGCAAAGTGATGCCCGTGCTCACGCCCGAAATATTCTGCGCCACCGCAACGCCGCCGGAGGTGGGCAGGGTGGTGGTCCCTGTCGACACGGGGATCTGCGTGCCCACGTTGATGGAAGCCGGGATGCTGTCGGTGGCGATCAGACTCGGTTCCGAAAGGAGGTGCGTGTGCCCGATGTTTTCGCTCAGGTTTATGAACGCGAGGAGTTGCTTGGAAGCTCCTACCAGGCCGCCGACGGAGAGGTTGACGCCGGTGGAGGTGAGCTGGCCAAGGAGGGTGGTGTCGGCGCCGGTCACGCGGCTATAGGCGCCCGTGACGCCCGCTGAAAACTGATCGGTCAGGTCGATCGAATAAATTTTGGCTTCGAGCAGAATCTGCCGCGGCGGGACATCGAGCTGGTTGAGCAGCTTCAAAATTCCCTGGTACTTCTGCGCGTCGGCTTGAATCATGAGCGAATTATCCAGGGGAAGAGCGACGATGCGCGGGGGAGCTTCCTTCTTCTCGCTTCCGGCCGCTCCGGGCGCAGCGCCGGCTGCCGCGCCGGGCAGAACGGAGGGCGTTACGCCCCCCTCGCCCTGTGTTCCCGTGAGTGGAGCTTGCGCCGAGAACCCTCCGAATGCGGGATATCCCAGGGCGCCGCCGCCAGCACCGGGCACCGTGCCGCCGCACGCTCCCGTACCGCCGAATCCCGCCTGGAAGTTGTTGGACGCACCATAACTTCCGCCTGCTGGGGATGCGCCGCCGATGCCGCCGTACACGCCGTTGCTGTAAGGTCCGTTAACTGCGCCGTAGGCTCCGTAAGCTCCACCCGCTCCGCCCCCATTGCCGTACGCCGTGCCATAAGCCGCGCCTGAGGCCGGAGTTGCGGGAACAGGACCGCCGAACAGGCTGGTGAGCGCGATCGCCAGGCAATCGGCGCGGCCATAGCGCACGTGATACACGTAGACGTCTACTTCGCCGGCCGTGACCGTGACCGGCACATCCAACTTTTTGATCCACTCCGCGACCGTGTCGAACACACCCGTATTCGACGCCACCGCGATCAGCGTGCTGATCCTGTCCACCGCCAGGAATTGAATCGTGGAATTCTTGGGATCGAGAGAAATGGATTGCAGAATCGATTTGAGATTGTTCACCATGTCCGAAGGCCGCGCATTCTTCAGCTCGAACAGGCGCACGCGCTGATTGGCAAAAGTGTCGCTATCGAACAGCGAGATCAATTCCATCAGCTTCTTCATGTTGCGTCCGCTATCCAGAATGAACAGCAGATTGGCGGGAGCGTAAGGAAGCATGACGGCGTTATCGCCGGTGAAAGGATCGATGACTTTGGTCAATTCGTCCACGGTGACGTATTTGAGAAAAATCAGGTTCAGCACCAGCCGGTCGTCCTCGACAATCTCTTTGCTATCCAGCCGCTGAATAGGCATGGGCTGTTTGAGGACGTCTTTCATGGCCACGATGCGATAGACTTCGCCGTCGGCCACCATTCCAAATCCGTTGATGCGCAGGATCATTTCCAGGAGATTGCGAGCATCCAGATTGCGCAGCTCGCCGTACGTGTAGATGGTGACGTTGCCGGCGAGTTTGGGGTCGGGGACGATGTTGATCTTGAGGGTTTGCGCAAGTTGGTTCACCACTTCGCGCAGCGATCCATTGGGGATGTTGATGTTGCCGATAGGAACGGGCGCCGGCTGCTGCTGCGCCGTTGGCTGCTGCTGCGCCAAAAACGGCACAGACAGCAGGGCCAGAAGCATGGAGCAGGCTATCCACTGACTCAGCGCACGACGCAGCCCGGCGCGGCGGGGCTGAAGCCCCGCGCGGGCTAAAGCCCGCCCTCCACGGGGCGTCAGGGATTCTTGTGAGCGCTCGGTCTCACAGGCTGAAGCCTGTGCCACCCTCTTGCCCGACCCAACTGCACGAACGGTATCTGTCATTTCACCTTTTCCCAAAAGCACTGCTGCCCCATGAGGCTCTGCACGACATTCTTCTTGTATCCATCCACCACCGTTCCCGGCGGCGAGGTATCGCCCGCGACACAGCCGCGGAAGCCCGAGCCCATGTCCACGCCCGGAGCGGGCGCCTTGGTCGCGATTTCCGGCGGTTTATCGCTCGCACCGAGCAGACTGCTCTTCGGCGCTGCGCTCGAGGTGTTTGAAGCGGGTTGCGGCGCGGCTGGCCCGCCGTCTTTCTCCTTGGGCGCAAGATCCGCCAGCTTGCGAATCACGTCCTTGCCGTCCCAGTTCAGCGTGATCGACTCACTGTCCCAGGCGACCACTTTGAACTTGCCCACATCCTCGCCCGCGTGATAGCTCTTCTGCTCGGTGGTTGGCGTTACCGCCAGCAGCACGACCGGCTGGCCCAGCGCCATCTGGCCGTAATAAACCGGCAGGGCCGGCATCGGCGGCGGAGGCGGCGGAGGCGGAGGGGGCTGGACAATCACATTCGGATTGCGATCCTTCGAAAACAGCATTTTTTGCGCGACTTCGACGTAATCGGCGGGGCTCGCGGGCGCGAGCGGCGGGAGCGGAGCAGGTGGGATCACCGCGCGCACGCGCGGAGGCTGCGACAGGAAGTGGCGCTGCTCGGAATGCCCGGCGATCAAACGCAGGCGCAACTGCCAGGCCAAAACCCCGCCTAGAGTGAGAAGCGCGAAATTCAGCAACCAGATCTTGCGTGTCATATCCTTAACGCGCACAACGCATTCGCTGTGCGCTTACGCTCGTTGGCGCGCACAACGCATTCGCTGTGCGCTCAAGCGCCCCCTTTCTTGTCGCCGGTGAGCTTGCGCGCCACCACGCCTGCGACTGCGATGCGCGCGCCGATAAGTTTGTCCTTGGAGTCGTTGGGCGCGGTGATGCGCAGATCGGTGGTAGCGACCAACTCGGGCTGCGCGGCGAGCGCGGCCAGCAGATTCACGAGCTGCTCGATATGGCATTCCACTTGGACCGCGACGTTCACCGCTCCATAGGAATCGCCAAGCGGCCCAATGGCGCCCACCTCCACCGCCCGCACTTCAATCGACTCATTGGCGCACAGCCGCCGCACCAGTTCCAGCAAATGCGCTCGCGCTTCCGCAGCCGTGCCGGCGGAAATGATTCCCTTTTCGCGTTTGGCGAGATCGGCGGAAACGACCTTCAGCGCTTGCTCCTTTTGCGGGACCAAAGCCGCCACATCGCGAAGTCTCGCGAGCCGGTTTTCCGTAGAGGCGATTGAATCGGCCGGGGAGACGGCGTTACTCGACGTTCCTGGGGCAGCCGCGCTGGAAGGCCAGAAGTACACTATGGCGTAGCCCACAATCGCCGTGCCCAGAAGGGTTAGCGCACGCCGGTCGCGGGGCGAGAGGCTCATGGCCGGGCTCCTTTCCGGTTCGTCCGAATCCGGAAAACCCAGGCGACGGACGTCCGCAGGGGCGCGCCCTGAAATTCGGAACTTTCGAACAACGGGGAGGCGTCGAGGGTCTTCAAAAGCGGTTCGGCCTGGTCGGTTTCGCCGGCAATCAGAATTTGCCGCGGGGAAATTTCGGTAAGGTTCAGCCAGGTCGGAGGCGGCAGAATCCTGGTCAGCTCGGCCACCGCGTCGATATTCGATTTGGACTGGCGCCGGAAATCGTCGAGAAATTCCGTCCGGCGGCGAACCGTCTCGATCTGTTTGTCGAGCTGAGCCGAACGCGCGGCTTGCGGACTGATCTGCGCGATTTGCGCCTGGAGCGTCGCGAGATATTGCCGGCGTTCATAGCGCGGCAGCGCCGCGAACCCGCCCGCGATCAACAGCACCAGCAGGGCCAGCGCCGAAGGCAAGGCCCAGCGCCAAGGCGACGTGAACTCGCGGCGTTCCGGCGGCAACAAATTCAGAGGCAACGCGCGGCTGGGGCAGGCCGAAAGCAATGCAGCCGCGTAAGGCAGCGGAGGATTTGCGCCCAGCACCTCCGCCAGCGGCTTGGCTTCGAGAGTTGGATCGGCGCGCATCTCTGCCGCCGCTAGAGCCCGTGCGCGGCTTGGCTCGACATCAAAACTCGCGGAGAATGCGGGCCTAGCGGCGCTTTCGCCATACATCTCCAGGCTTTCAATAGCGCGACCGCTCCCTTGCGGTCGCGGCTCGGAATCGGACCTTGAATCCGTCGAGTCCCAGGCGAGAACCTCGCCCGAAGGCGCCGTTCCATACAACCGCAGAGCCGAATAAATCGCGGCGGCGGAGCAGGTGAACAGACGCACCTTGATTCCCGCCTCTTCGAATAGAGCGGCGTAGCGATCCACTGTATCCTTCCGCGCAATGGCCACCAGCACTGCGGACGTCCGGCCCAGGCGAGTCCAACTGAAATACACATCGTCTTCGTTGTAGGGATGCAGACCCTCTAACTGAAAGCGCACGGCAGTATCCAGGTCTTTCTGGGAAACTCCCGGAAGCGCGAGCAGCCGCACGATCACCTCGTGGCGCGGCAGCAACACCACCGCAGGAACGCCGCGAAGCTGAAGCTTTTTGCTAAAGGCGGTGTAATCGGCGCCCCATTCCGCGGCTGGCCGATGAGGGAAATCCTCGATGGTAAACCCTCCCCGCACTCTTGCGCCGTTGGGACGCACGCGCACGGCGGAGATGTGCAACGATTCGGCGCCCTTCGGTCCCGCGATTTGAATGCCCACGCCGCCGCCGAACGCGAGCCACTTCTTGAGAATCACTGAGCCGCCCCTGTTTGTGCGAAGTTGGGTCCCGGAGGCGCAATCGCCAGTTGCGACCACGCGTCGTCGTAGTAGCGCAAGATATGCACGGGCGGATTAAAAGTACGCCGGTCGAGCAGCTTTACGGTGGCCGAGGCCGTCCGCAGCACATCGGAAGGCGTCCCCGTCGAGGTGTTCAAGCGAGCTGTGGCGCGCAGAGTCCAAATCATATTTCCGCCGACGCCCAAGTGCGCCTGAGAAATACCCAGAGGCGGAAGCTCCGCCACGTTCCGGAACGGCGTTACGGCGCGCTGGCGGATCATCTGCGCGACTGCCGCGGGCGGGTTCCCCAACGATTCCACCAGCGCCGGGCTGACCGTGTTCGCATCGTAGAAGGAAGCCGCGCCCCATACGGTCGCGGCGTCTCGCAAGCCGCCGCGCGCATAGAGACGCCCCTCGGCATCGCTCACAAAATTGCCATAGAACAATTCCGGAGTCACCCCGCGCACCAGTAATAAATCCTCGATCTCTTCAAAAGACGCGTGACGGGGCGGGAAAGTCGAAGATCCCGAAAAATTGGGCGATGCGAGACTGAGACCCGGGGGTGCCGGTGTCCGCCATTCCATAATGGCCGAAGCGATGTCCTGGGCGCGCGCCGGATCGTCGGTCAACGCCAGCAGCAGCCGGTATAGCTCATCCGGGGTCGCGCGATTGACATTGAGTTTGGACGATTCAGGAATCATTTCCACGACGGCTTCGCCCGAGGGGTAATGCATATGCAGGCGCGGCATATTGTATTCCCAATAGCGCGGAGAGCCGTCGCGATTACGGTAATCGCCGCCCCACATAATCCACTGAATTCCCCGCTCAACCGAGCCGCTCGCCAAATACGAGCACCGCAGGCCATCGGCCGAGTTACCCGTGCGATCGGTTTGCGAGCGCACACGGGAGGAAAGCGCGAAGGCGATGGCGGCCAGCGCGGCGGACATCCACAACACGGCCAGCAGCGCGCTGCCGCACTCGCTCGAAGACGCCTGTGGAGGGCGGACTTTAGTCCGCGCGGGACTTGAGTCCCGCTGGGGGAGCGAGGCTAAAGCCTCGCGCGGGCTGAAGCCCGCCCTCCAAGCGTCTTCCTCTCCTTTGGTGGCCCGCAGGGCTATGAAGTGCTCAATTGTCCTCATACTGGACTCCCAATTCCCGAAAAATGTGGATCGGGACATTAAGCGACATCACGGGCAGGCTCCGCTCGGACCCCGGGAGAGGAGCCATCTCAATCCGCACCGCGCCGGGCAGAGCCGGACGGTTCCACATGGTCACCCAATGGCCCGCCGGCGGGTTGTCGGCCACAAATTCCCGATACGAGATCCGGCAATACGCCAGCCGGCCCACGGCTTCGATGGATTGCGCATCGATCTGCACGGGCAAAAACACGTTGCCGGCGCATAGTGGGCCGGTGCTGGCCGGTCCTGCGTAGACGCGTTCGTTCATCATCAGCCGGACACCGCTTTGAGGATCGGGCTCGACCTGATACTCCACCAGCCGCGCATATCCGCGCGCTCCTTCCTCCAGGGAATAGCTGCTTACGAAACGCAGCGACTGCGCGTCGCCATTGAAAACGGGAACGCGTCCGGCGCCGCAAGCCCCCATGCTCGGGATCGTTCCGCCGATCTGCCGCTCCAGCGCCTGGGTCATGCGCATGAGGCGCGTGTCTTCCTCCAGGCGTCCGTTCACTTTTTCATAGGTCAGCAGGCTGCCGCGCATGGCGAACAGAAGCCCGGCCACGATGGCGGCCACCAGCGTGATCGCGATGATCAGCTCGAGGAACGTGACTCCGCGTTCACTGGACACTGATAACACCTCCCGGGTTGACGTCTCCCTGATGGATCGTGTTGCGACGGAAGCCCTCGAGGGTGAATGCGCGCCGCGTCTGGCCGTCCATCCACCAAATCTCCAGCTCGACGCGGTCCAGCAACCCGCCCCCCACTCCCGCGCCCGGGGGGGCTTCAAACGGTGTCACGCGCGCGTTCCAGCCGGCATTCGGGATGGGGGGATCCCAATTTCCAGAGAGCGGAACGTTGCGCGGCGCGTCGCGATCCACAAGCAGCTCATCCATCTTTTGTCGGGCCAGCGTCACGGCGCGGTCATACTGCGTCAAGCGCGAGGCGTTGCGCGAGGACGAAGCGATGGCGCTCATTGCTCCCGCCACGGCAAGGCCCATGATCACCGCGGCGACCAGTACTTCGAGCAACGTGAAGCCGCGCCGGCTGGTGTGCTGTGGCCGAATTGGACGGACAGTTTCGCGCAGCGACCGGGACCGCTCGGTTGAAGACGTCTTTGGAGCGCGGACTTTAGTCGGCGCGGGACTTGAGTCCCGCTGGCGGGAAGCGAGGCTAAAGCCTCGCGCGGGCTGAAGCCCGCCCTCCACGGTCGCGGCTTTGTCCAGAAACTTCGTCATTTCTCTCGTCACTTGTCTGCCGCCTCGCTGCGCGGCATCCCCGTAATGGGATCGACCACAACCCTCCGCTTGCGTCCGTCTTTCGACTCCAGTTGAACCACGATGCGCGGCAAAGTTCCGCCCGGATACAGCAGAAAACGGCGCGGCTCGTTGGGATCGCTCGCATTCACCAAGGGCGGCTCGACCGCCGAAATGCCGATGAAATTCGGAAGAGCGAGCGCGCGGACGAAGCTCGAGTCGGCGGAACGCGCGGCCATCGCGTTTTCCTTCGGCGAGATGCGGATTTCCACCACCTGCTGCCGCCTGTCCGCCCGCTCTATGGCCGTGTCCAGGAACGAAGCGACTTCGGTGGCCGCCGAACGCAAGCGCACAGAATCCAAGCCCGCCGCCGCCGACGGATATGTGAGTCCCACCACCAGCGCCATGATCGCCACCACGATCAGCATCTCGATCAGGGTGACGCCGCGTTCATTAACGCGCACAACGCATTCGCTGTGCGCTTGATTAGGTTCGTTAACGCGCACAACGCATTCGCTGTGCGCTTGATTACTGGAGCTTCCAACTAACAATGTCATCCCCACTTGGCGTACCGTCCGGGCCCAGCGACGAGATGTCCGGCTCGTCTCCGTGCTCACCGGGATACTGGTACACGTATTGACGCCCCCACGGATCGAGCGGCACGTCCTGTTGCAGATAGGGACCGTTCCATTGGCTGACGTTGTCGGGTTTCACGCGTAGTGCCAGGAGTCCCTGCTCCGTGGTTGGAAACGTGCCCACGTCGAGCTTATATAAGCCGAGGGTCTGGTTGAAGTTCGCGAGCTGGGTTTTAGCCGCCGTGCGCTTGGCCTCCTCCGCCCGGCTGAACAGTCTGGGGCCGACGATGGCCACGAAAAGCCCAATGATCACGACGACCACTAACATCTCGATCAGGGTCACACCGCGCTCCGACTCCTGACTCCTGACTCGTGGCTCCTGCCTTCTGTCTTCTGTCTTCTGTCTTCTGAATTCTAAATTCTTCATATATTCACGTCGTTAATGCTCGTAATAGCGAGCAGCAAACTCAAGATCAGCGAGCCGATCACCAATCCCATCACCAGAATGATGAGCGGCTCGAAAAGCGAGGTAAAGCGGCGGATGGAGGTGCGCGTCTCCCCCTCGTAGATATCGGCCATGCGGTGGAACATCGTGTCGAGATGCCCGGTCTCTTCGCCGACGCTCAACAAGTGGCTGGCGAGCGGAGGAAACTCGCCGGCTTTGCGCAGGGGCGAGGCAATACCTTCTCCGCGCTTAATACCCTGAGCCACGGTTTCCAGCGACCCCGCCATCCGGCGGTTGTTGAGAATGCCGCGCGCGATCCCGATGGATTGGACCAGGGGCACGCTGGACGCAACCAGGGTCCCCATGGCGCGGGCGAATCGCGCCGTTTCGGCCTTCCGCAGAGCATCGCCCAGCAGCGGAATGCGCAGCCGGAATCGGTCCCACCACAGCCGTCCGTTCGGGGTGTGGATATACGTTTCGAATGTTGCGATCGCCACGCCCAACGATAAGAGTCCGGGAAGCCACCAGGTTTGCAAAATATGGCTGGCTTCCATCATCAGCAATGTGGGCGCAGGAATCTTCACGCGCGGGTCGGAAAAAATCTGCGCGAAGCGCGGCACCACGAACGTCAGCAGAACGATGATCGAGCCGATTCCCACGCACACCAGCAGCGTGGGATAAATCAACGAACTGACGATGTACCCGCGTAAATCATCGCGTGTCCGCTCGAATTCCGCGAGACGTTCGAAAATCGGCGCCAGGGAACCCGAAGCCTCACCCGCGCGCACCATGTTCACGTACAACTCGGAAAAGTGCGTGGGATGGGCAGCCAGGCTATCGGCAAACGATTTCCCGCTTTTCAAAATGCGCCAGACGTCGAGCACCAGCGACCGGAAGGTAGAGCGCACCGTTAGTTCGGCGACGATGGAGAGCGCGCGGTCCAGTGGCACCTGGGCGTTGAGCAGCGTCGACAGCTCCTGCGTGAAGAACAGAACATCGCGCCGCGCGCCGCGATGGAAGCTGGGCAGACGCAGCTCCAGGCCGCTCTTCTTGGGCTCCATTCCGACGTACACCGGAATCAGGCCCTGGCGGCGCAATTCCGCGGCCGCAAGCCTGTCGGTCTCTGCGGTAAGCGTGCCGGTGCGGGCTTTGCCGTCCGACGCCACGGCTCGGAAATGGAATGCGGTTGGCATATAGTTAGGACAAGCTTAAGCTTGTCCTACTACAACTCCTGGGTCACTCGCGTCACTTCTTCCGGCGTGGTCAGGCCGCGCCGCACCTTTAACCATCCGTCTTCGCGCAGGCTCCTCATGCCGTTCCGGCGCGCGCACGTCATGATCTTCGTCGAATCCTCATTGTGCATGATCATGCCTCGCAGCTCCTCTCCCAATTCCATCAACTCGAAGATTCCGACGCGGCCATGGTGTCCCGCGCCAAAACAATGCTCGCAGCCCGCGCCGCGGAACACGTCCACGGGCTCACCCTCGGGGTTCAGGGCCGTCCCCGCGGCTGTCTTGCAATGTTCGCAGATCATGCGCACCAGACGCTGCGCCAGCACCGCGACCAGCGAGCTGGTCATCAAATAGTTTTCCACGCCCATATCGGAGAGGCGTGCGATGGCGCTCGGAGCATCATTGGTATGCAGCGTGGAGTAGACGAAATGCCCGGTGAGCGCGGCGCGAATCGCGATATCCGCGGTTTCGCGATCGCGAATTTCTCCTACCATGATCACGTCCGGGTCCTGGCGCACGATATGCCGCAGTCCTTGTGCGAAGGTCAATCCGATCTGCGGATTCACGTGGATCTGATTGATCCCGTCCATCTGATATTCCACGGGATCTTCAATGGTGATGATCTTCTTATCCGTCTGATTCACGCGCTTGAGAGCGGAATACAGCGTGGTCGACTTACCGCTGCCCGTGGGGCCGGTGACCAAAAAGATGCCATGAGGCAGAGAAGTGAAATGTTGCATCCGCGTGAGCATGCGGTCGTCGAAACCCAACCGGCCCAGATCGTAGAAATCTCCCGCGGAGCGGTCCAGCAGGCGCATCACCACGCTCTCGCCGTACAGCGTCGGCAAGGTGGAAACGCGCAGATCGACTTCCCGCCCCAGCGTCTTGATTTTGATCCGGCCGTCTTGCGGCAGCCGCCGTTCGGCGATGTTCAGCCGCGCCATCAGCTTCACGCGGCTGATGATGGCGGCCTTGAGCTCGCGCGGCGGAGCGTCCTGATTCGCCAGCACGCCGTCGATGCGATAGCGCACGCGGAACTCTTTCTCGAAAGGCTCAATGTGAATATCGCTGGCGCGCTTCTCCACCGCCTGCGCGATCAACGCGTTCACCAAACGGATCACCGGAGCCTCACTGGCCATGTCGCGCAAGTGCTCCAGATCCTCGGCGTCGGCGGCGGGCGCGAAGGCTTCGGTTTCGCTCTTGGCGCTGGCCCCGTAATAGCGGTCGATGGCGTCGAGAATCTCTTGTTCCGGCGCCAGTCCGGCGTTCACCGTCAGCCCGGTGCAGGAAGCGACCGTGGCGCGTGTCTCAAAATCCAGCGGGTCGGCCATGGCCAGCGTGACCGAATGGTCGTACAGCGCGATGGGGAGGCAACGGAACTGCCTGAGAAATCTCGGTGAGAGCGTCTCCAGTTCCGGTGACACGGCGGGCGGGCCCTCGAGGGTCACCAGCGGAATATCCCATTGCCGCGAAAGCGCGGCCAACACGTCGCGCTGCGCGACGAACCCGAGATCGATGAGAATCTTGCCGAGCTTGTCGCCGCGCTCGCGTTGCAGCTCCAGTGCGCGTTCGAGATCCTCCTGGGTGATCAAGTTCCGCTCGATGAGGATCTCGCCCAGCCGCATGACAAGCCGCGATACGACGCTCAGTGCTCGCTGACGCGGATGGCCAGTTCCATCCCCGCGCCGTTGGCGCGCTTTACGTCCAGCAATTTCTGGCGCGTCCCCTGGAAAATAAGTTCCGCGGGATAGGAGGGCTTGTCCTCCCAGTCGTAGCGATCGAGAATCACCTCGATCACCACCTGTTCGGCGGAAGGCAGCGGATCGAGCGACGCCGCCGAATCCACCAGCGCCTCCTCCATTGCCTTCTTCAACTGCGGCAGGCGCTCGTTCTTCTTTTTCATCACGGCGGCTTTGTCCTGCTGATTGAGCGTGTTGTGCATCAACGAGATGCCATCGTAGGCCAGGCTTAACTCCACCGTGAACACCGCTCCATACCCTTCTAGATAGACCGCTCGGGTGTGCCCCACCACCGCCAGGGGATTATCGGTCCACATTTTTCCCAGGCGATCGTCGAGGCTCATCTCCATGGCGCGCAGCACTGGACGGCTGACGCGCGCAGGCGTAATAGCGGCGGAAGCGGCCGCCGCAAAGACAGTCAATACAGAAAATGTTCGAATCGGTTTCATTGTCGCCTCAATCCTACGGCTGTCACATACATATCGTTCAGACGGCTGTCGTAGACGGAAAGAGTGGCTTCGTGCCGCGCTTCCACTTCCGCCACGGCTTTGTTGACCGCGGCATCGATTTGCCCCTGCGTCCGCGCGGAGCTTTCGCCGGTTCGCGCGAAGGCGTGCACCAGGATCGCCGCGGCGATCACGCAGGCCGCAGCGAAATTCGGATTCCAGATCTTTTGCCACCACCGCGGCTCAAACACTTTGTCCGAGACAAAGGCGATGCGGCGCGGCATCTCCTCTTCGCGCAAAGTGGACAGCGTATTGAGCGTCAGCCGCAGCGCCGCTGCTTCTTCGCGGCAATCCGCGCAGAGGGCGGCGTGCGCCTCGGCCTCTTTCCGGGCGGCTCGGTCCATTTCGCCGAGCGCGTAAGCTTTCCAATCGTAGGATTCGCAATTCATTTTTCAACTCCTAAACCGCTCCCTCTGGTCGCGGCTCTGTTTGCTCCCTCCGGTCGCGGGTGTGTTTGGGCGGCGGCCGGAGCCAGCACGCTCTTCAGAATGTCGAGCGCGGTATACAGCCGCGATTTGACCGTGGAAACCGGGCATTCGAGGATCTCCGCCATTTCGTCGAATTTGAAGCCTTGATAAACCTTCAACAGGACCGCTTCGCGCTGATCGTCGCTGAGGCGCTGGAGGGCGCTATCGACGGCCAACGACAATTCCAACGGAAAAAGGCGCCCGCCGCCCTCACTGGCGGCGGGCAGCGTTTCGACGTCGACTTCCAGCCGCTTGCGCCGCAGCAAGGAGAAGGCTTCGTTATGCGCAATGCGGAACAACCAGCCGGAAAAGCGAGCCGGATCGTCGAGTTTAGGCAAATTCTGATAGGCTTTCAAGAACACGTCCTGGCACAAATCCAAGGCTTCTTCCCTTAAATCCGGGCGATGCGAGACCAGCCGCAGCAGATAATTGAAGATGCGCTTCTCCCAGCGGGAGACCAGAAGATTGTAGCTCTCCACGTCTCCCCGCCGGGCCTTCGCGATCAGGTCGCGATCTTCGGCCTCGCGGAAGATCACTCGTTAGCTCCGTTGGTAAAGACGCCGCCCATGGGAAAAAAGTCGGATGGGAATGTCAACCCCGCCGTTCATACCGGAATTATAGAAGAGTCCGTGCCGCCTCCTTCTCAGGACCGCTCCCGGACGCGGCTCTGTTTGAAGGCGCGGGCGGATTGGGGAGACCGCCGTCACGGCGGAACGTTAGGACGTCACTCTGGAGCTTTATGCGGCGCATCCAGACAGTCAAATCCTCAAGTGAAAATTCAAAGCCATCGTCGTGGGGCTCACAGGGTTTACCCTTTGATTCCAGCCGTTATCGCCGCACGTCTGAAGTCGTGCCCTGGAGTTTCTACATTTCGTGCAGTTGGGTTGGGCAAGATGGCGGCACAGCGCGCCAAGGCCGCAACCAAATCACGGACGGCGGGCTTGAGCCCGCGCGCGGCTTTAGCCTCGCTGCCAAGGGCGGCGCTGAAGCGCCGCGCGGACTAAAGAGGCGCTTGCAAAAATGGCGGACTTGACCGGGTCCCGTTTCAAACAAAAACCTATAGAAATGTTCTAAAGGGGCCGTTTTTCCGATAGAATACTGTTTGGCAACAAAAATCCCTTCGGAGAGGACAGCCCCTCATGTCTAGCTTACGTCAGCTTCTCAGCCGGTTCGCGAATGTCTTCCAAG
>DATDGT010000297.1:0-13069 GCA_036521975.1 Bryobacteraceae bacterium
GCCGAAGTTTAGTTACGCCGGTCAAGAAAGCCTACGATATCCTTGCTAAACAAAAGGTCGAGCGTCCAATCGATCGCCACCCGCAGTTTCTTTTCGGTTCGCGGGAGCTTACTGAGGTAAATTGTTCGCCATAGAAACCAGGCGATGAACCCGGAGAAGTTCGCGCCAAGAATGTTGGCGACACCGGTTCGACGCCCGATTGCCGCAAGCAGGCCAACGGTGGTAAACGAAAACGCCGTTTTCGGTCCGCCACGGATGGCCGACGTCACATTCTTCGCTACGATTCGTGCTTGCCGGACGGCATGCTGCGCAGTCGGTGGAAAAGAACGGCCGGTGTTGCGATCGACAACAGACGAGCAGTCGCCCAAGGCCCAAACTCCCGGCCAGTCCGGAAGTTCCAGATATTCGTTCGCCACGATGCGGCCCCGGTCCTGTTTGCAGGGCAGCATTCCGACGAGAGGGTTAGGAGAGGTTCCAGCCGTCCAGATGACCGTCTGGGTTGGAATGGATGAACCGTCGCTCAAGTACACGGCGTCGTCGTCCACGCGAACGACTTTGGTGTTCAAGCGGATCTCCACCTTACGGCGGGCGAGCTTTTTCTGTGCATACCCACCCAGCTTCGGCCCAAGTTCCGGAAGAATGACCTCGCCCGGATGCACCAGGATCACGCGAATCCAGTCTTGGGAAAGATGCCGATAGAACCGAACGGATTCACGAAGAAAATCGTTGATGCCGGCGATTGTCTCTGCGCCGGCGAAACCGCCTCCGGCGACAACTACCGTCAACAGTCCCGGCCGTGCTGCAGCCATGCACTCGAAATCTGCCTGTTCCAGCAGGTCGATGAGATGATTTCTCAAATAAATGGCGTCGCTCAGCGACTTGATCGTCAGGGCGCGATGTTCCAGGCCGGCCAGTCCGAAAAAGTTGGTAGTCGATCCCAGAGCGATTACGAGGTAGTCGTAATCAAGTTCATGCGCGTGACGTTGTCTCCCATGCACCACGGTCACCCGCTTGGCGGCGAGGTCGATCTCCTGCACTTCGCCATTGAAGAACTGGATGTGCTTCAACAGCTTTCGAATCGGATTGACGATGTGAGTCATGTCGAGATCGCTCGCCGCCACTTCATGCAGCATGGGCGTGAACAGCGAATGGTTCTCGCGATTCACAATCGTGACACGGGTACCGGGATCGCGTGCTGCGGTCTTTTCCAGTCCCAGTGCGGTGTAAAGTCCGCCGAATCCCGCGCCAAGTATCAAGACTCGTTTGTTGGGAAACTCCATTTCAACGTCAGAACGGTTCGAGCTTCGCCACGCCAAACATCATGTGGGACCGTTCACCATAAATGACCACAGAGTCATACTTATTCAGGTCCGTGGCAGCCGGAATGTTGTAATTCTGATCGCCTTGATTGGTCTTCAAGGGTCCCAGATCGACGCTATCTTTTACGACGTCTTGCGCCAGGTTCTGATCGTCGCCTTGCGCAAGCACGACGTGAATATCCGAACCGTTCGGAGCCGTGAAGTCGCTCAGGCGGAGATACTCCTCCCCGCCTGGCTTTTTATAGATGGTGGCGCGACCACTGGTTTGCTGCGATTTGCCTTCGAATCGTCCCGTGAGGATTGGCTGAGGGCCGCTGCTCTCATCAAAGGGTACGGGCTCGTTCACTTTTTTGTTGATCCAGAGTTTTTCGGGCCGGAAAGCCCACCACAGCGCAACAAGAACCGGAAGACCAACCGCAATCAGTATCCATTTCCGCCGTAAGAGCCATGTAATTGGGTGGATGGTCATAGAATTCACCGGCATGGAATCGGGCCGCGCCTTTTCTCAACAAACTTCGGGTATCAACAAACTTCGGGTATCAACAAACTTCGGGGCGGCCCGAAGCCGCTTTGGAAGAAATCAATTATCACTTTTCCAGCGGGGCTGCTCCGAAGTTCGCATCGAACCGCTCGCAGTAAATAGAGACAGTGCGAAACTTCCCGAGATCCGTTCCCGCGGGAATGTCGTAGTTTTGGTCCCCTTCGTTTCCCTTCAGCAGACCCAGCTCCACCTTTTCGGTCTTGCTTTTGAGAAAGTTCGCGTCGTCCGCCGCATCCTTTGCAGCGATCAAAACGACGTGCACATCCGGCCCATTAGACGTCTTGAAGTTCGTCAGCCGAAGGACCAGCCGTCCATCGGCCTCTTTGTAAATCGTGGCGCGGCCGGATGTCATGTGCACTTTTCCGTGGAACGTGCCGGTCTCCACAATTTGCGCTTTCTCCTGTGCGCCCGCGCGCTCGAACCCTGCGAGGGATATAAGCATCGCGAGTGCAATTCCTGTCTGAATTTTTCTAAACATCATCGTTCTCCTTTGTTTGTAGATTGCGGAACCTAAGCGTAATGATGCCTGCTTCCGCCGATCAGATTCCTTTGATTTCGCCACCATCCATCCGAACAGAAGCGCCCGTCAGCCAACGAGCCTCCTTGGACACCAGGTAAGCCATCAGGCCTGCGATCTCTTCCGGTTCTCCATAGCGGGCAATGCCGGCCTTTTCCGGGAATTGTTTCATGGCCTCTTCGACGCTCATTCCGTGTTCCGGAGCCCAATGATCGAGGAAAGATCGGCGACGCCCCGTCATAACCGGACCTGGCACTACGCTGTTGACTTGGACTCCATCCTTAATGCCCTGTTCGGCGAAGGCCTTGGCGAGCGCAATGATGGCGGCGTTGACTGTAGCTACGGCCGCGAAGCCCGGCTTCGGGTCGAGGGCTGCGCTTCCCGACATCAGCACGACCGCGCCCTTTGCAGCCTTCAGAGCATCCCAGGCTCGTATCGTCAGCCGGCGGGCGCCGTGCAGCTTCAGCGCCATGCCGTCGTCCCATTGCGCGTCCGTCATCTCGAACAAATCAATCTGCGGCACGGCGCCCGCAATGTTCACGAGAGCGTCGATTGTGCCAAGGCGGTCGAGAGTGCCTTGAATGAGAATCTCTGCCGAACACGGCTCACGCAAATCGAGCGCGAAGGTCAATGGTTCCGCGCCCTCGGATTCCACCGCAGCCGCTGTCTTCTTGAGCTCGTCTTCCTGCCGCGCGGCCAGGACAATAGCTTCGAAATCGCGTGCGAGGCGAATCGCGGTAGCACGGCCGATGCCTTGGCTCGCGCCAGTGACAACAGCAACGGATTTAGTTTGCATGCGTCCGCCCTGAACCTCCGACGCCTGCCCCTAATGCGAGCGTCTCCTGTGCCGCTTCGAGAATCACGCCGACGACTACATCGGGCGCCGTCTGCATCGGACTGTGGTCCACTTGGTGTGACCGGATCTTCGCGCCCATTCGCTCTGCCATGAAGCGCTGCGTTTCTGGCACGATCATGCGATCCTCTTCTGCCAGCAGATACCAAGATGGCTTCGTTTTCCACGCCGGCACAGGAGCCTTCTCTTGAATACAGTTCACGGAGAGTGGCCGCTGGACGGCTTCGAGAATGGTCGCCAGGTCTAATGAGGCTTTGTGAGCGACCGCGCGGGCAAAACCTCCCTCGGGTATCCAGATCAGCCCGTGCGCATCCGGCTGGAGCTTCGGCGCCTCCGGATGGGGCTTGGCATGATAAAAAACATCGGCAACTGTCTCACCATCGGCAGGCGCCAACCCCGGTACATAGACCAGCGACTTTACGCGGGAATCATTGGGTCCGGCAATCACAGCGCCGCCGTACGCATGTCCCACAAGGACGACAGGGCCGGTCGTCCTTTCAAGCACATTTTCGAGAGCGGCGATATCATCCGAAAGCGATGTGAGGGGGATTGGCGCGCACGTTACCTTGAGGCCTTCCCTTCGCAACGGCAAAATGATCTTCTCCCAGCAAGAGCCATCAGCCCAAGCGCCATGAACCAATACGATCGTCCCGTTCATTCTGATACCCTCGCGTTTGTGGCTAGGAACTCTTTCATCGCGGTGGCAATTTCGACAACGTGGGTCTCGATCGCAAAATGCCCGGTCTCCAGGAACTCAACGCGCGCGTCTGGTATATCCTTTCGAAATGCCTCGGCCCCTGCTGGGATGAAAAACGGGTCGTTCTTGCCCCAGATCGCCAGCAACGGAGGATTCGCTTTGCGAAAGTAATCCTGAAACGCCGGATAGAGCTTCACGTTCGACGCGTAATCGAGCAACAAATCCAGTTGAATGTCCTTGTTTCCCGGACGTTCCAGCAGAGCCGTATCCAAGGTGTACGATTCCGGCGGAACGCTCTCCGGATCGCCCACGCCATGCGTGTACTGCCATCGTGTTCCTTCGAGCGTCAGAATGTTTTTGCGGAGTACCTCTCGATTCTCTACTGTCGGCTCCGCCCAGTATTTCCGGATCGGCCCCCAGGCATCGCCGAGCCCCTCTTCATAGGCGTTTCCGTTCTGCGAAACGATAGCCGTGACGCGGTCGGGGTGAGCCATTGCCAGACGGAAACCAGTGGGCGCGCCATAGTCGAACACATAGAGGGCAAAACGCCTGATTTTGAGAGCTTGGATGAACGCGTTGAGCGTCGCCGCCAGCCGGTCGAACGAATAGATGTATTCTCGGTCTGCCGGAACTTCCGTGAATCCGAACCCTGGGAGGTCCGGCGCGATCACACGATAGTTGCCGGCGAGACGGGGGATGAGTTCGCGGAACATGAAGGATGATGTTGGGAACCCATGTAGCAACAGCACTACCGGGGAATTCGGGTCGCCGGCCGCCCGGTAGAAGACGTGGACTCCATCCGCTTGTATCCTGTGGACGGATGTAACCGGCACAGAAAACTCCGAAGACTGATGCTGTGCTTTGAACCGCGAACCGAGGCTTTTCGCTGCTGGGGCCGTAAGACTTTGATTCATAAAATTCTCCTTAACGGCTTCTGACCCCCGCTGGGGTGCGTGGCGTCCCTCGCATGGCGGAAGGGCGCCATTGATGGGGCACTCGGCGAGCCAAAAAGGAGATCTGTGTTCAACAATCAGCCGGGGGACCGTAAGTAATTGTGAATTGGCATGATCTCTTCACAATGGCAGCCAACGCAATCGCGCCGCCCTCTGACGGAATCGCGACGGAGCCCCAACACTGACCGGGATCGGTCACGCTTTTCGTCGCGCCAGTTAGTATCGCAACTTAACGCGGCGGAGTAGCTGGGCGTTTGCAGCCACAATGATTGTGGACGCACTCATCGCGACGGCCCCTACGCTCATCGGCAGATCAAACCCCCGACTGACGAAAAGCCCGCCGGCGACCGGGATGGCGACTACGTTGTAAACCGTCGCCCAAACGAGATTTTGGATCATCTTACGGTAGCTTGCCCGAGACAGTCGAATTGCACCGGCGACATCGCGTGGATCGTTGCGAACCAGAACGATACCGGCAGATTCAATCGCTACATCCGTGCCAGCACCAATCGCGATTCCTACGTCAGCAGACGCAAGTGCCGGCGCGTCGTTCACTCCGTCTCCCACCATCGCGACTCGATGCCCGCGCGCTTGGAAGCTCTTTACTGCCCCGGCTTTTTCACTGGGGAGCACTTGGGCTGCCACCTCATCAATCCCGATCCGTCTTGCGACTGAATCAGCTACCGCGTGTGAATCCCCCGTGATCATCGCGACTCGAATGCCCATCCTGTGAAGTTCGGCCACCGCCTCCGCCGATTCGGGCCGGACTTCATCCTCGGTTGCGAGTGCGCCGAGGAGCCGTCCATCAGAGGTTGCGTACAGGACTGTTTTCCCTTCGGACATCCAAGTAGTCGTGCACTTTTCCAGTTCCGGAGGTATCTTGATGTTGCCATTACTCAAATGGCGCGGTCCGCCGATGCTAATAGCTAGCCCGTCCACAACCGCCTGCGCCCCGCGCCCTGGCAAAGCTTGAAATTCTCGCGCTTGCAGGTGAGGTATGCCTTTACGCTTGGCTTCTTCGACGACCGCCTTGGCGAGTGCGTGCTCGGAATTGCTCTCGACAGCGGCGATCAAGGCAAGAAGTTCCGATTCGGACGTGCCTGGGGCAGCCGCCGTCCCGGAGACGATGGGAGTCCCCCGGGTTAGCGTTCCGGTCTTGTCGAAAATCACCATGTCCAGATTGCGCGCGCGTTCCAATGCAAGCCGGTCCTTAATGAGCAAACCATTCTGCGCTCCGAGCGATGTTGAGATCGAGATCACAAGTGGAATCGCAAGGCCAAGAGCGTGGGGACAAGCGATGATGAGGACCGTCGAGGTTCGGATTAGCGCGTGTTCTCTGTCTCCCGATAACCACCAGTAAAGGAAAGTAACTGCTCCGGATGCGACTGCGACATAAAACAGGAGCGCCGCGGCACGATCGGCAAGCGCTTGAGTGCGGGAGGCGGAAGCTTGCGCTGCGGCAACGAGTCGCATGATGCCGGAGAGTGCCGTCTGCGCACCGATTGCGGTAACGCGGACGCGGAGACTTCCGCCGCTCGCGACCGTTCCCGCAACAACCGGCGCACCAGGCCCTTTCGGTACTGATCTCGATTCGCCGGTGATCATCGACTCGTCGACGTCGGCAGAACCGTCCACAACGATGCCATCTGCCGGGACTCGAGTTCCGGGGCGAACCAGAACGATATCGCCGACCTTCAATTCATGCAGTGGAACGGCGTGAACTTCCGCTCCATCGATTCGCTCGGCCGTATCCGGAAGCAAAGCCGCGAGAGCATCGAGCGCGCCGCGAGCCTGGGAAATTGCCCGCATTTCGAGCCAGTGGCCCAGGAGCATAATCGTGATGAGTGAAGCCAGCTCCCACCAGACTTCGATCCCAAGAAGACCGAGCGTTCCAGCGAGCGATGTCCCAAAGGCAACAACGATCCCCAGGGTGATGAGCGTCATCATGCCTGGCTGCCGATCGGCGATCTCGCCGAGAGCTCCGCGAGTGAAAACGAGGCCGCCGTAAATGAAAATGATCGTACCGAGAACTGGAGGAATGAGGGTTGACCCTGGGAACGATGGGGCCGTGTATCCGAACCAGTGCTGGACATCGGGTGACCAGACGACGGTGGGAATCGTCAGAAGCAAACTCAGCCAGAATTTGTCGCGAAACATCGCGACAGAGTGGCCTGCGTGACGGTCGCGGCGCCCGTGCCCTCCGGCTATTTCATGCTGGGCGTGTGTCCGTTGCATGTTGTCGCTCAATTTCGAGCACGTAAGGGTCCTACGTCGGAATCCTGGTGTGGCTCTTGCCAGACGGAAGGATCAAGAGGGGCTCGTTTTGGTGCCTGGCCACGCGGCGGCGGTTTCGCGGGTCTCCACTGACTCAGCGCACAACGCAGCCCGGCGCGGCGCACGGTCCCGCGCCGGGCGCTGTGCGCTGAAACGTGACGCAAATGCGACACAGTCGCGGGGCCATTATGACTTAACACGTCTATGCTGCGGTCATGGACAAGATCTTCATTGGCATGACCCTCATTTGCGCGACCTTCATTTGCAACGCGGCGGCCCAGGCGCAGAAGAATTACAAGGACCCTGGCGAGTATACGTTGTTTGACGCTGTTGTGAAAGATATCGACGGCAATTCCTTTCCCAAAGCAATCGCGGATCTGGACGCGTGGAAACAGAAGTATCCGGATTCCGATTTCAAGGACGACCGGCAGGTCTTCTACGTGTTGGCGTACGCGGGCGCCAAGCGGCCGGAAAAGGCGCTTGAGGCGGCCGCGGGTCTGCTCGCGAATCCTGGTTCGCTGGACGCAGCCAAGCGAGTTCGGGTGCTCTACACCGCGGTTGCGGCAATTCAACAGATTCCGAATGCGACGCCGGAGCAACTGAACATCGGCGGCAAAGCCGCGCGGGATTTGGCGGTCTTCGACACCGCGCCGGAGGGCGTGGGGCCCGACGCATGGGTGACGGCGCGTACCCAATTGCGCTTGGCCGCACGCGCCGCGTTGCTTTACGTCGCGCTGGCTCCCGCGGCGCAGGCTCTGACGGCCAAAGATTGCCGGCGGGCAGAAACCGCCGCACGCCAGGCTATCGGAGAGTTTCCGGAAAGTGCGCAAGCTGCGGGGTATTTGGGCGAGGCGAACTTGTGCCTTGCGCAGACCGAACCGGCGCGCGCGCCGCTGGCGATCTATGAATTGGCGCGCGCGGCCAGCCTGGACCCGGCCAAGGGGAGCGTCGATCCCCAATGGCAGCGCCAATCGATCGAGCCGGCGCTCGAGAGAGTCTACAACGCCTATCACGGCGCGGATCCGAGCGGCCTTGCGCAGCTTAAGGATTTGGCAGTGAAATCGCCTCTGCCGCCGGAGGGTTTCACGATCCTATCGGCTGCGGAGATCGCGCAGAAGAAGGAGGCGGATTTCGAGGCGAACAATCCGGAGCTCGCGTTGTGGATGCGAATCAAGGCGGCGCTTACCGCCGTGGATGGCGAACAGTACTTCGAGATGAACGTGAAAGACGCCGCGATTCCGCAGTTGCGTGGCGTGCTGCTGGAGGCCAAGCCCGCATGCCGGCCCAGCGAGTTGCGGATCGCCGTCACGTTGCCGGACGCGCCGCAGCCTCTTCAACCGGAAATCGCGGTGAAGCTGCCCAAGCCCCTAGCAGGAAAGCCGGAGTTGAATGGCGAAATCCGCTGGGAGGCCGTAGCGCGGGCGTTTACCAAGGATCCCTTCCTGCTGAGCATGGAAACGGAGTCCGCGAAGATCCAGGGGCTCAATGTCGCCCCCTGCGCGGCACCGGTGAAATCCAGGCGGTGAAAACAAAATGGGATCGATCGCTGCCTTACGAGCTGCCGATGACAATTCCGGTGAGGAACACCAGCACTCCTCCAACTACCACTTCGAACGCGGCGGTGAGAAACGGCGTATCCATGTAGCGTTTGCGGATAAAGCTGATGACGCCCAACTCGACCGCGACAATGGCCACGGCTAGCGTTAGAGCGGTGCGGAAATTAGGGATAAGGAACGGCAGCGTGTGGCCGATTCCCCCCGCCGCCGTCATCAAGCCACAAACCAGGCCACGCACCCAGGGATGCCCGCGGCCGGTAAGCGATCCATCGTCGGAGAGCGCTTCGGCGAACCCCATGGAAATGCCCGCGCCGATCGAGGCTGCCAGGCCGACTCGAAAAGCGTCGGCGGCCGAGTGAGTGGCGAAGGCCGCCGCGAATACGGGCGCTAACGTCGAGACCGAGCCGTCCATCAGCCCGGCGAGCCCAGGCTGGACGACCTGCAACACGAACAGCTTGCGCCCCTGTTGTTCCTCTTCTTTGCGCGCCTCGGGCGTGAGCAGCTCCTGCTCGAGCGTTTCGGCCTGGCGATAGTGGCGCCGTTCGACCTCAGCCAGATCACCCAGGAGCTTGCGCGTGGATGCATCCGACACCTGGCCCACGGCGCGGTCGTAGAATTGGCGAGCCTCCAGCTCCATCACTTCGGCCTGCTTGCGCACGGTGTTGATGCCCAGAGGACGCACCAGCCAGACCGGACGGCGCGTGAGAAAGCCACGCACGTCCTGTCTGCGGATCAGGGGGATGTGCTCGCCGAATCGCTGCCGGAATTGTTCGATGAGGCTGGCGCGATGGCCCGATTCTTCTTTCCGCATCTCCTCGAACATTTCGGCTGTGGCGGGATAGGTTTCGCGCAGACCGTCGGCGAAATCGGCGTAGACGCGCTCGTCTTCTTCTTCGAGAGAAATCGCCAGAGCCAGAATTTCGCGGTCGGAGAGATCTTTGAATCGCTTGGCCATGATCTCTTAGTTTGAAGCACCCGCGGCGCCGGCTTGGCCCCTTTTATAAAACGCGCGGGAGAGGGCACATCTGACGGTCGGCGGCGGCGGTTGGGTTCTACCGACGAACCGGTATAATCGCGCGTACGTAATCGTTGCCCTAGGAAACGGCCGTTTTGCTTTCTATGCGCACCTACAGCCCGGTAGTCTGCGCGTCAAAGCCGGCGATCGCGTGCGCCGCGGACAAGTGCTCGGTCTTCTCGGTAACTCCGGCAACTCCGACGCGCCTCATCTGAACTTCGATATCAGCAACAATCATTCTCTGGAATCGGAGGGCCTGCCTTACGGTTTCGACTCATTCGAGGTGCTGGGAACTACAGACCTCGACAAGGCCTTCGAGAATGGCTGGACGCCGCCCGCCGGAACAAAGCCGCAGAAACGAGTGAGCGAGACCCCCGCGGAGAATGCCGTGGTCCGGTTTGTGGCGAGATGAAGGCTCTTGCATCGGTCGGGAGTAGCGCCAACTGGAGCTCAGTCCTCTTCCCACTCCCGTTCCAGCAGCCGGGCGTACTCACCCGAGGCGAAAATCTCGAATTCGAAGCCCATTCCTTCGGTGGTGGTGAACGCGGTCTGGTTTTGACGGCAGGCGTATAGCTGGTCGGCGTAGCGATAGTAGTTGCGGATGAATTCGTCGGCAAGCAGGGCCCTCTCCGGGGCGCCGGCGAACATCACATTAAGACCCAGAGCGCGGGTGAAAATCGATCGATAATCGGCCACACCCCAACGGCGAAGTTTGGCCTGCACCGCGGCCGGAGGCTGATTCACCAGAAGCGCCGCGAAACTCTGATACCGAATTCCCTTCCCCCGGAGTTCGGCGTCCCGGTTAACGTATTCCAGGCACTGGTCGATCCATCGCAGCAGATCCTTGCCCACATAGAACAGCATCAGGATCTCGGAATAGCGGCCTTCGAGCAGCGCGTGATCCAGTTCTTCCGTGGTCCGCTGGCCCGACGGCAGGAGCCCTTGCAGCATGAGGCTGGCGCGCGAGCTTTCAACCAATCTATCCGGCCCCCCCGCCGTCGCGAAGGGGTGCAGAATCAAGGGCGGAAGGTTCCGTGTCTTAGAATCGGAATCGGACACGCGAGCACTGGCGAGCGATGGCGGCATACTAAGAAAAGTATGCCAGCTTATCGGCAGTTCGTAAGTAGTACTTTAGCTTCATTTGTCGTCCCTTGCGCGGCCACTCCCAACCCAGAATTAACTTGACGGTCTCGCGCACTGACCGGGACCGCTCCCTGACGGTCGCGGCGCTGTTTTTTTACCGATGTTCCCGGCCGGTCATTTGAGGGCTCCGCCGGCCGTTGGGTAGCGGAACCGGCTCGCCTCTATTCTTCCTCGCCTCCGCCCACCTTCAACACCGCCAGGAACGCCTCTTGTGGGATTTCCACCCGTCCCACCCGCTTCATCCGCCGCTTGCCTTCCTTTTGCTTTTCGAGCAGCTTGCGCTTGCGCGTGATGTCCCCGCCATAGCATTTGGCGAGAACGTTCTTGCGCATGGCCGGAATGTTTTCCCGCGCAACCACCTTGTTGCCGATGGCGGCCTGCAAGGCAACTTCGAACATCTGCCGCGGAATCAGCTTCCGCAGCCGCTCGATCAACGCCTTGCCGCGCTCGTAGGCGACGTCGCGGTGGACGATCATGGAAAGCGCGTCCACCGGATCGCCCGCTACCAGCACGTCCAGTTTCACCATGGGCGACGCGCGATACCCCGCCAAATGATAGTCCAGCGACGCATAGCCGCGCGAAGCCGATTTCAGCCGGTCGTAAAAATCCAGCACGATCTCGTTCAGGGGAAGCTCATACACCAGCAGCACCCGCCCCGTGCCGATATATTCGAATTTCTTCTGAATTCCACGTTTTTCTTCTAATAATTTCAGAATTTCTCCCAGATACTCCTCGCGTGTGATGACAGTCGCGTCGATAATCGGCTCCTCGATCTTCGAAGTCTCCGCCGGATTGGGGAATTTCGTGGGATTGTCGATTTCGAGCGTCTCCCCGGCCAGCTTGGTGATCCTGTACCGGACGCCCGGCGCAGTGGTGATCAGGTCGATATGAAACTCGCGCTCCAGCCGCTCCTGCACGATCTCCAGATGCAGCAGCCCCAAAAATCCGCAGCGGAAACCAAATCCCAAAGCCACCGAATTTTCCGGCTCGAAGCTGAAAGCGCTATCGTTCAGGCGCAGCTTTTCGAGCGCATCCCGCAGCGCGCCATGCTCGTGCGATTCCACCGGATACAATCCGGCGAACACCATCGGCTTCAGCGGCTCAAAGCCCGGCAGAGGCTCCTCTGGCGGATTGGCGTGATCCACGATAGTGTCGCCCACGCGCGCGTCGGAAACGGTTTTGATGTTGGCGAACAGAAATCCCACTTCGCCCGCCGACAGTTCCTCGCACGGAACCGGCTTGGGCGATTGGTACCCGATGCCCTCCACTTCGTACACCGTGTTGTTCGACCACAAGCGGATCTTCTGTCCCTTGCGCAGGCGTCCTTCCACCACGCGGGCCAGGATAATCACGCCGCGGTAGGGATCGAACCATGAATCGAAGATCAGCGCGCGCAAGGGCGCTTCCGGCGATCCCTGGGGGGGCGGCATCAGGTGCACTATCGCCTCCAGGAGGTCGTGAATTCCCACGCCGTTTTTCGCGCTTACCAAAAGCGCCGCGCTTGCGTCCAAGCCGATGATGTGCTCGATCTGCTCGCGAATGCGGTCCGGCTCGGCCGAAGGCAGATCGATTTTGTTGATCACCGGAACGATCTCCAAATTATGGTGCAGAGCCAGATAGGTATTCGCGAGCGTTTGCGCCTCCACGCCCTGCGAAGCGTCCACTACCAGCAGCGCGCCTTCGCACGCCTGGAGGCTGCGCGAAACCTCGTACGAGAAATCGACATGCCCCGGCGTATCGATGAGGTTGAGCTGGTACATGTTGCCGTCTTCAGCCCTGTAATCGAGCCGGACGGCGTGAGCTTTAATGGTGATGCCGCGTTCGCGCTCAAGATCCATCGAATCGAGCACCTGCTCGTGCATTTCGCGCTGGGAAAGAGCGCCCGTCGTTTCGAGCAGACGGTCGGCGAGTGTACTCTTGCCGTGGTCGATATGCGCGATGATAGAGAAATTGCGGATGAATTCGCGATCCATGCCGTGGGAGGGCTCTACCGATTATCCCACAGGCAGGACGACTTGCCTGCGACCGCTCAGCTCTTTCGGGCCGGCGGCGTGGCGGGCACGCCCGAGCCGCCCCTGGGAGGAGTGGGGCGCACGGAATCGGCTGGCTTCGGCTGGTGGCCGCGCGCTTCGGGCTTGTGGCTGTTATCCAGCCTCGGCTGATACCCCTTTTGAGCCGTAATCCAGTTTCTTTTCTCCACC
>DATDGT010000298.1:0-4653 GCA_036521975.1 Bryobacteraceae bacterium
GATTGTGGTAGCGGACGCAACGGTGCCCAGAATCCGCTGGAATAGAGTGAGGTCGAGAGACGTAGGGGAGGTCATGCATAAAACATAAACTATTAATTATGTTGTATTTGCCGAATCCCAAAAACTAAAGCGCATTGGGCTGAAGCCCGCCCTCCGTCTGGCTTCCTAACGCGCGTTCTCGTGGTGCTCTCCGTTGACGTAATGCCCGGCGTCCCGATCCACGCAGGGAGCGGCCGGCTCCAGAGCGTCCTTTTGAAGCGTCAAAGTACGCTTAAGGACCCAAGGCTTCTGGAGGACTTCGGGGTCATCGGCGGTCATCTGATATTGGATCGTGTCGCCGGCGCGCCGCAATCTTTCGATGACGTGCAATTTATTGGTGTGGAACAGGCCGTTGTCTCCCAGCCAGGTTTCGTCGGTCAAACGGGTCACATCCACCACCACCGTGTCCCCCTCCCAGTGGCCGACGGAGTCGCCGTTATAAGTCTCCTCCGCCTCGGGGTCGGTGCTGTGGGGGCGGCCGTCCAATGGAATCACGCGCCATTGATTGCCCGTGGAATCCGCATACAGAAAGACAATACGTTGGGGCGTTTGCACAATCTCCTGCGGAGGCCCGAGCCGCGGAACGCCGGGAGGCCGGCAGTGCAAAGTGGAGTCTTCCTTCACCTGGTTTTCGCTCAGCGATTTTACTTTGGCGATATATTGCGGTTTGTAGTCGGCCGGAGGATCGGGATCGGGAGGGCCTAGCGGTCCGACGACGAAATTATCGCCGGCCTTTCTCACCACGCCGATTCCGAAGAAATGGTGCCAGACGCCGGTGAGGTCGGGATGACCGTCAGAGGCGCGCGGCGTAGGTTTGGAGGCCGCGTTGGGATTTTTCCCGGCTTCGGTGCTGTAGCTGGTTTGGGCCCCAGCGTTCGTGGAGATCATAAACATTGCCGCAATGAGTCCACCCTGAAAGGTAAGTGCGCTTCGCATGGTTTCGTCCTCCTTTCTAGCCGAGCCTCTATCGGCTCGCCCCCTTTGCGTTCGTGTCGCTCGCCGGCGGCGCCATTGTGAAGAAGTGACCGTCGGCATAGGTCAGCTTGGTCAGGAATCCATAAGCCTGCGTACCGTCTTTCGCGGGATAAGCGGTGACGGTGACCTCGTCTTTGCTCGAGAGCAGCGCCTCTTTCGTGAGACCGCTGCCCTTAAAGAAGAGCGGAGGCAGCGACTGGAGCATCCAGGTGGTGGTTTTGCCGGCGTCGTCTTTCACGTCGATGTAGACGAAGATGTGGGGATTGATCCATTCCACTTTCGAAATGACGCCTTTCAGAGTGATCGTCTTGCCCGGGTCGAACTCGGCGGTCACGGCGTGATGCGCAAGCAACGGCAGGGCGCAAACGAGCGCCGAGGCTGCCGCGAGCGCCCACCGGTTTTCACTTCCCATACAAGCCTCCTTGATCTGCGAACCAGATTATCGAAACCATGGCATGTATGCAACGCCTCTCAACGCTTCGTTTCTCAGCGCTTTGGCGATTTCTTGCTTTCCACGCGCTGATCGATCCAGCCAAGAATTAGATCCGCAAGCTGAAGATTGTTTTTATCCTGCATCAGCATATGGCTGTTGCCGTGAATCCCCATTTGCGGTAAGTACATCATCTGCGCGTCGCCGCCTGCGTCGTTCACCTGCTTGACGAAGGTCTGGCAGCCCTGGAAAGACGTCATCCAGTTCGCGGGACCTCCTTGCACGTCGCCTAGATGGTCACCGAACATGACTAAAGTGGGAATTTTTACGAGCGTTGCAAGCTGCGCGGCGCTGAAATTAGTCACACAAGGCATTTCGATGGAGACAATACCCCTGACTCCGGAAGGATCGATAAGCGATGCCTGTTCCGGGAAGAATCCCGATTCGGAGTGACCCATCAGGATCGCGCCGTGCAGCTTCACGGCTAGCGCGGCCATGTTGATCCAAGTGGGGTTGGGGCTCGGCAGCAGCGAGTTCAAATCCGGAATCATTTGTTTGTACAGCTCGTCCACCGCCTCGATAGGGAACTGGCCATCCGGAAAAGGCGTGTTGAACTTGGGGCCGAAGCGGAAGACGGTCCAGGCGGTTTGATGACTGGCGTTGAGGACGTTGGGGAGCTGGCTGGGCGGAAGAGCGCCCGACTTCACCGCGGCGATCCGGCTGCCGTCGAAACCCGACCGGGCACGCGAAACCTGATCCGCGAGATACACCGGACGGCCTCTGCGTACGAAGTACTCATTCCATCCCATCCGCCCGTCCGGCGTGGTCTCCCAGGTCTTGCTGCTAAGGCAGCAGCCATGCACCATTACGACCGGCGTGTGCTTTTCGCCATTGACAGGCGTTTGATACTGCACGTACATCTGGTTCACGGTAAAATCGCCGGGGACGGTGGATCCGTTGGGGCCGGGAGTGTTAACGCTCTTGGTCTCTCCGCCCATGAAGAAGCTTCCTTGGTTTGCGAGCGTTAGCGGCTTCTTCAAGTCGTCGCGACGCGGCTCAGTGGTAGCAAATCCCAGGACGAAAGTAAGGACGGAAACTACGATGCAGATTCCGGGAACGATTGGATTTTTGGACATTTAAGCCTCCCCCGGCGGCAACACCGGAACGGCAAAAAGCGCGCAGGCGCTTGGCCGCCATTTGAGGAGTATACCGGCGCGGGCGAATACGGGTCAAGTCGCGGGATCACGCATCCAAAGCGCTTCCGACGATAAGCGCTAACGTTCGCCCCCTTGGCCCGATGGCTTGGGAGAAAGATCCGTGCCACGGATCCTTTGCAGGTCTAGAAAGTCCTGTATCCGAATCTTATTGGAAGGTCACATCTTTTTTGATATAAACGGCGGGGAACGCCATCCGTCTGCGTGATTCCTCTCTTGCTGCATTCGTTTCTTAGGCGCATTCACAAGGGGGGCACGTTGCGCGCCGGCGCGCATGCGAACGGGCTAACGTTCGTCCCCTCGGCCCGATGGCTTGGAGGAAAGATCCGCGCCACGTATTCTTTGCAGGTCGCGGAAGTCCTCGTCAGTGGGCCCTGGTGCAAGCGGTGGCTCCCACCCCGGTTTCATGATCGAATAGCCCGCCCGGTGGTCCAAGCCCAACGCGTGCCCGTACTCGTGTTCCATGGTCAGAAGCAGATCGTCGCCCTTGAATGGCCACTCCGGATCGATCGAAATCACGCGGGTGTTGAAATTAAACATGCCGCCGCCCATTCCGCGGCATTCGCCTGGCTCGCACCACTTCACCTGCCTTACCTCCGCGTGATAAGGCGCCCAGGCATATACAGCCCTGCAGTAAACACTTTGAAGCCCCGGCGCAACATTACCCAACATGCATAGCGCCAATGACACTAATCCCGTCACGTTAAACCTCCCGTCTGCTCGGGACCCTGACAACAACGCAGTCCTTCGGATACTTGCGCTGCGGCGCGCCGCGGCGCCAGTCTGCGACGCGGAGACTTGGGAAAAACGGTCGGCCGTTTACCGGCTGTGCCGAGTTACAAAGCGCGGATCCGGTCCACGATGAGCAGCCCACCCATAATGGCTGCGCTAGAGGGAAACCAAATCGCCTTTATCCGAATCTTGTTGAAAGGTCACGTCTTCTTTTCATATAAACGGCGGGGAACGCCATCTGTTTGAGATGATTCCTCTCTTAGCGCATTCGGTGCATTCGTTTCGCAGGCGGATTCACAAGGCCGGGCCACGGTCCACATCGGCGCGCAGGCGAGCGACGGTGAGGGCGCTACTTTGCCAACTGACCAGGGGGCTAACTGACCGGGGCTAACCAAGCCCGTTGTAGAAGTTGGGCCGCCCGCGCAGTTGCAGCACAAGATGTGTTACCAGTTCGACGACCATGAAGGCGAATCCGCCGACCCACCAAACGGGCCAATGCGCCGGCCAAACCAGTGCCAGCGCGGGTAAGGACAGACGCATGGCAAAGACAAGGCCAGCGCCGGCGATGAACCACAGCAATACGCGAGTCGCGACCTGTACGCCACGCGCGGGCAAGCGCACAGCGAATGCGTTGTGCGCGTTTAAGGGTAAGCGCACAGCGAATGCGTTGTGCGCGTTTAAGGGCAACCCACAGCGAATGCGTTGTGCGCGCTCAAGGGACGAAAGGCGCGGCCGCAGACGGTTGAGGAACCATACCTCCACCCAATGTCCGCCGAAGGACGGCCAGAGAGCCAAAACAGTGGCCAAAGGCCAGCGGGCAAAGCGACCGGAGAATGTGGCAAATGCGGCGCCGGTCAGAACCGCGATCGCGCCCGTGCGCAGAATCACGGACCGAACAGGCTCTCGGTGGGGGCTGCCACTCTGAGGTCATCATGTTAGTATACGAAGGATCGGTAACAACGCGCCCCGGATTGCCTAGGTTGGGCGCTTGAGAACCAAGGAGACATGACGATGAGATTGGCGAAAGCAGCGCTATTTCTTACTCTGGCGTCGGTGGCGGTTTGGGCCCAGGTCAATGCGGGCGAACAGAAGCCCGAAGCCAGCATCCCCTTCACCATGACGACGGTGAGCACCTTTGAACTGCCCTGGCGGATCGCCTTCCTGCCCGATGGCCGGATGCTGATCACCGAAAAGATCGGGCCCATTTGGCTGGTGTCCCAGAAGGGAGAGAAGGTCGCTCCCTTGGGTGGTACGCCCCCAGTC
>DATDGT010000299.1:0-11963 GCA_036521975.1 Bryobacteraceae bacterium
GTTGTTGCAGCAACTCCGGTTGACCCTCCCGGATCGGTTCCAACAGAATCGCGAATGTAGTGTAGACTCGGCAATCGCCTGAGCTGATTCTTAAGGGCTTAGCCGATTTTCCGGCCCTTCTGTGACGAACTTGGGCTAAAGCCTCGCGCGGGCTGAAGCCCACCCTCCTGGCGTCTTCACCTCGGAAGCTGTTGATGAGTCGCGCACGTCAGCAAGCTGGGTAGTGCACGGATTTGCTGTTAGCATAAAAATTTCGCCTTCCGGCCTATGCTCCGCACCCATCGCGGCGTTTCGCCGCGCATCGCGCCCACGGCCTATGTCGATCCTGGCGCGCACATTATCGGCGACGTGACCATCGGCGAGCGCTCCAGCGTCTGGCCCACGGCGACTCTGCGGGGCGATAACGATCCCATCCGGATCGGAGAAGACTCGAACATACAGGACGGAACCGTGGTGCATACCGATAAGGGGTTTCCGACCATAGTAGGGAATCGCGTCACGGTGGGCCATTCCGCAGTGCTGCACGGATGCGTCGTGGAGGACGACGCACTCATTGGCATCGGCGCCATCGTGCTGAACGGCGCGCGAGTGGGCGAAGGCGCGGTGGTCGCCGCGGGATCGCTGGTTCCCGAGGGAATGGCCGTGCCGCCTGCGACACTGGTAGTGGGAACGCCCGCCAAGCCGCGCCGCGCGGTGAGCGCTGACGAGCAGGCGCGATTCCGCAAGGGCGTGGAAATCTACGTCGAGCGAGCGGCGGCATATTTGCTCGAATCGCGCGGTCAGAATAGAGATGAAAGCCCGCACATGAAAGCCGTCAAAGGGATGCGCGACATCCTCCCTCCCGCCACCGCTGTGTGGAATCGCGTGGAGAATGTCGCGCGCGAGACGTTCCGCGTTTACAACTATCGCGAAATTCGAACACCCATTCTCGAGGAAACCAGCCTCTTTGCCCGCGGGGTCGGCGAGGAAACCGACATCGTCAGTAAAGAGATGTACACCTTCGAGGACCGTGACGGAACCTCGCTGACCCTGCGCCCGGAAGCCACAGCTTCCGTGATGCGAGCTTACCTCGAGCATCGCCTGGATCAGCTTCCCGGAATCAAAAAACTTTACTACACGGGCCCCATGTTTCGCCGAGAGCGTCCCCAGAAAGGTCGTTACCGGCAGTTCTACCAGATCGGCGCGGAAGCGATAGGCTCGGAATCGCCGCTAGTGGATGGAGAAATTATCGAGGTCGGCGCGGAGTTGCTGCGCCGCTCGGGACTCGAGGGTTTCACTCTGCTGCTGAATTCCGTCGGCGATGCGAAATGCCGGCCGGCGTTCGTGCAGTTGCTGAAGGAAAAGCTCGCTGAAGTGGCGCCGCGCATGTGCGTGGATTGCCAACGCAGAGCGGTCACCAATCCCCTGCGCGTGCTGGATTGCAAGGTTCCCGAAGATCAGCCGATCATTGAAAGCCTGCCATCGATCTTGGATCATTTCTGCAACGATTGCCGCGATCATTTCCAGGCGGTGAAAACTTATCTGAACCAGCGCCGCATCGCTTACGAGGTTCGTTCCCGGCTGGTGCGCGGCCTGGACTACTACACTCGCACGACGTTCGAGTTCACGCATGGCTCGCTGGGGTCGCAGAATACGGTGCTCGCCGGCGGGCGCTATGACGGATTGGCCGAGAGCCTCGGCTCGCGGATTCTCGCTCCAGGCGTGGGATTCTCAATGGGCGAAGACCGGCTGGCGATGACCGTCGAGACGCAAGAAATCGAGGAAGAGCCGCTGGTGCTGGTGACATTCACCGAAGGCGAACGCACGCAATGCGCGGCGGTGAATGCGGCGCACGAGCTTCGCGAAAACGGAGTTCGGGTCGAGCTGAGCGGAGGAAAATTGAAGAAAGTTTTCGAAATCGCCAATAAGCTGAACGCGCGCGCAGCCGTAATTTGCGGCGAAGAAGAAGTCGCCGCAGGTGCAATTTCTCTCAAGGACATGCAGACCCAACAACAATTCAATTTCAGCCGCGACCTGCTGGTCGAAAAGGTACAGGAATGCCTGAACCAGTCGCGCTAGACTTTTTGGGCGATCTTCGCCGCACGCACTCCTGCGGCGAGCTGCGCGCCTCTGATGCGGGCCAGCGAGCCATCTTGATGGGGTGGGTTCATCGCCGCCGGGATTTGGGCGGCGTGCTGTTCATTCATCTGCGCGATCGCGAGGGCGTCACGCAGGTAGTGTTTCGCGCTGACGGAGACCGGCAAGTCCATGCCAAAGCCGAGTCGCTTTCCACGGAGTACGTCGTCGCGGTGGAGGGTCCGGTGGAACTGCGGACCCCGGAGACGGTCAACTCCTCCATTCCTACCGGTGAAGTGGAAGTGCTCTGCGAGAAGTTGTGGATCCTGAACGAATCCCGCACGCCGCCGTTTCCCATGGAAGAGACCGTGGATGTGAAGGAAGAAGCGCGGCTGAAGTATCGCTATGTCGATCTGCGCCGCCCGCACATGCAGCGCAATGTGATTCTGCGCTCGAAGATCGCGTTCGCGCTGCGGGAAACGCTCACGCGGATGGGGTTCCTGGAAATCGAAACGCCGTTTATGACCCGTTCAACGCCGGAAGGCGCGCGCGATTATTTGGTGCCTAGCCGGGTCAGTCCCGGCATGTTTTACGCGCTGCCGCAATCGCCGCAACTCTTCAAACAGCTTTTGATGATCGCGGGATTCGAGAAATATTTCCAGATCGTCCGGTGCTTCCGCGACGAAGATTTGCGGGCTGACCGCCAGCCGGAGTTTACCCAGATCGATTTGGAGATGTCGTTCCCGCAACAGGAGCGGATCTTCGAGGTGGTCGAATCTTTCATCGGCGCGGCGTGCAAAGTGGCCGGATTCGATGTTCCCGCCACGTTCCCGCGCCTCACCTACGCGGAAGCAATGCGGGCTTATGGCAGCGACAAACCGGACCTCCGCATTCCTCCCTTCCATTGCGTCGAGGATCTTTTCGCGGGCGCGAATCTGACGCCCGAGGGATTACCGCTCGCCGCTGTTTGGGTTCCCAAGGCGGGAGGGTTGAGTCGCAAGGAGCGTGACGAGTTAAAGGCTTTCGGACAGGAGCGCGGTCTGCGCGTCTACGACGATAGCAAGCGTCTGGAGCGCGATTTCGCCGAGCCGATGTCGTTCGTCCGTCATCGCACCGGCGCGACCGATGAAGATTTGCTGCTGCTTGCCGGGTGGGGCGGGGAAGCGAAAGGCATGCGGCCGGAGGAAACCGTTCTCACCGCGTGCGGCCAACTGCGTTTGTACGCCGCGCAGAAATACGCGGACAAACACGGATTGCTCGATCCGCGGAGGCTGGAGTTCCTCTGGGTCACCGATTTTCCGATGTTCGAATGGGACGAAGAAGAACAGCGCTGGAACGCCGTGCATCATCCTTTTACTTCGGTGCACGACGAGGATCTCGGTAAGCTCACGACCGACCCCGCGCGCTGTCGCGCCAAGGCTTACGATTTGGTGCTGAATGGAGTCGAGCTAGGCTCTGGATCCATTCGTATTCACCGGCGCGATGTGCAATCGAAAATCTTTTCCGCGCTCAGTTTCAGCGAAGAAGAAGCCCGCAAGCGATTCGGCTTTCTACTCGAAGCGCTGGAATACGGCGCGCCGCCGCATGGCGGCATCGCTCTAGGACTGGACCGGCTGGTGATGATTCTCGCAGGCGAATCCTCGATCCGCGAAGTGATTCCGTTTCCCAAAACCGCCAAGGCTGTCGACCTGATGTGCGACGCGCCGTCGGAAGTTCCGGAGCGGCAGTTGCGGGAGCTGGGAATCAGCATCCGGCGGGGGTAAGCCTTCTCCCTTAGATTGCTTCGGATCTCGCGGTATTGTCGATAATCAAGCCGCAGGATCGGCGACCAGAGTCCTGAACAAGACGTCACATTGCAAAAGTGAAGCCCAAAGTCTTTGTCAGTTCAGTAATGGTGGTCCTAGCCATGGCCCAAACCGCCAGAGGGCAGTCTCGCCTCGCTTCCCCTGTTCCAGCGGATTCCGAAATCCGCAAGATGCCGGCAAACCGGGTAGATCGGTTCCGGTCAGGCGTTTGCATGGTGGTCGGTGTAATCGAGCCACAGGGGCGTAGAGTCGTGACTTAGAAGATTCAGGACCTTCAGATCCACTTCCAGATGGATGGCGCGGGAGGCGTAACCGGATTCCTGTTCCAGATCGGCGGCAAGACAAAGCGCGTTAAGCGGATCGATTAGAGCCAATCCGCAAACTGCCGTCAGCATGCGACATTGCGAGGTCACGGAACAGCGATTGGGCGCGGTGGAGAGGTTCATTTCGATATTTGATATATATTGTTGATATGGAGTCTCTATTGATCCAGATCGACGCGGCCACCCTGCGCGCTCTGAACCGAGTAGCGCCCACGGCACAAAGAAAACGCGCGGAGTTCGTGCGAGCCGCAATCCGCAAGGCCATCCTGGAAGCGGAGGAAGAGCGGACTCGCCTAGCGTACCGGGAGCACCCCGACACTGAAACGGCCGCCGACGACTGGCGAGACGCCGAGGAGTGGAAACCTTGAAGCAGTACGAGATCTGGTGGGCCTCACTTCCCAGGCCCGCTGGCCGGCGGCCGGTGCTCCTCCTCAGCCGCAATGCGGCGTACTCCTATCTTCAGAAATATCTAGTGGTGGAAATCACAACCAGGGTCCGCAACATCGCGGTCGAGGTCGCCCTGGGACGCCGTGAAGGTCTTCCGCAGCCGTGCGTTGCCAACTTTGACAATCTGCACACCATCCGCCGGGAGGTGTTGACCGACCGCGCCGGCGCGCTATCGCCCTCTCGGCACGTCGAGGTGAAACACGCGCTTGGGCACGCGCTCGGCTGGCTCGAGCTCCTTCAAGTTGAGGGGAGACTGGGCGGTGGTAGATTGGAAATGTGAATGGACCGATCGCGCGCTTTACGTCCTCTCGCCGGTATCTTGGGATGGCTTTGCTCGCGGCGGGAGGAATGGGGCTTTCCGTGTGGATCGCGCTTCGTTGGGGTCTCGGATGGCAAACCAACCTCGGCGAATGGTTCCATCCTGGATGGTGGAATCGCGCGATGTTCGATTCGTTCAGTCCCGCGTGGCTCGCCGCCGTGCTGTTCGCCGTACCGCTCGCCGTCCTTCTCGCCTTGGCGTTCCGGCCGGCGATCGAAATCCACGAAACGCATTTGAAGGCGGGAAAGCGTGAAATCCCATGGGACCAGATCGGACGCGTGGATCGGACCGGCTGGCAGGTTCCGCTGGCCGTCTATCTCACTCTTGAAAACCACGTGCGAGTGTTGATCGTCCACGCTGGCGACGCCACTTCCTGCTCCACTCTGCTGCGTTATCTGCGCCGCCATGCCCGCCGCGCGCTGCTCGACGGCATCCCGTATCGCCAGTTCTGGGGCGAGCCGCCCGCGCCGGAGTGGAAACGGTTGGAGCCCCCCCGCTACCAGCTCGTCCGTCCGGAAGAAGAGGAGGAAGTCGAGCGGATGTTTCAGCGGTTGAAGACCGTCGGCCATTTGGACCAGCGCGGCTCGGACGAAAAATAGATTGCAGACGTGAAACGCGCCATCCGGCTGGCGGGCGTGGCGGCGCTCGCTCTGGCGGTCGCCTGCGCACTATTCTTTACTCAGATTCTGGCGGCGCTGGGATCGTTCCTGGAAAAATCCGAGTCCCCGCGCTCTGCCGGCGCCGTCTTCGTCGCGGCGGGAGACCCGTCCGGCAACCGCATTCTGAAAGCGGCTGAGTTGGTGCGCGAAGGCTACGCGCCGGAGATAATCGTCAGCGGCCCCGAGGGCGTCTACGGATTTTACGAATGCGATCTCGCGATCTCATTCGCGGAAAACGCAGGGTATCCCAAATCGTATTTCATCCGTTTTCCCAGCCGCGCGCTTTCCACGCGCGAGGAGGCGAGCGCAGCGGCCGCGGAATTCCACCGGCTCGCGCTCAAGCGCGTGATTTTGGTGACCAGCGACTATCACACCCGGCGCGCGGGGAATCTGTTCCGCGCCGCCGCGCCCGGCGTGTCGTTTGTGGTGGTCGCCGCGCCGGACCTCCATTTCACTCCGCGCGGCTGGTGGCGCGACCGGGAGGGGCGCAAGACCTTCTTGTTGGAGTGGATGAAGACGATCGCGGGATGGCTGCATATGTAGCTATCAGCGATCAGCTATCAGCCTTCAGCTTTCAGTTGTCAGTTATCAGTTGTCAGTTATCAGTTGTCGGCGGGTGAAGGGCTCCACAGGTTTAGTTGGTAGGGTTCGGCGGAGGGGGGCACAGGCATCGCTTCCGCAGGACGACCCCAGCTTTCCTCGATCCAGCTTCGTTCCCATGCGAGCCGATGAGCGCGAAGCGGGTCGCCTGTGCGGCGTGCTGCGTCCGCCAGGATGTCCAGCAGTTCCGACGCTTCCGCCAGACGGTCGAGGTGTTTCAGGAGCGCGAGAATCGCCAACCCGAATTCGGCGGCGACGCCGTCATCGAGAATCTCACGGAAGTACGCCTGCGCGTGGCCCAACGCCGCTGCGCACGAATCGACATTCCGCGGCCACGCGGCGAACAGTTGCATCAGGTCGGCGGGCGCGATTCGGGGCCGCTCGAAATCGCTCGTGAAAACGATCGACGATTTGCCGCCGAAGCCGGCCCATTCGCGATCCGCGGAATCCAAATCGGCGAAGAGGAACAAACATCGCCGCGTCAGGCACAATTTGCAGAGCGCTTCACGATTGCTCTCCGCCGGGCCGGCGAGTCTTAGACCCAAGCCATGCGCGACATCCCCAAGCACTCCGGCGCGGCTGCGGCTGCCGCAATGGATCCAGAACACGCCTTCGAAATCGCGGCTGGCCGCGTGTGCGAACCCGAGCGCTTCTTCGCGTGCCAGCTCCGCTACTCCTGGCCGGTCGGCCAATTCGATGAGCAACCGCTCGAGACTTTCCGGCGCGAGTGGCGCCGGGGCGTGCAGGGGAAGATTTACCGGCTTTTCGCCCGGGCCGGAGCATTCTTCCAAGAACCACCGCTTGAAAGCCCGCAATCCGGCCACGCGGGCGCGGCTCGAATCGAAAAAAATCTTGCGCCGAAGAAGGTCGGGGAATTTGCACTCGCCCGCGAGCAAGAACACGATTTGCGTGCCGAATTCGCGTGGTGCATCGACCAGCGCGGCCCCCCATCGCTCGCGCTTCCAAGGAGTAACCGAATGCGGCGACAAGATAGCCAGTGCCAAGTCTCCGGAGATGGCGCGCTCCACTGCGTCTAGAAAATCGCCCGCGCTCTCCTCATAAGAAACGTGAGCGGAAACATTTTGTTCCACCATCGCCGCGGCTTCGCGCGCGAACTCCGCATCTTCTCGAGCGTGGCAGATCACTACCGTGGTTGGACCCAACATGAGCGAAAAACCCACTTTAGCGTGCAATCGGCGGTGTTTCCATCAGCAGCGCTACAATAACCGGAACCTCCGAGGAATCTTCGGGTTCGCTGCTATGATCGTGTCAAGATGCGTTACACAGTCATCCTTGAAAAGGAGCCGGACGGAGGCTATGTTGCTACCGTCCCGGCGCTGCCGGGTTGTGTTTCCCAGGGTGATACTCGCGAGGAGGCGCTGACGAACATCCGCGAGGCGGCCGACCTCTACATCGAAGACTGCATCGCCTCTGGTGATCCCGTCCCCGCCGAGACGGATCGCGAGTACGTCGAACTCAAGACCGGAACACGTTAGTGAAGCTGCCCACGGATGTCTCCGGACAGGAGCTGGTGAAGGTCCTGCAGCGGATTGGTTTCGTTGTGAGCCGGCAAAAAGGAAGGCACATAATTCTTAGGCGTGCCGATCCCCACGGCCGGGTAGTCGTGCCCAATCATAAGCGCATCCGTCCCGGAACCCTCCGGCACATCCTCAACGAAGCGGGTATCACGGTCGAGTGACTTGTGGACCTGCGGTGAAACAAACAACGCCAGCCCCTCTGCAAATCACCAGAGCTCTACACTTCGCGCTGCTGGACGGACGTCGCGTCGCAGGGGACAGTCTCGCACGCGAACTTCGGCTGTCCGAATCGGCTACCATACGTGCAATAGGGAGGTTCATTGAATCTTCGCGCTCTGCCTCTGTTTCTTTCCGGTTTGACCGTTGCCGCGCAATGGATTCACCACTCCACGCCGGGAATCCCGCGTACGCCCGACGGCAAACCGGACCTGAACGCTCCCGCCCCGAGGCTTGCGGACGGAAAAGTGGATATGTCCGGCATCTGGGTGCGCGTTCCTCCGCCGGGCAACCCTGGAGGGCCAAATTTCGGAAACACGGTCACCTATTACATGCCGGCGGGAGCGGAGGTCCCTTTGCAGCCGTGGGCGGCCGAGCTCCTGCACCGCCGCCGCTACGAGGACCTGGGCGGAGGACGCCCGTCGGAGCGCTGTCTGCCTCACGGCGTTATCGGCGCCATGCTTCCGAATACTCCGTTCAAGATCGCGCACACGCCCGCCGTGACATTCCTGCTTTACGAGCAACTTAATCAATACCGGCAGATCTTTACCGATGGCCGCCAACATCCGTTGGATCCGAATCCCGCATGGTGGGGTTATTCCATCGGCCATTGGGAGAGCGACGCTTTCGTCGTCGAAACGCGAGGATTCAACGACCAAACGTGGCTCGATGATAGCGGTTATCCCCACACCGAGGCGATGCGATCGATCGAAGCATTTCGCCGCGCGAGCTTCGGCCGCATGGATCTGGAGGTGACGATCGACGACCCCAAGGCTTACACCAGGCCCTGGTCCGTGCGCATTCCCCTCGCCCTCATGGCGGACACGGAGATGATCGAAGACGTCTGCGAAAACGAGAAAGATGCGAGGCATGTTACCCCGCATTAGGTGAGTTGCCCTCGACCTCAGCGGCCGCGGAGTTTTTCGAGAAAAGGTTCTCCGGAACTGGCGAGCTTCTGCTCCAGGCGCTCCGTGCAATCGCAGTTTTCGCAGGCCCACGGCTCGGAGCCGTTGTAGTCGCGGCACTTCCTGCGGTCGTGCGCGTCCTGCACTTTCGTCAGCTCGAAGTACCGCTCCCAATAAGGCCGCTCTTCCAGGAGCGGTGTGGGGCAGTAGCAGACCTCAACCCAGCGCGCGGTCGCATCGGGAAAAAGACGCGCGTCGCCCATGTTCCGAAGATACTCGCCCTCGGCGACGGAACCGCGACCGAGCGTGCCAGCCTCGATGGCTTCGAGCATGGGCCGCTCACAGCCGGGTTTCACGCGAGCGCGCACCAGATACCGCATAATTTCAGCTTACTCGCCGTCGGAGCCGGTGTCCGATTCGGCCTCCGGCCGGGGCGCTTCCTTGCGAGCCTGCTCGAACAAGAGATTTAACGTTTTCTCAGTGCGGATATTGGATGCGATGCGGGCGATGGCGCCGTCCTTTTGCAGCCGGGCGCGAGTCAGGGCCACGGCCTCGCGACTCTGCCGTGCGACGCGCTGTACTTCGCGATCGACCTCTTCTTGCGTCGCGCCCACCGCTTCCCGCTCGGCGATTTTATCCAGCAGCAGCGAGGCCTTTACGTCGCGGACGGCGCGAGGGCGTTCCGCCTCACGCACCTTCTCCCAATCGAGTTTCACGCCCTTCGGATCCAAACCCTGTGCTACCAGCGAGCGGATTTTCGTTTCCACATTAAGTTGGATCTGCCTTTCGACGTATGCCTCCGGTACCGGAAACTCGTGGGCTTCCACTAATTTGTCCACCAATTCACTCTTGGCCTTGTCCTGCTCCAGGCGCTCGCGCTCGCGCAGAACCGTTTTGCGGATGTTCTCCTTGAGCTCCTCCAAAGTCTGGTAGTCGCCCAGATCCTTGGCGAATTCGTCGTTCAGATCGGGGAGTTCCTTCCGGCGGATGGTCTTGAGAGTCGCGCGAAACCTCACTGTCCGCCCCGCGAGGTTCTTGCGATCGTAATCCTCGGGATAGGCGATCTCGAACTCGCGGGTTTCCTCGGGTTGCGCGCCGCGCAGGTTCTCGCTGAACGCCTCCATCGTGGATGGATCGCCGATCTTCAGCACCAACTCGTCCTCGGCAATCTTCTGGTCCACGCCAGAGAGACTCTCGAGCGAAACCACCGCGTAATCGCCGTCGCCCGCGGCCCGCGGCTCCTCGTCCACAAATTCCGCTTTCTGTTCGCGGAGCCGCTCCAACCGCTCCAGGATATCGGCGTCGCTTACTTGAGGCTCGGAATAGGCGATGGTAATCCCGCGGTATTCGCCCAGCTCGAAGGACGGCGCTACCTCGAATTCGGCCTTAAACCGCAGCGGCTCGCCCGGGTGGAAATGGACCTCGCTTACGTTGGGGGATCCCACGACGCGAAGATTGTCTTTTTCCACCGCAGTGTTGAAAAATCGCGGAACGAGTTTCTCGATTACCTGCTGCCGGATATCGCCGGCAAAGCGCGATTTCACCAAACTCGCCGGAGCCTTGCCCGGGCGGAATCCCGGCAGGCGAACCTTCTTTTGAATTTCCCCGACGGCGCGCTCGGTTTCTTGTTCCACTTCCGCCGCCGGGATGGTGATTTCGAGCGAGTGTTTGCTTCCCTCTACTTGGGCCACCTAGGGACCTCGAGGAGTCAGCCCTGCGCGGCGGCCGTGGTATGCGCGGCCTCTTTGAGCGCGGGCGCTCGATCCGTGGCTTCCCAGGTGAAGGTGTCTTCGGTGCGGCCGAAATGCCCGAACGCCGCGGTCTTGCGATAAACAGGACGGCGCAGCTTCAACGCTTCGATCATGCCCTTCGGCGTCAACTGGAAGTGCGAGCGCACCAGATCCACCAGAATATCCTCGGGCAGCACGCCTGTGCGGAAGGTGTCTACCATCACCGAAACCGGCTCGGCCACTCCGATGGCGTAGGCGAGCTGCACTTCGCAGCGCTGCGCCAATCCCGCCGCCACTATATTCTTCGCCACGTAACGGGCCATGTAGCAGGCCGAGCGATCGACTTTTGTCGGGTCTTTGCCGGAAAGCGCGCCGCCGCCGTGCCGTCCCATGCCGCCATAGGTATCAACGATGATTTTTCGCCCGGTCAATCCCGTGTCGCCGTGCGGCCCGCCGATGACGAAGCGGCCCGTGGGGTTGATGTGATAGTGTGTGCCGGAATCCACCATTCTGGAAGGCACCACCGGATCGATGATGTGCTTCTTCACGTCGGCACGGAGTTGCTCGGTGCTCACGTCTTCGTCGTGCTGAGTGGAAACCACCACCGCGTCGATGCGGCTGGGCTTGCCGTGGACGTATTCCACGCTCACCTGGCTCTTGCCGTCCGGCCGGAGGTAGCCCAGCTTTCCGAATCTGCGAATTTCGCTTAATTGGCGCACCAGCTTGTGCGCGAGCATGATGGGCAGCGGCATCAGCTCTTCGCTTTCGTCGCAGGCGTAGCCAAACATCAGGCCCTGATCGCCGGCGCCGCCCGTATCCACGCCCATGGCAATATCGGGGGATTGCGTCTGAACCACGTTGATGACGCCGCAGGTCTTGGCGTCGAACCCCATGCGCGCGTCGGTAAAGCCGATATCGGCGATGACGCTTCGCGCGATCTTGGGGACATCGAGGATGGTAGTAGTGGTGATTTCGCCCGCGACGACGCAGATCCCTGTGGTGACCAGGGTTTCGCAGGCCACCCGGCCCGTCGGATCGTCGGTTAAAACCGCGTCCAACACGGCATCGGAAATCTGGTCCGCAATCTTATCCGGGTGCCCTTCGGTCACCGATTCGGATGTAAAAATATGACGCATTTAATCAAGCCTCCAGGCGCGCAGAATTAGGGATTAGAATAAGCCCAAACTTTGTACTCTATCATAGGTTCGGCTGCTTCCGCTCTCATCTTAGGGTCCACGCAAAATTAACTTCCACAGATTCTCACAGATTGGGTGCAATGGTGTAGTTCCACCGCGGCAATATCTTGCCGGGTTTGAGAGCGAGCGATGAGATGAGTCGGCGGTTCGGTTTGAGACCGGTGGGATAG
>DATDGT010000300.1:0-4781 GCA_036521975.1 Bryobacteraceae bacterium
TGCGCAAGAACACCGGAAGCAGCAGAATGCCAGAATTCCCGCGTTTTGAAAAGAGGTCGAAGTCTTCACCCAAGGGGTTTTCGAACTACCCGCGTTGACACAAAAGCGAATTCTCTTCGGAATTTTTTTAAATCGGCGCGAAGTGCGAAAGTCAGGTTAGGCCGTGCCGGAACGCGTTGAGGGAGGAACGCTTTCGGCCTTCGGGGGTACGTGGACCGGTTGAAAGCTGGGCATTTTCGCGACAGGCGGTGAGTTGGGCTGCGGTCATGAGTAGCTCCTTTTGGAGCGGGCAGAGTTAGTCCCGCTCGGTGTGAACGGTAGCAGCGGAGCGACTGGGCCTCTGTGATATCAGCCCGTAAGTGTTGGAGGGGACGAGAGAAAGAGGAAGGCGGAAGGGGTGAATTTGGAGAAACTCGCGCACAACGGCTCGCCGCGCTGCGCGCTCATGAGAGTTGACCGCCTCGAGGGGCGCCCCGATCAATGTATCTTGCGACCCGGCCTACGGTAGACGTATCACTCCCGGTCGAGGAGCTTGGCCCCGATCGCGCCGCCGAACGCCGGAAGAACGGTCAGAAGCAGGAACGCGCCGAGGAATCCGAACAAAATGCCCACGGGGCTGCGCATCGCTTCCATGATTTGATTCACGTCGATTCCGGGGCGGGCGGAGGCTTTGAGTTGATTGCGCATCGCCTCCATGGCGCCGGACAGGGAGCCGGGGTCCGACATCACGGTCACCGTGAACATCAGGCCCATGAGCACAAAAACGAACAATCCACAAATCCAGCCCAAGTGCGCGCCGTTGATCATGGAAAGTTTTTGTCCCGTGCGGCGCCGATAGAGCGCCACACAGAAGAATCCGGCTACCACCAGCCATAGCAGCGACACCGCCGGCGCCAAAAGCTGCGCCGAAAGCATGGAGATGGCCAGCGAGGAGGCGCCGCCCAATAGCGCGATCCGCACCGCCAATCCATTGCCCAAGCCGATGGGCGGAAACTTCGGCGCGGCGGGAAGCAAGGGCGGCGCCGGCTGCTCCGCCAGCAGGGGTTCCTCGCGCTGCGGCTTGCCGCACTTATGGCAGAAGCGCGCGTCATCGGGCAGCATCGCGCCGCAGGTGCAATAGAGGGGCACGATTTCAGTGTGCCACGATATTTCTTGGCGCGCACAACGCATTCGCTGTGCACTGGTGGAAGCTCGCACAACACAACTATGCCTGGCCTTACGCTGGAGGTGGTCGCCGACCCCGCGGCGTCGTATCTCGCGGCGCTCGCCCGCCTGCCCAAGGAGATCGAAACCATCGTTAGCCAGGACGAGGCGGAGCTTCGGACGCACGCGCCGCGCGCCGACGCAATTCTCTACGCCTTTCATCGAGGGAGTCTGCTCGCATCGATTTTGCCGCTGGCCCATCGCGTGCGTTGGATACATTCCTTGTGGACCGGGGTCGAAGGCATCCTAGGGCCGGAGCTCCTTGCGCATCCCGCTCCGCTCACCAACGGCCGGGGCGTCTTTCGCTGGTTTCTGGCGGATTGGGTGGCGGCCGCGATGCTGCATTTCGCCTTCGATTTGCGCCACGTGATCGCACAGCAGGAGCAGCGCATCTGGAAACCGGTTACCGGCCGGAGCCTGAACGGACAGACGCTCGGCATCGTGGGGTTCGGAGAGATTGGAAGCGCCGCCGCGCAGCGGGCCAAATGTTTCGGAATGAAGATCGCCGCTCTGCGGCGCCGGCCGGAGCTTTCCAGCGGTGATGGTCTCGCCGATGCGGTGTACGGGCCGGACCGCGTTTCCGAGCTTATGGCCGCCAGCGATTACATCTTGGCCGCCGCGCCGCTCACGCCCGAAACCAAGGGGTTGATCGGCGAAGAAGCGATAGCGGCGATGAAACCGGCGGCGGTGGTCATGAACGTCGGCCGGGGGCCGGTGATCGATGAGCCGGCATTGATTCGAGCTCTCGAATCAGGCCGAATTCGCGGCGCCGCCTTGGACGTTTTCGCCGTCGAGCCTCTGCCCCCGGATCACCCCTTTTGGCGCATGCCCAACGTGTTGCTTTCCCCCCACACCGCCGATCGCGTCGAGGGATTTCTGAATCCGGCGTTCGATTGCTTTTTCGAGAATCTGGAACGGTTCTCGAAAGGCCAGAAGCTGATGAACGTGGTGGACAAGAATGCCGGATACTGAGGCCAGGAGTCAGGAGTCAGGAGTCAGAAGACAGAAGGCAGAAGGCAGGAGCCAGTTAACGTGGTGGACAAGAATGCCGGATACTGAGACGGTCTCGGTCGATATTCAAGCGGCCGATATTGAAGCCGCCGCGGAGCGCATCCGACCTATCGCCAAGCGGACCGCCGTGCTTACATCGCGCGGATTTGACGCGGAAGCCGGCGTTCTGACGTTTTTCAAATGCGAGAATTTTCAGACCGGCGGAGCGTTCAAAATCCGCGGCGCGACGAATTTTTTGGCTCGCTTGCCCAAGGACCAATTGGCCCGAGGAGTGGTCGCCTATTCCTCCGGCAACCACGCGCAGGCGGTGGCGATCGCGGCGCGCGCGGCCGGGACGCCGGCGACGCTGGTGATGCCGGTGGATGCTCCGCGCTCCAAAGTCGAAGCCACCCGGGCGCAGGGCGCAGACATTGTTATCTATGACCGTTTCAAACAAGATCGTGCCGCCGTCGCAAAACGCATCGCCGCGGAAACGGGGATGGTGCTGGTTCCCCCTTTCGACCATCCGTGGATCGTGGCGGGGCAAGGGACCACAGCTCTGGAGTTACTGGACCAGGTCCCCGATCTGGACGCGCTGGTGATTCCCATCGGTGGAGGGGGATTGATCGCCGGCTGCTCGATCGCGGCCAAGGCGGCGAAGCCGGGCATTCGCATCGTGGGGGTCGAGCCGGCTACAGGAAATGACGCGTTCCTTTCCCTTGCGGCGGGCAAGCGCGTCGAGATTCCGCCGCCTGAGACGATCGCCGACGGGCTGCGCGTGACGGCGCCGGGCGAAATCACTTTTCCGATCATTCAACGCAACGTCGAGCGAGTCGTTCTGGTCTCGGACGAGGAAATTCGCGCGGCGATCAGATTTCTGCTATTGCGAATGAAGATCCTGGTTGAGCCGAGCGGCGCTGCTTCGGCGGCCGCGCTTCTGTTCCACAAATTGCCGGCCAGCGTGGGACGCGCCGGGGTGGTGCTCTCCGGAGGGAACGTGGATTTCGACGTCCTGCGGGAGTTCTAGTACCGGACTCACCAGCCTCTCCGCGAATGGAGCGCGGTCCACCTTTGCCCCGAAAAACAACGGCAGCATGGCTGACACCGTTGCCCTGGTCCGGCGGGACTGCACCTTTCTGGGACCACCGCACTCACTACAGACACTGTGCACGGCGGAAGGGCAGAGCGTACGCGGGGTCCATCCGGAGTCTCTCAAGAGCGGTCTGCCGGATCGGAGTTGCCGTTGCACGGTAGTCCGATTTCCGAGGGGGTGCCGGCGGTCTCAAATTCGGGGCTACGCTCTGCTTCCGCGACGCGCGGCCTCATGAAGGGCAGGCGGATGCGCAAGACCCGCTCGCGCTGCCGCTCCTCTTCCAGGTTCCGGACACGCGCGCGCAACAGGTCTTGCAGAGAAACCAGGCCGATCAGTTTGCGTGAATTCTCGCCATCAATCACCGGAAAGCGGGTGATCCCAGTTTCGGCCATACGATAAACAACCGCACGGAGTGGCTCATCGGCATAGGCCACCAGCGGATCTTTGCGCATGACATCCGCAATGCGCGCGTTGGGGTCGCTTCCCGAGGCAAACGTTCGCAGGTCCATTCTGGTAACCACTCCGGCAAGCGCGCCATTTTCAACGACCGGATAGAGCCACTGGCCACGCCGGTCTTCGTGCGGCACCTTGGTCAAATCGGCGCTGGAGAGCTGCGGCAGCAGCACCGGTATGTAAGAATGGAGCGTTTGAGCGTAAGAGAAGTGAAGGCGTGAGCGATCACCGAGGCGACCAGCAGCGGCAGGATGACATTCATGTCGTGCGTCAACTCGAAGGCGAAAACGATCCCGGTGAATGGGGAGCGCATGGTGCCGCCGAGAATGGCGCCCATGCTGATGAGCGGCCAGAAGCCGGCTCCCTCGTTGGGCAACACTATGGCTTCCAGTCCTCCCAATGCGCCGCCCATCATCAGGAGCGGGGCGAGCACTCGCCAGAAGTGCCCGAGCCCAGCGAAAAAGCCCAGATGAAGGACTTCACCAGCAGAATTCCCCAAATCACGTGATAGGGCACACTCCCCTGCAGCAGAGCGCCGATTGTGTCATAACCGACGCCCAATGCCTGCGGAAATACCAAACCGCCCAAGCCGACCGCCAATCCGCCGATCGCCGGCCACCACATCCAATGAATGGGCATGTGGCGCTGGAAGAGATCTTCAGCACCATAAACGGCGAGCGTCAGCAGCGCCGACAGACCGCCCGCCAGCACTCCCGCAACGACACATCCGGCGAGCCCTTGCGGACCGATAAATGCGCTGTGAGCGGGAACCGGGAAAAGCGGCCCGAGCCCGATGATATATCGCCGCACGGCGCCGGCAGTCGCGCTCGCCAGGGCGACCGGCACGAGGCTTCGGGGCTTCCATTCGAACAGCAGCAACTCCACCGCGAGCAATACGGCGGCTAAACCGAAGTTCCACGGCCTGCTGAGGCTAAATTGAAGACACTGCTGGCACTTAGCCGGAAACGGCCCGGAGGCTACTGACTACGAGGCGCCAAGCCGACGCGGATGCCGAGCAGGGAGAAGGCGCGCTGCTGGAGGG
>DATDGT010000301.1:0-81728 GCA_036521975.1 Bryobacteraceae bacterium
CATCGTGACTCCAGGTCCTCTCCTCCCGCCCTCAAGCCTCACCTAGCGTCTCAACCCCAACCGCTAGACCCTCTTTCTTGCACTCCCCTCCAGCCCGAACGCTCTCCGTGGCTTCGCTCAGCTCTTTATGCGAAGTTCCTGAAGGCAGCGCACTAGCACTGGAACAAATCATTCCAACTCTGTTACAATGTGTTCAATTTGCCGGGCGGGGAGCGATTTGAGATTCACCTCCGAGAGTCTCAACGAGCGAAGATCCGCCCGGAATTCGTCGCCCAGCTCAAGAATCTTAAGGCGCCGGTTCTGCCCGATCGCTGTGTTATGGGGTCCGCGCTATCGGCTGAATTTCCGCTCAAACAACTGCCGCAGTCCGGCGTCGCCGCTCGATTCCACCGCTCTCCTCGCGGCTTCCCTCATCTCTTCGTGAAAACGGCTGGAGGCGAGCGCGCTGAGCGCTTCGCCGGCCCATTCGCCCGAAGGCTCCGAGAAGACGGTGAGCAGGAACTCCGCAGCGGACCGTAACGGCGAAGCGCCTAGCGAGATGAGAATCGCCCGGCGAACGTCCGAAACTTTCCCTTTCCAAAAGCTTTTCAGAATTTCGATCGCCTCAGGCTCGCGCGAGGCGGCCAGGGCGCTCGCCGCCTCGATGCGCACTTCTTCTTCGGAGTGGTTTAACAAGCGTTGGAGGAGTGGCAACGCTTGGCGCGGCGCAAGGTTCAACAAGCTATTGCAGCATTGGCCGATTACTTCCGGCTTCGTCACGCGCGAGTTGCGCCTGACGTTAGGGTCAGGGAACCTCGAATATCTGAATGTATTTTCTTGCGTTCGTTCGGATGGTGCGCCGGTCTGCGTAAGGCAGAATAGAGCGGGGCTAAGGCCGTGGAAGGTAACGCCTGAGCGCGACAAGCCCGGCGAGCCCCGACGCGATTAATAGGAGTGAGGTGGGTTCCGGGACCACTGCCGGGGTGAAGCTACCCACGATTTCACCGCCGTCGTTGATACCAAGTGCGGTCGTGCTCGTCGACCCAGGGACGTCGATGGTCTGGATGACTCCGTTCGTGTCGAGGTAGCTTTGCCCGCTGGCCAGGGTTCCAATGATCTGCCCGGAGGCATTTATCCCAGTGGGCCCGCCGGGCAAGCTGATCATGGTGAAGCCCCCATGCCAGGTCCAGTAAGTAACAGGGCTAGGGGGGATGTAACTGGCCTCTCCCACGACTTCGCCGGTGTTGCTGATTCCTGTAGCCGTGGTGCCGAGGGTGCCTGGAATGTAGAGGTTGATGGCGCCACCGCTCAAATTCAAGATCTCACTTACCCCGACTCCTGGACCCGGTCCGAACACTATGATCTCGCCGGAATCGTTGATACCGGTGATCACCGCGTCCTCGGAGTTCGGTAGCAGAGTGATGACGCCATTCGTGTCCAGGAATCCTGCGGAGAAACTGCTAGTTTCAATATTCCCGACGATCTGACCGGCGTCGTTAATGCCGGTCACACTTTCGATGGCGCCGAAGCCAACGCCGGGGCCGAACGTGGTGAACACGCCGTTGGTGTCCACAAAGCCTTCCACGAAGGGAATGCCGCTGTTGAAGACGAAGCCGGCTATCTGGCCGAGATTGTTGATGCTGGTTGCAACCGTCGAGTCCGGCTCGGCCCCGGGGACGTTGAATGTGGTGAAGACGCCGTTGACATCCAGAAACGCATCGGCATGGATCATTTGCCAGGACCCTAACAAACATAGGCCCGACACTTTGAGCACGGTATTGTGTTTCATCTCCGTTCCTCCTGTCACAGGTCCGCAGCCCGGTGACGGCATTATGATACTCCTAAATTTTTCCGTGTGGAAGCCCGATGAGGCTTCATACAAGCCCGTAATCCGTCAGCAGGCTCGACCCCGCCGTTACCGGCGGGGCTGAAAACGCGGCCCAGAGTGCGACGGCGTTCTCACCAAGCCGTGGCCGCAAGGGCGGGGGGTGGGTGGTGGGGTCTGCGCTATCGGCCGAACTTCCCTTCAAACAATTGCCGCAGTCCGGCGTCGCCGCTGGCTTCCATCGCTTTCTTCGCGGCTTCCCTGAGTTCCTCATGAAAACGGCTGGAGGCGAGCGCGCTGAGCGCTTCGGCGGCCCATTCGCCCTGGGGCTCAGAGAAGACGGCGAGCAGGAAGTCCGCCGCGGATCGTAACGGTGAAGCGCCTAGCGAAATGAGAATCGCCCGGCGAACCTCCGCGGAGACCTTCCCTTTCCAAAAGCTCTTCAGAATCTCGATTGCCTCCGGCTCGCGCGAGGCGGCCAGGGCGCTCGCCGCCTCGGTGCGCACCTCTTCTTCAGCGTGGTTTAACAAGCGTTGGAGGAGCGGCAGCGCCTGGCGCGGCGCAAGGTTCAACAGACTAAAGCAGCATTGCCCGATCACTTCCGGCTCGCGATCGCCCAGCAGAAGTTTTAGCCGCAGCAGCGGCGCCCCCTCTTCCCGGCCGAACTGCGCGATAGCCAGGGCGGCATCCACGCGAACGGATTTTTCTTTATCGGCAAGCCGGTCGGCGAGATGTGTCAGGATTTCGAGATCATCCAGTTGGCAGTCGACCAACGCGAGCGTACAGGCGCCGCGGAGAGTGATCGCGGAGTCCGAACTGCCGCCCCAAACCGGCTCAAGCTGCACATAATCGATGCCTCGCAAAAATACAGATGCCTGGCGGCAGCCGAGGTCCTTCAAGGCCTTGGCGATTGCGTTCTTGGCCCAACACTGCGGATCGCTTTTGACCGGATCCTGTTTGACCGGATCTGGGAAGAATCGGTCGAAGGCGGCGATCAGATCGGGTGTCAAATCCTCCAGCCGAAGATCGCCTGCGATGGCCGCGGCTTTGGAAACCAGATAGTTGTTGCGATCCTGCAGCGCCTTGCGCAGCGCGGCGACGATCTCCGCCGGATCGGAACTCCTTCGCAGAGCTTCCAACCCTTCGATCTTTTTCTCAAACGCCTGCCTGGCCACTACCAGAGTCCGTATTCCGGTTCCTGTCCCCTGCCTCCGGCCTCCTTGCCGTGACGAACTCCAGCACTTCCTGTCTCGGCGCTCCCGGCTCGAAGCAGTGGCGGCAGCGCGCCTCGTACATTCCTGCCGCGCCCACCACGATGAGATCGTCCGATTCCACAAGCCGCTGCGTGTGCTTGGCGGGATTGCCGCAGCGCATGCAGATCGCCAGGGTCTTGGTAATGGATTCCGCCAGGCATAGCAAGTCCGGCATGGGCGGAAAAGGACGGCCCAGGTAATCGGTGTCCAACCCGGCGACGATTACTTGCTTGCCCGCATCGGCAAGCTGCCCGGCGACCCCCACCAAGTCTGGGCCGAAGAAATTCGATTCATCGACGCCCACAACTTGCGTGCGCCAGTCGATTCTGTCGAGGATCTCCCTGGCGCCGGCGACCGCGACCGATTTCATGCGCTGGTCGCCGTGGGAGACGATTTCGTCGAGCGAATAGCGGTCGTCGATGGCGGGCTTGAACACCTGCACCCGTTTGCGAGCGATGCCCGCGCGGCGCAGACGCCGGATCAACTCCTCGCTTTTGCCGGAAAACATGGGGCCGCAGATCGCCTCGATCCACCCCACCTGGCTGGTCACGATGTCCATTGCGAAACAGAATACCGCAAGCGCCGGTCGAGGCCGGCGGCGCGACCGGTTCGAATGTTGTTTTGTCGGAGATTCGCGCGAGGGGCCTCCCCGATAGCCCCATTGGGCGTGTCGCGAAATAGCCCGGTGGCCCCTCTCGTGCTGCTCCGCTGCGCGGCAAAGGATAGCGAGATCGCCCGCTTGTGGTGCTTTTTCTATCCTTTCTGGGTGCTGTTTGCCAAAGACGGATGAAACAGCCGAGGTGTCCATAGAATCAGATATCGGAAGGAGGCCGTGTGAGAAAGAGTGCCTTCCTACTGGCCGGAGTCGCAATGGTGGTTGGCATTATCGCGCTCGGAACCCGACACTCCGACGCCCACTAATGCACCTTTTGAAACGTCTCCCGGCTGAGCTCCAGGTGCAGCCGGAGCGCCTCGATCCACAGCGGTCCGCGGTCGCGATTATAGGCCGGGTTCCAGACGTGTTGAAAGTCCGGGCCGGCCCAAAATCCTTTCCACAAGCGAGCGTTGTAGTAGCTCTCCCAAACCATTTCCGGACCGTAACTCAGCGCTCCATCGCCGATCAAGAAATCCAGGCCGCCTCGCGCCAGATATAGTGCGTGGACTCCGGAAATTCCGCTGGCCGTGAGCAGACTGCCTGCTGTGTCGTCCTTTCGATGCCACCTGGAACCGCCCACCGAGACTCCGCCGCTGGCCAGGCGATCGATAGCAGTGAAGGCGAAGCTCTCGGTTTTCCCGTCGTTCCAACCCAAGCGGCCGAACACACCGATATCGCGGGCGATCTCCTGATCCCAACTGACGCCTGTGCCGTATTTGAGAGTGCCAGCCTTTCGCGTGGCCGTGACATTCGGAGGGCCGCCAGTGGCTTCGGCCAGCTTCAGCGCCTCGGCGTAATTTCCCATGCGGGCGTGATTAGCGTAGCCGAGCACACGGATAGCGTCGGAGTGGCCGAAAAGAGTGTGCCGGTGCTCGACCTCCCATACGTCTCCCCGGTCGACGAATATGCGCCGGTCGAAACGCTCGCCGTTGGCGACGAGCGGCATGGCGGCGCTCCCGTAGCGGAACGCCCAATGCGATGCGTAGACCTCATGCACCCAACCCCAAGTGTATCCGCGCGTGTCGGCGGGATAATCCCACGCGCCGTTGTACATTGCCGCCCAGCCGATGAACTGCGACCGGGGATCGTGACTATAGCGGTTGCCGTCGAAAAAATCGGTTACCGAGAAGCGGCCGATGCTAATGACGTAGCGCGTCTGCGACTGCGTCCCTCCAAGCTGGTTCGGGCCGCTGACCACGGCTTCCGTCCGATCTCCGAAATCGAAGGTGTAGGTGAAATAGGCGCGTGCCAGATAGGGCGTAGGCGTGGCGCGGTCCACGCGCGGCAACTCACCGTTTTCGGAATTCGCCAATCCGTCCACGTTGCTGAAGCCGCGCCCGCCGGCGATTTCGGGATCGATATAAAATTCCGCGTCTTTGATGCGGAATCCGATGAAAAGCGTGGTGGTGAGCGAGACATCGTGCTCAGGCGTGTTTTCAAGGCTCAATGGACCGGAGTACAGCGCGGGAAACGATCCATGCTGGAGGCCAATCGATGTGGCTTGGTAGTACACGTTCCAGGTCTCGGGATCGGGGTTTTGAGGCGGCACGGCGCCCGAGTCCTGGGCTGGCGCGGCGCCGGGGTCCTGGGCACCCGCAGCCGCTAGAAATAAAAAGAAAATCGCGAGCCGCGCGAGCACTTGCGTCCATGCTAGCAAGGGTTCAGGACAAGCGTGTTTTCGGACGGGTATTGCGGCTACGCGCGGCGCGGAAGGTAATCGCAAAAGCGGACACCGCGGCGCGAAAACGAACACGGCCCGGGGTCTCTTTTCAAGTGAGCCGGCTTTTTTCAGGTCGTCCCGGATGGTCGGGCGGGGCTGTTTGGCCTTTGTCCTGCTAAGATCCGCTTGTGATGGATCTGAAGTTTGGGCTGCGATCGCTCCGCAAGAATCCCGGCTTTACTCTGCTGGCTGTCGGCGTACTCGCGCTCGGAATCGGCGCGACCACTGCGATTTTCAGCGTGGTGAACGCGGTGTTACTCAGGCCGCTGGCTTATCGCGACCCCGACCGCATCGTCACGCTCACCACTGCCTGGAGGTCTGGCGGAGAGAGGGAAGGGATCTGGCGCTTTGTCTCCCTCCCGGATTTCCAAGACTGGCGCGCCCAGAGCACGGCTTTCGAAGCTATGGGCTTCTACAACGCCTTGGAAGTTCCGGTGAGCGTCGGTGCAACGGCGGAGTACGCGCGCGGCGCCAAGGTGGATCCCGAATTCTTCAAGGTATTCCAGATCGCGCCCGTGCTGGGATCGCCGTCCCAATCGGCAGCGCTCATCGGCTACGCCTTTTGGCAATCGCATTTTGGCGGGAGCTCCAGCGCGCTTGGGAGGAAGATACACATATACGACCGCACGCTCCCGATTTCAGGCGTGATGCCGCCGGGGTTCGCGTTTCCGGATGGAAACGAAATCTGGGTCCTCACCGATGCGGCGTCGGAATACGAGCGTTATCGCGGCCTCCTGAAGGCTTCCTCCATCGACGACAACATCTTCCGCGGGGGACTCAATTATCAGGCCATCGCGCGTCTCAAGCCGGGCGCGAGTCTTAAGCAGGCGCAATCCCAGATGACCTCGATCGCGGCGCGGCTGGAGCGACAATATCCGGATACAAACAAATACCGGAGCGTCTCGGTGACGCGGCTGCGGGACGATATGGTGAGCGCGGTCAGGGCGACGCTCTACCTGCTGCTGGCTGCGACGGGCGTCGTTCTCTTGATCGCTTGCGCGAATACGGCGACGTTGCTGCTGGCCAGGGCCGGCGCGAGGACGCGTGAAATCGCCGTCCGCGCGGCGGTCGGCGCCGGTCCGATGCGGATTGTCCGGCAGTTGACTGTCGAAAGCCTGCTGCTCGCGCTGATCGGCGGAGGCGTGGGATTGCTGCTGGCCGCGTGGGGATCGGCGGCGCTGGTCTCGCTGGCGCCGGCCGATGTGCCCCGTCTCGCGGAAGCAGGCATCGACAGATGGGTCCTCGGATTCACTTTTGCCGCATCGGTGCTTGCGACGTTACTAAGCGGCCTTGCGCCGGCATTTCAGGCGTCGCGAGTGGATTTGAATGAGGCGCTCAAGAACGCGGCGCGTTCGGCCGTGGGCAGCGGGACGGGCCGTTTGCGCGCTTCGCTCGTCGTGGCCGAGGTGGCCTTATCGGTGATGCTGGCGTGCGCGGCGGGCCTGCTGATCAAGAGCTTCGTCGCTCTTCATAACGTCGCGCTTGGCTTCCGGCCCGAGAATGTGCTGGTGATGCGCGCCACCGCGCCCCTGCCGGTGGAGCAAATGCACGCGTTCTTCGCGGACCTGCTGAAAGACGTTTCCGCCCTGCCCGGCGTCATCGCCGCCGGCGCGACCTCGAGCCCTCCCGGATGGGTCGAAACCCTCGGCGCGTACTGGATCGATCGCATCCCCGAAAAACTGGACACGACCAGCGGCACGCGGGACGCGGTTTCGGTCGTTTCGCCCGGGACGTTTCAGGCGCTGGGAATACCGATCGAAAGCGGGCGCGATTTCAATGACGGCGATACCACGGACGCTCCCATGGTCGCCATTGTGAATGAGGCGGTGGTGCGGAAGTCGTTTCCCTCCGGCGATGCGGTCGGGCACACGATCCTTTGCCCGTTCGATTCCCTGAATCTCCAATTGCTCAAGATCGTGGGGGTGGTCGGGAACGTTCATCAGTACGGGCCGGATCGACCGGTGATGCCCGAGTGCATCCTGCCGTATCAGCAGCATGCGTATAACAATTCCACGCTGCGCGTGGTGGTGCGAACGGCCGCGAAGCCGGAAGATTTAGAGGCGACCCTACGGCGAGTGGTGCGGGCGCGCTCGCCCGAAGTTTCGGTGAGCTTCACCACGATGGAAGCCTCGCTCGCCGAAAACGTCGCCGCTCCGCGGTTCCGCACCCTGCTGCTCGCCATTTTCGCGGCCCTCGCGCTCGCGCTGGCGATCGCGGGCGTTTATGGCGTGACGGCGTATGTAGCCGGGCAGCGAGCCGGCGAAATCGGATTGCGCATGACCCTTGGCGCGACGCCGGCACAAGTAGCGGTGCTGCTGCTTCGTCAAGCGTCGTCGTTCGCCGGGACGGGATTGCTCCTCGGATTGGCGGGCGCCCTGGCCGCATCGCGCCTGCTCGCGAGCATGCTTTTCGCGGTGAAGCCGACGGATGTGCCGACCTTCGCGGGAGTCGCGGTCGTGCTTGGCGCAGTCACGCTGCTGGCGAGCTACTTGCCCGCGCGCCGTGCCGCAAAGGCCGATCCTCTCGTGTCCTTGCGGCAGGAATAAGCCGGTTCGAGGGCGGATCTTGACTCCCGCTGCTATCCTCAACCATATGGTTTATCGTTCGTCTAAATTGCTCGACAACGTCTTCGGCGCCATTGCCGACCCAACCCGTCGGGCAATTCTGCAGCAGCTCGGCGAGAGCCCTGCCCGTGTTACCGAAATAGCCCGGAATTTCCCCGTTTCCCTAAATGCCATCTCGAAGCACATCATCGTGCTCCAGCATGCCGGACTTGTGCGCCAGGAGATTCGGGGCCGGGACCGGATCTGCTCTTTGAATGCCCAGCCGTTGCGCGAAGCATCGCACTGGATCGAGCAGATGCGCGGGTTTTGGGAGGAACGGCTTGACGCCCTGGAGCGCCACATTGCCGCAAAGCGGAAAAGATTCCAGTGACGCTCGGACCTGACGACCATTCGCTGGTACTGCGCCGCCGCATCGCAGCCACACCCGAAGAACTGTTCGACGCCTGGACTGATGCAGACGGCATGCGGGATTGGATGTGTCCAGGCAATATCCGGTCGGTCGAGGTTCGGATGGAGCCACGCGTCGGCGGATTGCTGCTAGTCATCATGCGCGATGCGGATAAGACATACGAGCACAAGGGGCAATTCACGATCGTCGAGCGGCCCTCAAAGCTCGCGTTTACCTGGATCGCGGCAGCCACGGATATGCAGCCTACGCTGGTCACGGTGGAGTTTCTGCCTGTTGGCGAAATGGAGAGCGAGCTCGTTCTCACGCACGAGCGATTCCCGCGCAAAGAGCCGGCCGACCGGTATCGCGGCGGCTGGGATCAGATCGTGGTGCGCCTCGATCGATACCTGCAGGCGCGGCGCGGGTTGTAAAAATCCTGTGAAATCCACAGGGTCTAATTGACACGGCGTGTAGACCTTCGTATACTCAACTGACGGGTTGAGTATACGTTTCCGGGGTCGTGAATATCATGTTTGCGGCGAAAGGAAAGCCATGCAAGAGGAAAAGAACAAGCAGGTCATTCGGGAATTCACGCGGATCTTCAAGAACGAGCACAACGTCGACGGCGTGGGCCATCTCTTCGACACGAAAAATTTCATTCACCACTTCCGCGCGCCCGTGCCCACAGGCTTCGAGGGTCTAAGGCGAGTCGGCATCATGATGAACGGCGCTTTCCCGGACGTCGTCGTAACCGAAGAAGATCTCGTAGCATCCGGGGATAGAGTTGTGGAGCGAAGCTCCGCTGTCGCGACGCATAAGGGTTCGATGATGGGCGAGAAGCCCACCAACAAGCGCGTCGCCTGGTCCGAAATTCACATTTATCGCCTCAAAGACGGCAGGATCTGCGAGCATTGGGCCGAAATCGCCATGATGGAGTTGCTGCAGCAGATCGGCGTTCTTCCGCAGCTCGGTGAATCGGAGGGCGGCGTTGGCCGGCAAGCTGCAATTCAGCATTCGGTGCAGATCGCGGCGAAGCCGGAAGCCATTTATCCGCTCGTATCGACCGCCGACGGATTCCGTAAATGGTGGGCGACGGACGTCACGGAGTCCGGCGGCGCTGTTGATCTGGGCTTCTTCAATCGCGCTTCTGTTTACCGCCTGCGCCGCCAGAGCGATAACCCGCCCGCTGAGGTCGAGTGGCGCTGCGAAACAGGCCAGGAGTGGACCGGAACGCGAATTCGCTTCCACCTGGAAGCCGGCGAATCGGGAACTCTTCTGCGCTTCACGCATGCCGACTGGCAAACGGCATCCGATTACTTCGTGTCGTGCAATACGGCCTGGGGCAAATTGATGTATCGCCTCAAGGCCGCGGCGCAGGGAAAAGCCCCTGGTCCGCTGTTCAGCACGGCCGGGATGGCTTACTAAAGATCTACAACGGAATATTGCCGTGCTTCTTGCGCGGCGTGGTATCCACTTTGGTTTCGAGCAGGCGCAGCGCGCGGATCACGCGCGGACGAGTCTGGCGGGGTTCGATGACGTCGTCCACAAAACCGTGCTCTGCGCTGACGAACGGATTGGCGAACCGCTCGCGAAATTCGGCGATTTTCTCGCGCCGCGCGGCTTCCTGCTCCTCCGGCGGCGCCGCGGTCAACTCGCGCCGGTAAACGATATTGACCGCCGCCTCGGGCCCCATCACCGCGATCTCCGCCGTGGGCCAAGCCAGATTCACATCGGTGCGCAAATGCTTCGACCCCATCACGCAATAGGCGCCGCCGTAAGCCTTGCGCGTGATCACCGTAATCTTGGGGACGGTAGCCTCGGCGTAGGCGAACAGGAGCTTTGCGCCATGGCGGATGATGCCGCCGAATTCCTGAGCCGTGCCGGGAAGGAAGCCGGGAACGTCCTCGAAGGTCAGGATCGGAATTTGAAACGCGTCGCAGAAGCGCACAAACCGCGCGCCCTTCACCGACGAATCGATATCCAGGCATCCCGCGAGAAACGCCGGCTGATTGGCCACCACTCCCACCACGCGTCCCTCCATGCGCGCGAATCCGATCACGATGTTTCTGGCCCAGTGCTCGTGCACCTCAAAAAATCGGCCGTGATCGGCCACGCGGCGGATCACGTCTTTGATGTCGTAGGGGACGTTCGAGGATTCGGGAACCAGGGAATCCAGCACCGGATCCTCGCGATCGGCCGGATCAGTGGAAGCGATACGCGCGGGCCCATCGAGATTATTTTGCGGAAGATAACTCAGCAGCTCGCGCACCATCGCCAGGCACTCGCGGTCGTCGCGTGCCAGGAAATGGGCTACGCCGCTCACGGAGTTATGCGTCGCGGCGCCGCCCAGGGCTTCCTTGGTGACGTCTTCGTGCGTAACGGTTTTGATCACCTCCGGACCGGTGATGAACATGTAGCTCCCGTGATCCACCATGAAGATGAAATCGGTGAGCGCGGGCGAATACACAGCGCCTCCGGCGCAAGGTCCCATGATGGCGGAAATTTGCGGAATCACGCCGCTTGCGAGAGTGTTGCGCAGAAAAATATCGGCGTAGCCGGCGAGCGACAACACGCCCTCCTGAATGCGGGCCCCGCCCGAATCGTTCAGCCCCACGACGGGCGCGCCGGTTTTCAGCGCGAGATCCATGATCTTCACGATCTTCTTGGCGTTGGTTTCCGAAAGCGAGCCGCCGAAGACGGTGAAATCCTGAGCGAAGACATATGTCGCGCGGCCATGGATCAAGCCCCATCCGGTGACAAATCCGTCGCCGTCGACGATGTGGTTTTCCATTCCGAAATCATGCGAACGGTGCCGCGCCAGTTTGTCGGTTTCCTCAAACGTCCCCTCGTCGAGCAGCAGGTCGATACGCTCGCGCGCCGAGAGCTTGCCTTCGTGATGCTGCCGCGCGCGGCGCTCTTCGCCGCCGCCTGCTTCCGCCGCGGCGTGCCGCCGCCGCAGTTCGTCGATTCGGCTGGACATGAAGAGAATAGGGTAACGCGATTCGATAGATTACCTCGGGATTCCGGGATTTCCGGCGAGTCTTGCATTGGCCGTGGACTATATTCCGCCGAAGCCCCAACCAAGTCTCTTCGAGGACACTGAGCCGGGCAGTATGGACGGCGATGATGAGGAAGCCTTGGGCCTGGGACTCGGCTGATCGCATCAAACGACTGGCTCGCGCGCGGAGTTCGTCGAAAGCCTGTGGGCGCTACCATGAAGCGTGGGCCGAATGTTGATCCTGCTGGGCGCGATTTTGATCGTCGTGGGATTACTGTTCACGCTGGGCGAGCGGCTTCCGATCAAGCTGGGCCGGCTCCCGGGAGACATCGTGATCCGCGGGAAGAACAGCGTCTTCTACTTCCCCCTGGTCACCAGCCTCTTGATCAGTGTTGTGCTCACCGCGCTCCTGTGGCTAATCGGACGCAGGTGAGCTGCCGCTACATGTACATTCCGCCGTTGACGCGAAGCACGTGCCCGGTGATGTAGCCCGCTTCTTCGCTCGCCAGAAATCTCACCGCCGCCGCTACGTCGTCGGGCCGGCCGAAACGTTTCAGAGGGATGCGGCTCAACATGCTGTCTTTGAGTTCTTGCGAAAGCGAAGCCGTCATATCGCTTTCGATGAAGCCGGGCGCGACCGCGTTGACCGTGATGTTCCGGCTAGCCACTTCCTGCGCCAGGGATTTCGTCAAGCCGATTAAACCCGCCTTGGAAGCCACGTAATTCGCCTGTCCGGGATTCCCCGCTTCGCCCACCACCGAAGAAATATTGACGATCCTTCCCCAACGCTCCTTCAGCATGCCGTGCAAGACTTGCTGAATCGCTAAAAACGCGCCGGTGAGATTGGCCGACAGCACTTCGTCCCACGCATCTTTTTTCATGCGCAGAGCCAAGCCGTCTCTGGCGGCGCCCGCATTATTCACCAGGATGTCGATCTTCCCGGCTTGCGCGCCTGCTTGAGAGAATGCCTCCTGAATCGATTCCGCGGAGGTCATCTCGATGCAGACCCAAGAGGAATTGGGGATCTCGCTCGCGGCTTGTTCGAGCCGAGCCTGATCGCGCGCCGCCAGCACGACGCGATGCCCGGCTTGAGCCAGCGCGCGGGCACAGGCCAAGCCAATACCGCGGCTGGCCCCGGTCACAAGGGCGGTTCGGGGCATAATAAGAAGCTATCAGCTTTCAGCTATCAGCTATCAGCCGACCGGGCTTTGGCTGACTGCTGATGGCTGACGGCTAACAGCTATGGCCTACCACGACCTCCGCGACTTCATCCGCGCTCTCGACCGCGCCGGAGAACTCAAGCGCATCTCCTTCGAAGTCGATCCCTATCTGGAGATCGCCGAATTCGCCGACCGTTCGGTGAAATCGGGCGGACCGGCGCTTCTGTTCGAAAAACCGAAAGGCTCGAGCGCCCCCGTGCTCGACATCCCTGTGCTTATAAATGCCTTCGCGAGCGACCGCAGAATGGAGCTGGCGCTAGAGGCTCCCGCCGAAGAAATCGCCGGACGCATCGCCGACTTGATCGCGATGCGTAAGCCCGAAGGGATGCTCGGCAAATTGAAGATGCTCCCCAAGCTCGCTGATTTGGCGTCGATTTTTCCGAAGACAGTCTCGGACGGCCCGTGCAAAGAGAATATCCTGCGCGACGATTTTTCGCTTGGCCACTTGCCCATCCTGCATTGCTGGCCTCAGGATGCGGGGCGTTTTATCACTCTGCCCATGGTTTTTTCGCGGAATCCCGACACGGGCAAGCGCAACTGCGGCTGTTACCGTCTCCAGTTGTTCGATGAGCGCACTACCGGGATGCACTGGCAAACGCACAAGCAAGGCGCGGAGCATTACCGGCGGATGGCTGCCCTCAATGCCGCAAAGCCAGACGGCGCGAGGCGCATGGATGTCGCCGTGGCCATCGGCGCCGATCCGGCCACCATGTATTCGGCCATCCTCCCGTTGCCGCCCGATTTGGACGAGATGATGATCGCGGGATTCCTGCGCGAGAAGCCAGTGGAGATGGTGAAGTGCGAAACGTCAGACCTGGAAGTGCCTGCGAATTCGGAGATCGTGCTCGAAGGCTACGTCGAGCTGGGCGAGTTGCGCACGGAGGGTCCTTTCGGCGACCACACCGGCTTCTACTCCTTAGCGGACGAATATCCCGTCTTTCACATCACCTGCGTCACGCATCGCGATAAGCCCATTTATGCCACCACCATCGTCGGCCCCCCGCCGATGGAAGATTTCTACATGGGCAAAGCGGTGGAGCGCATCTTTCTTCCTCTGATGCGGCTGCAATTGCCGGAAATTCGCGATATTTGTATGCCCGCCGAAGGGATTTTCCACAATCTGATTCTGGTGGCTATTCGCAAGTCCTATCCCGGCCACGCGCGCAAGGTGATGCACGCCATTTGGGGGCTGGGGCAGGCGATGTTTTCGAAATGCATCGTGGTGGTGGATGAGGACGTGGACGTGCAGAACGTACGCGAAGTGGCGTGGAAAGTTCTCAACAATATCGATCCGGAACGCGATATTCAGTTCGTGCTTGGCCCCATCGATTCTCTGGATCATTCCAGCCGCCTGCCCAACTACGGCTCGAAAATGGGCGTGGACGCCACCAGGAAGTGGAAAGAAGAAGGCTTCACCCGCCCGTGGCCGGACGTGATCCGCATGTCCGCCGACGTCCGCGACCGAGTGGATGCGCTATGGAAAAAGGCGGGCCTTAAGTAAAGCGGCGCCTGCGGAGTCTGCAACGGGGACTTAATCCCCGTGTACACGATGCAAAAGCGCAAGTTAGCTGCGGCGATACCGTGTCACTTCGCAAGATGACGGTTGAAGAACTGGCTGACCTCGGTCCACGCGTCCGCTGTTTCCGGTGCGTCGGGCGCAAATTCATATTGCGCGTGCGACTCGCCTTCGAAGACCAGCAGGTCCGCGACGCCCCCCGCCTTCAATAATTTCTGATGCACCCGTACCGTGTTGCTCAGAAACAGATCGCGCGTGCCGGAGAGCAGGATTGTGGGAGGAAAGCCGGACAGATTTCCGTATACGGGCGAGAGCAGCGGGTCTTTCAGGTCGTGCCCATTGGCGTACAGCCTCGCCGCAGCTTCAAGCTGCCCGTCGTTGCTGCCAAGGATGTTATCGACAAACTCGTTCGTGTAGAACGTGTCGCCTGTCTTCGTCATGTCGGACCACGGAGTACCTGCCATGATTGCGCCCGGCAGGGGCATCTTCAGCTCCTTCATCTTCAGCACCATCGCCAGGGTCATTCCGCCCCCAGTCGAGGTCCCGAACAATCCCATGCGCTTCGTGTCCCGCGACTTCGCGACTTCCTTCCACACTGCCAGCCCATCGTCGAGCGCTGCCGGGAACGGAAAATCCGGCGGCATGCGATAGTCAACGGAAACCACTTCGATCTTCCCGAAATTCGCCATGTAGACTGCCTCGGCCGCCGCCGCTTCCCCGCCGAAGAAGACATACGCGCCGCCATGCACGTGGACAAGGATGCGATTGCGGTTCTCAGGCGCAATTGCCTGCGGCTTTACGCGATAGACGCGCACGCCCGCAATCCTCTCTTCCTGAACCGAGACATGGAACTTCTGCTTGACGGGCTGGAGCGCCTTCGCAGCGTCGCTGTCCCTCTGCTCTTGCAGGGCTTTCCACTGGTCGCTGGTGAGCGTCACCGGCGACTTGCTGCCGCTCCACGCCGGCGCGATTAGCTGCTGCATTTCGGGGCTGACCGTGGTGGGAACGGGAATGGTCCGCGCGGGGATCGCACGCTCGGTCGGCTGCTGACCCGCACATAAGACCGCGTACACGGCCACGAACACCGGGGTTCGCATCGAAGGCTTCATCGAGTTCCTCTCCTCCTTCTCAGGGACGATTCTATCTCAGCCCTACCGTGTCGGATTTGCCGCGCTCGCAAACTTGGGATCTCCGCGGACGGCAACAGTGTCCAAAGCAGCCTGCGCCGTGGGCGGATTCAGCCTTGGGGATGTGCCAGCACCGGTTGTAGCGACGCCGGGCTTCTTCATCCGCGCTTCAGGTCGATAACCATCCTAAACGCCTTTACGGACCCATCTTGGCGCTTGGCTCTATCTATATGGTATTTACAGGTAGACTATCTTGTGGAATAATCGAGCTATGCTCAAAGGCGACAACGCTTCCCGAAACGACATGCTTCAGGGGACTCTGGACATGCTGGTTCTTCAAACACTCGTGCTCGGTCCCGCGCACGGACACACCATCGCGCACGCGATCGAGCGCGGCTCGGAAGACGTTCTACAGGTGGAGCACGGCTCGTTGTATCCCGCTCTTCATCGCCTTGAGAATCGCGGCTGGATCGCCTCGTTCTGGGGGACCTCGGAGAATAATCGCAAAGCCAAGTATTACCGGCTAACGCCCGCCGGGCGAAAGCACTTGATCGCGGAGACCACCCGGTGGGAACAGATGGTCCGCGCCATCGGCCGGATTCTCAAGCCTGTCGCGGAGTGAGCCATGAGGATCGGGCGTTTCTGGCAGCGAACGAAATGGGATCGCGAGCGGCGCGCTGAGATCGAGTCCTACGTCCAGATCGAGACGGACGAAAATATCGCCCGCGGCATGCCAGTAGAAGAAGCCCGCTTCGCCGCCCAACGGAAATTCGGGAACGCCACGTTGGTGCGCGAGGAGATTTACCGCATGAACACCCTCCAGTTTCTGGATTCTGTCTTCCGCGCGGCGCGCCACGCCCTGCGCGCATTGCGCCACAATCCGGCCTTTGCAGTGGTCGCCGTCTTGACCTTGGCGCTCGGCATTGGGGCGAGTACAGCGATATTCAGCGTCGTCAATGGAGTGCTGATCAAACCTCTCTCCTATCCCGAGCCAGATCGCTTGGTGGCCATCTGGCACGCCGCGCCAGGCCTGCGCGCCGGGCGCGATCTCAACTGCTCACCTTCCATGTACTTCACGTATCGAGAGCAGAATCGTGTCTTTCAGGACGTGGGGATGTGGCAATCGGGCGGCACGACGGTGACCGGCATCGGCGACCCGGAACAGGTGCGGACATTGTGGGTCACATATGGTCTTCTCCAGGCGCTGGGCGTCCAGCCGTCCCTGGGGCGCTGGTTTTCCGAAGCCGATGATTCGCCGTCGGGAACGGACCCCGCTCCAGTCATCTTGACCTATGGATATTGGCAGCGCCGGTTCGGCGGAGGCAAATCGGTGATCGGACGCACGCTGACAGTCGATTCACGACTGAACCAGATCGTTGGCGTCTTGCCTGAAAATTTCCGATTCTACGGCTTCGACCCGGAACTGATCCAAACGATGCGCCTCGATCGGAATCGGACCTCCATTGGCAACTTCAGTTTCCAGGGAACCGCGCGGCTGAAGCCGGGGATCACTTTGGCGCAGGCGAATGCGGATGTCGCGCGGATGCTCCCGATTTGGATCGATTTGTGGCGGCGCCCACCGCTCTCACGTCAAACCGTCGAAAACTGGAAAGTCCGGCCCGCACTTCGCCTGTTGCGGCAAGATGTGGTCGGCGACACAGCGCAGACCCTCTGGATCCTGTTGGGAACTGTCGGGATCGTGTTGCTCATCGCCTGCGCCAATGTCGCGAACTTACTGCTGGTAAGAGCGGAATCGCGGCAGCAAGAGCTTGCGATTCGGGCCGCGCTCGGAGCGGGACGCGGGGAGATCGCGCGGGAACTGTTGACGGAAAGTCTCGTACTCAGCTTTATGGGAGGAGCTTTGGGCGTAGGCCTGGCCTACGCGGGACTCCGCCTGTTGGTTGCCATCGGGCCATCGAATCTCCCGCGCCTGGCTGAAATCTCGATCGATTGGCGAGTGTTGGCATTCGCCGCGGCCGCGTCAGTCGCCTCCGGCATCTTGTTTGGCCTGGCACCGATCCTGAAGTACGCCGGCCCGACCGCGTTGACGACGCCTCGAAGCGCCGGCCGCGCTGTGAGCCACAGCCGCGAGCGGCATCGCGCGCGAAACGTCCTGGTGGTGGTTCAGGTGGCGCTCGCGTCTGTGCTGCTGGTTGGCTCCGTGCTCATGATTCGTACATTTGAAGCCCTGCGCCGCGTGGAGCCGGGATTCGCGAAGCCCGGCGAGCTCCAAACGCTGCGGATCAATACTCCCCCATCCCTCGTTCAGGATCCTGAGAGAGTGATCCGAATGCAGGAGGCGATTCTCCAAAAAATCCAGGCCGTGCCCGGCGTGGTATCGGCGGCGTTTTCGAGCGATGTGCCCATGGACGGGCGGAACTCCTGGGACAACGTTGGCATTGAAGGCAAAGACTACGGCGCCGGACAATTACCGCCGCCTCGAACGTTTCGCTACATTTCCCCCGGCCTCTTTCAAACGATGGGGACGCGGCTGGTCGCCGGACGCGATATCACCTGGACCGATATTTACTATCACAGGCCTGTTGCGCTGATCTCCGAGAACATGGCGCGCGAGCTGTGGGGCACGCCGGCCGCCGCGCTCGGCAGGCGAATTCACGGAGGAGGTCTTTCTGCCGAAACTCCGTGGCGTGAAGTCATCGGCGTGGCTGAGGATGTGCGAAACGAGGGCCTTCAGAAAAAAGCTCCGACGATTGTGTACTGGCCCGCCTTCATCGCGAACTTTTACGGGAGTCCCCAACTCGCCACGCGCGCAGCCGTATTCTCCATCCGCAGCGAGCGCGCGGGGAGCGAGAGTCTATTGAAAGACGTGAGCCGCGCGATCTGGTCGGTGAACGGGAACTTGCCTGTGTTTTTGATTCGAACGCAGCAGCAGCTTTACGATACCTCGCTCGCCGCGACTTCCTTCACTCTTGTAATGCTCGCCATCGCCGGCGCGATGGCACTGCTGCTCGGGATCGTCGGCATTTATGGCGTAATCTCCTACGTGGTTTCGCAAAGGACTCGCGAAATCGGAATTCGCGTGGCGCTGGGCGCGCGGCAGGCCGACGTGAAACGGATGTTCGTCCGGCAGGGTTTGGTGCTCGCGAGCGTGGGTATCCTCTGCGGACTTGCAGCGTCTGCCGGATTGACCCGGCTGATGGCGTCGCTGCTGTTCGGTGTGAAGCCGTGGGATCCTGCAACCTACGCGGCTGTTCCAGTAATTCTGGTCACCGCCGCCGTGCTCGCCAGTTACCTGCCGGCGCGGCGCGCCGCGGCTGTCGATCCCGCCGAAACGTTGAGAGCCGAGTGATCCCATGAGTTGGCTGCGGTATCTCAGGCCGACGAAATGGGATCGCGAGCGGCGCGAGGAGATCGAGTCCTATATCCAGATCGAAACGGACGAAAACATCGCCCGCGGCATGGCCGTGGAAGAGGCTCGCTTGGCCGCCCAACGGAAATTTGGAAACGCCACGTTGGTGCGCGAGGAGATTTATCGCATGGACACGCTCCGGTTTCTGGATTCAGTCTTCCGCGCGGCGCGCCAGGCGCTGCGCGCCCTGCGCCATAATCCCGCGTTCACCGCCGCCGCTCTGCTGACGCTCGCCGTAGGAATTGGAGCGAATACCGCGGTGTTCAGCGTCATCGACTCCGTGTTGCTCAAACCTCTTCCCTACCCGCATTCGGAACAACTGGTGACGCTGCGTCAGATGGCGCCTGGATTAGCCGGCCTCCCTGGCACCTCCGATGGCCTTCCCTTGTCTTCTTCCATGTACTTCACCTACGCCGGGAACAATCGCACGTTTCAATCTCTGGGCGTGTTTTGGGCAAGCACGGCCGCCGTAACGGGAGTGGCGTTTCACCGTCTGATTCCGGCTTCGCCGGAGCAGGTGCGCACCGTCGGTATCAGCGACGGCCTACTCCAGACACTTGGAGTGCAGCCCGCGCTCGGCCGCTGGATCGGTCCGGCCGATCAGAAACCCGGAGCTCGACAAACGGTCATGCTCAGCTACGGCTACTGGCGCCGGCGCTTCGGGGGAGATCGCAACGTTCTTGGGCGCAGCCTCAGCGTGGATTCGCAGCCGCACGTTATCGTCGGCGTGATGCCGCCGGGCTTCCGCGTGGCCAACGCCGATTTCGACCTCATCCTACCGCTACAGCTAGACCCAACCAAACGATCGACCGGCCTCCAGTGGCGGGGCATCGCGCGGCTCAAGCCGTCGGCCACCATCGCGCGGGCCAACGCCGATATCGGGCGCATGCTTCCGATTTGGCAGAGCTCGCCGACCCGGGGCGAAGGCGATCCGAACGTGGTCCAGCGTTGGCGAATCACGCCTGCCGTTCGCCCGCTCAAAGACGACGTGGTCCGCGATACCGGCACCGTGTTATGGGCCGCGATGGCCGCGATCGGCGCGGTGATGCTGATCGCCTGCGCCAACGTCGCCAATCTGCTGCTGGTGCGCGCGGAGGCGCGGCAGCAGGAATTGGCGATTCGCGCCGCGCTCGGCGCGGGCTGGGGGCGAATCGTCCGCGAGCTGTTGACCGAGAGCGTGTTGCTCGGATTGATGGGCGGCGCGCTAGGAGTCGGGTTCGCCTATGGGGGGTTGCGCCTGCTGGTCGCCCTCGGTCCGGCCACTCTGCCGCGCTTGAACGAAATCTCCCTGGATGGCCGCGCGCTCGCCTTCACGTTCGCTCTTTCCGCCGTCTCGGGCCTATTATTCGGATCGCTTCCAGCTTTGAAATACGCCGGCAGCCGCATGGCCATCGGAAGCCGCACACTCGCCGCCACGCAACAGCGCCATCGCACGCGGAACGTGCTGGTCGTCGCCCAGGTGGCTCTGGCGCTGGTTCTGCTGATCGGCTCCAGCTTGATGATTCGCACTTTCCAGGCGTTGCATAACGTCCAGCCTGGATTTACACATTCCGAACAGCTCCAGACCGTGCAGATCTCCATACCGTCCTCTCAGGTCCCGGATGAGGAACAAGTCACGCGAACGCAGAACGCGATTCTGGATAAAATCGCCGCAATTCCCGGAGTGACCGCCGCGGGCTTCGCCACCTATGTGCCGCTCGATCAGGCTCAGCACCAGGGCAACCCAATCTTCGCCGAGGGTCAGGGAAATCCGTATCTAGCCTCCCGCGACAAGGCCCCGGAGTCACGCTCGTTCAAATACATTTCGCCCGGGTATCTGGGAACCATGGCCACAAGGCTTGTCTTGGGCCGCGACCTCACGTGGGCCGATATCTACAATCACAGGCGCTTCGCCCTGGTCTCGGAGAATCTCGCCCGCGAGGTTTGGGGCAGCGTGCCCAACGCCCTCGGCAAGCGGTTTGTCGAGATTCCCGGGAGGCCCTGGTACCAGGTGATCGGAGTGGTTCAAGACGTGCGCGAGAACGGAGTCGATCGAGACGCCCCTTCAACCGTCTACTGGCCCGCTCTACTGGACTACTGGTTCTTTCCCGGGCCGCGGGCGTGGCGATCCGTGGCTTTCGTCGTTCGCAGCGATTTGGCCGGTACGGAATCGCTGTTGAAGCAGATCCAGCAAGCCGTTTGGTCGGTGAACGGAAGTTTGCCTATCGCTTCGCCGCAGACGATGCAGGAAATCCTTGACGAATCCATGGCGCGGACTTCCTTCACGCTGGTGATGCTCGCCATTGCGGGCGCCATGGCCTTGCTGCTTGGGCTGGTCGGAATCTACGGCGTGATCGCCTACGCCGTTGCGCAGCGCCGGCGTGAGATTGGAATCCGCCTGGCGCTGGGGGCGGCGTCAGCGAATTTACAACGCATGTTTGTGTGCCATGGACTCGGGCTCTCGGGTTTAGGTGTTGCCATCGGCCTGCCCGCTGCGGCGGCCCTAGCTCGGCTGATGAAATCGCTACTCTTCGGAATCAGTCCGCTGGATCCGCTGGCGTTCGCAGCAGCGGCGGTCGTGTTAATCTTCGCCGCTGCGCTCGCGAGTTTCCTCCCGGCGCGCCGTGCGGCGGCTGTCGATCCCGCCGAAGCGTTGAGAGTGGAGTGACCCGATGAGCTGGCTGCGTTACTTCAGGCGGATGAGATGGGATCGCGAGCGGCGCGAGGAGATGGAGTCCTATGTCCAGATCGAGACGGACGAGAATATCGCCCGCGGCATGTCGGTGGAAGAAGCCCGCTTCGCCGCCCAACGCAAATTCGGAAACGCCACGTTGGTGCGAGAGGAGATTTACCGGATGAACACGCTTCAGTTTCTGGATTCGGTCTTCCGCGCAGCGCGCCAGGCGCTGCGCGCCCTGCGCCACAATCCGGCGTTCACTGCCGCCGCTCTTCTCACGCTCGCTTTGGGGATCGGCGCGAATACGGCGGTATTCAGCGTCGTCAATTCCGTGCTGCTCCGACCGCTACCCTATCCGCATCCGGAGCAACTGATAGCGCTCCGGCAAACGGCGCCCGGCGCGGCGGGCTTGGCCAGCGTCGCCGACGGATTGCTGCTCTCCTCATCGATGTACTTCACCTATGCCGAGCAGAATCGGACGTTTCGAGCTTTGGGAGTATTCGGTACGGGCACGGCCGCGGTGACCGGATTGGGGGAACCGGAACAAGTGCGGAGCGTGGGCATCAGCGACGGCGTGCTCCAAACGCTCGGAGTTCAGCCCGCGCTCGGCCGCTGGATCGATGCGGCCGATCAGAAGCCCGACGCTCAACAAACGGTGATGCTCAGCTACGGTTATTGGCAGCGGCGGTTTGGAGGAGATCGCTCGGCGATTGGGCGCAGCTTGAGCGTCGAATCGCGCCCTCGGGTGATCGTCGGCGTGATGCCGCTGGGCTTCCGTGTGGTCGACGCCGATTTCGACCTCATCTTGCCGGAACAAATGGACCGCGCCAAAGCCGTGCTGCCTGGTTTCGGTTGGCGGGGCGTCGCGCGCCTGAAGCCTGAGGCGACCATCGCGCAGGCCAACGCCGATATTGCCCGCCTCATCCCGATCTGGATGACCTCGTGGCCGATGCCCGGGGCCATGGGCCTGGATGGCCGCGTCTATCAAGCCTGGAGAATCGCGCCCGCGCTCTGCCCGCTGAAGGACGAGGTGGTGAAGAACGTCGGATCGCTTTTATGGGCGGTGATGGCCACCATCGGCGCGGTGATGTTGATTGCCTGCGCCAACGTCGCCAACCTCCTGCTGGTCCGAGCGGAGGCGCGGCGGCAGGAGTTGGCGATTCGCGCCGCGCTGGGCGCCGGATGGGCCACAATCGTGCGCGAGTTGCTCACCGAAAGTGTCTTGCTTGGCCTGATGGGCGGCGCGCTCGGAATCGGACTCGCCTATGAAGGCTTGCGCCTGCTGATTGCCGCTGGGCCTGCGAATCTGCCGCGGTTGAATGAAATCTCGCTGGACGCACGCGCGCTCGCGTTCACGCTCGCGATTTCCGTCGCTTCCGGTCTGTTATTCGGATCGCTGCCGGCGCTCAAATATGGCGGCCGCCGCATCGCCCTCGGCGGGCGCACTTTCAGCGCGGACCGCGAGCGTCATCGGACGCGCAATCTCCTGGTCGTCGCGCAAATCGCGCTGGCGCTGGTTCTGCTGGTGAGCTCCGCTCTGATGATCCGTACGTTCCAGGCCTTGCGCCGCGTCGATCCTGGATTTACCAAACCCGAGCAACTTCAGACCGTCCGCGTTACCATCCCATTCCCTCAGATGCCCAACCCGGAGCGAGTCACCCGCGCACAGCAAGCGATTTTGGACAAGCTGGCCGCGATCCCGGGAGTGATCTCGGCGGGCTTCGCCAGCGCTGTGCCACTGGAAGGGATCGAGCCCAACTGGGATGTGATCGGCGTGGAAGGCCAAGGCGATCCATCGGCAGCTATGGCCCGTGGTGAAATTCCGCCGCTGCGCTTTTTCAAGAACGTCTCGCCCGGCTATCTTCGTGCCATGGGCACAAAACTTGTCGCCGGCCACGACCTCGCTTGGTCGGACGTGTACAGTCAGCGGCGCTTTGCGCTGGTTTCCGAAAACCTCGCGCGCGAGTTTTGGGGCAGCCCTTCCAATGCGCTCGGCAAGCGATTTCTCGAAATCCCGCGAACGCCCTGGTGGCAGGTGATTGGCGTTGTCGAAAACGTTCGGGAAAACGGAGTGGACCAGAACGCGCCCGCCATCGTCTATTGGCCCACGATGAGGGACAATCTGTACGGCCCCGGTCCGCTGAACGCCGTGCGCTCGGTGGCTTTCGTCCTCCGCAGCGATCTGGCCGGCACGGAATCGCTGGTGAAGCAGATCCAGCAAGCTGTCTGGTCGGTGAGCGGAACTCTGCCTGTTGCTACGCCGCGCACGATGCAGGATATGTACAGCCGGTCGCTGGCGCGAACCTCTTTCACGCTGGTGATGCTTGCCATCGCGGGCGCGATGGCGCTGCTGCTCGGGCTGGTCGGTATCTACGGCGTCATCGCCTACGCCGTATCCCAGCGCCGGCGCGAAATCGGAATCCGCCTGGCGCTCGGCGCGGAGCCGGCGAATTTAAAACGCATGTTCGTTCGCCATGGAGTCACGCTTGCGGCCGCCGGTGTAGGCATCGGTCTGCCCATGGCTGCGGCCTTGGTGCGGTTGATGAAATCGCTATTGTTCGGGATCAGCCCGCTGGACCCGCTGGCCTTCGCGACAGCTCCGGCCGTGTTGGTATTCGCCGCCGCGCTCGCGAGCTTTCTGCCCGCGCAGCGCGCGGCCAAGGTGGATCCTGTGGAGATTCTTTCCAGTGAATGAGCGCACAACGCAGCCCGGCTCCCGCCGGGCGCTGTGCGCTCAAGGCTGAATGAACACGTGCGCCGATTCTACGATGTCGGCTTGCGGAACAGGCTATCGAAGGCCGCCCGAGCGTCGGTGGGACTCCGCGGCTCGGGAATATTCGGAGCCACGCCGTTACTGGAGGCGCTCGAGCCGTGCTGAGCGGCGTCGCGAGCCACGGTCAGCCGCGGCTTGAAAAGCTCGCACTCGTTCGCCTGATCCTTCACCGCGATGCGCACTGGAATCGGCTTGTGGCATTGAAACCGCGTGGAAGGGTCGAAATGCGTGCACTGTTTGCAGCAATGCAATGCCGCTCCGCATCTGGGACACGCGCCGCGAAAATCGGCATCGGGCCCCAGCGTCGCCGAGCAGTTGAAGCACCGCGCGGCGGTTACCGCCTGCACTAACCGCGGCAAGCGCGGACCTGTGACATCCAGCGGAGGACGCGGTCCCGCTGGCCGCGGGCGTTCCTCCTTCCGAGGTCCATTCTCCGATGCGTGATCGCGGCCGGAGTCCATATAGCCGCGTTGACGGTACTTACGATCGCCTTCCATAAAAGCGCAGGTTGGCTCACTCCTTTGTACGAATGCGTTGGCTGGTCAGACTAGACTTTCCACGCGAAACTTCCCTGCCGAACCAAGTTTGCGCGTTGGGAGATCGTTGGGCGCTCCGAAGACGCTAGTCTGGGAGCAAAAAACCCTAAACCACTAAATACCACGAACTGGGCGCGGAATCCAGCAAAATCTTTGGCTACCCACATAAAATCGGTTTCCGGCCCCAAACTAGAGATGGCTGGTAGTACCAGGCCATTACAATATCGCAAAGACGCAAGTTCGCAAAAGGCCCAGCGTCCGCCCTCAGTCCGACCTCCCCGCTGGTTAATTAACATGCCATGGATCAATGAGATACGGGCATTCTGCCAGGAGCCTCCTTCAGGCCATACCGTCCGGCTCACCCGCCCATTTAATCGGTTCGTTGCAGGGACGGTTTAGGGGGTCGTCGAAATGATTGGGGCTGATCCGGATTGCGCAGCCCAGCCGGCCTGTGGCCAGGGGCGTGAAATCCCTGCCGAAAACCACTTTAGTCCCGTTCTGGTCAAGGGGGGATAAGGCCATCACCTGCATTTCCGCCAATTCCCCTTCCGCGCCGACCCGTCCCACCACTGCCTCCACCCGGACATCGGCGGCCTGCAGCCCAGCCAACTCGATGGTTGCCCGCAGAGGCACCGGCGAGCCGGTCAGCACCGAGATCTCCGGACCGATTCCACAATCGACAATGCGGACGCGCGGCCATTTTTCCGCTACGCTATGGCTCCAATGGGTGCGCGCCCGCGGCAGAGCGAAATCGTCGCGGTGGGTCTCAACAAAAGCATGGTGAGCCGGCTCATAAAGCTGTGACACATATTCCCCCACCATGCGGGAACAATTGTAATGCGTGCTGATATAAGACAGCGACTGCTTCATTCGCTGCAGCCACTCCGCCGGAATCCCTTGCTCGCGAGTATCGTAATAAAAGGGCACGATTTCGTCTTCCAGAAGCGAATACAAGCCGGCGGCGTGGATATCGTCCTGCTCCGGATGGTAGGGCTCGCGACCCCCGATCACCCAGCCTCCGGTAAGTTCGCCGGCTTCGTCGAACCAGCCGTCCAGGATGCTCAGATTTAAAACTCCGTTCAGCCCGGCCTTCATTCCGCTGGTTCCGCAAGCTTCTTCGCCGCGCCGCGGCGTGTTGAGCCACAGGTCTACGCCGCCCACCAATTCTCGCGCGATCTGAATTCCGTAATCCTCCACGAAAACGATATGGCCTTGAAATGCCGGATTTCGCGAGTGTTGCACGATCTCCCGGATGAACGACTTCCCCGGACCATCCAGCGGATGAGCTTTGCCGGAAATAACGATCTGTACCGGCCTTTGCGGATGGGTCAGAATCCGCCGCAACCGCTCCATGTCGCGAAACAGGAGCGTTGCTCGTTTGTAAGTGGCGAAGCGCCGGGCGAAGCCGATGGTCAGGGCCTCCGGGTTCAGCGCCTCTTGCAGCCTCCGCACTTCCGAAGCGGGCGCTTTCCGCGCCAAGGCGGCTTCCACGGTTTGCTGCCGCACAAAATCGATCAGACGCCGCTTCCGCCGCCGGTGAGCCTCCCACAATTCCGTCGATGGAATCTCGGAGACCTGTTCCCAGGTCTTCGCGTCTCCATGCCCTTCTCGCCAATCCGGCTGAAGGTATTGATCGTAAAGATGGGCGAAATCTCCGTTGATCCAGCTCGGAAGATGAACGCCATTGGTAATGGAAGTGATCGGGACTTCCCATACCGGCAGCTTGGGCCACAAATCTTCCCACATTCGCTGCGAGACGCGGCGATGCAGCATACTGACCGCATTCCGGTAGGCTGAGGTCTTGAACGCTGCCACCGCCATCGAAAAGGGCTCGTCGCTGTCGTGGGGATTGCGGCGTCCGAGCGCCAGCAGATCCTCGAAGCGAATCCCAATTTCGGAGCAGTAATCCTCGAAATATTCGTGCATCAGACCGGCGTCGAACAAATCAATCCCGGCGGGGACGGAAGTATGGGTCGTAAAGACGTTGTTCGAGCGCATGGCGAATTGCGCCTCTTCGAAACTCAGGTTCTCCTCCAGCATCAACACGCGGATTCTTTCCAGGGCCATAAACGCCGAGTGGCCTTCATTCATGTGGTACACGGTCGGGCGCAACCCCAGTGCCTTAAGCGCGCGCACACCTCCCATGCCCAGCGCGATCTCCTGCCGGATGCGCTGATGAAGATCGCCACCGTAGAGTTGGCCGGTGATATCGCGATGCACCGGGTCAGGATTTTCGGGAATGTTGCTGTCCAGCAGGTACAGCTTCACGCGTCCGACGTCGATGCGCCAGACCTTGAGATAGACCGTCCTTCCCGCCATCAGCACATTCACTAGAAGCTCGGTGCAGTCCGGGCGCGTCACCGGCGTGACCGGCAGCGCGTAAAAGTCGTTCAGCGGCATCTTTTCCATCTGCCAGCCGTCGGGCGCCAGCGTCTGCACCAGATATCCTTTCTGATACAACATGCCCATGCCCACCAGCGGCAGCATGGCATCGCTGGAAGCCTTGAGATGATCGCCGGAAAGCACTCCCAGACCGCCCGAATAAATCGCCAGGCAATCGATGAGACCGTACTCCATGGAAAAATGCGCGACCAGCATTGCCGCGTGGCTGGAGGGAGCGACAGATAGATAAGCGTCGTGCAGTTCGCAAGCGCGGCGATACAGAGCCAGATAACGAGGGTCCGCCGCCGCCCGTACCAGCGTCTCCTGCGGAACGCGTCCCAGCATGACCACGGGATTGTAGCCGGAAGCTATCCACAGCCGGTAATCCAATCGCCGGAAGACGGCACGGATGGAATGATTCCAACTCCACAACAAATTCAACCCGAGTTCAGGCAAGCGCACAAGAGCGGCGGGCAAGGCGGGCCGAACCAGGAACTGCTTAACGGGACGAATCTGGAAAGGCATCTAGAGGTGCGTCACGTGAGAACAACAGCATAACAAAGTGGAGCGTTCTTGGTTTGGTCTGGTGGGGGGGTCGAAAACCGTCCTCATGGCGGCGTGGCGGGAGCCAGGGAGTCAGCCGCAGGTTACAAACACGAGACGTGGCACCTGGCACAAACAGGTACGATCGGAAAATCGCGCACGCAGAAATAAGCGCCGGGCGGCGCAAAGGCGGCGCCTGGCGGGCGTTCCGTGGTCAAACAGAATGCGCATCGAGCGGGGCAGCCGGACGGGTCTCGGGAGGATAAGGCGCGTTCGGCGGATCAAGACTGCGGGCGGCGAATTCCAGCACGGCTATGATTTGTTCGCGCGAAACATCGAACCATTCCATGATCTCGTCGATGGTCGCGCCGCTTTCCAGATTTTCAAAAACCGTGGAAATCGGCATGCGGGTATCCTTGAAGACCCAGGCGCCGCTTACCTTGCCGGGGATGCTCTCTACCGCAGGGCATTGGGACCAGTCGAGAGTAGCCATGTCGTTTATCCTCCCTTCATCGTAGCTTTTTAGGATAGATCGGCGGCAACATCCCCCACGGGCAGAAATAAAGGGCCCTTTCTGCCAGGCGCAAATGGGAAACCAGCTACCAAGCCCGCTGGCGATGGTATTCCGCCACCAGTGCAGCCAGCCGCTCGCGGCTTAAGGATGCCGCGGGATCGTTTGGCAGCGGAGTGTCGAGAAACCGTTCGGGTAGTGTGTCTTCGGCCGGGGTCCAGCCGGCCAAAACGTTGAACTGTCGCTTCGCGGAGACGATGCGGCGGGCGGTCTCATGTAATTCGCTGGAATCGACGTCCCAGCCGGTAACGCAGCGCAGCATTTCGGCGGCCTCGGCGTAAAAGTCATCGAACACGCCACGCAGGAATTTGCAGAGGATCAGCGAGTCCATCAAAGCCGCTTTGTCTTCGGTTTCTATCGCATGCCGCACGGCCTCGATGGTCACATGCCGCCGGTCGACCTTCTCCGAGAAATCGACCTCGTAAGCGCCACTGCGATTGTGATCCGCACCCCGCGCGCCTACTGCGAAACCAAGGGCCATGGTCTGGAGCGCCCTCGGTTCGTAGCCCGGGATTTCAAGACCCTTGACCTGCGGCGCAATGGACAGACTGTCGTGACCAATCGCCTGAGCGGCGCGCCGGCTGCCCTCGGCCAGCAAATCGCCGATGCCTTGACGCGAGCCGATCAGATCGATCGCGCGAAGGAGCGCCGCGCCATCGCCGAACTTGAGCCAGGATTCCGCTAGCCATCCCCGCTCCACGCACTCCATCGCGAACGCGATGGTTCCTCCTGTGCTGATCGTGTCGAGCCCCAATTCGTCGCAGCGCTTCGAGGCTTGGAGCACGGTGTCCGCGTCGCTCACGCCGCACAGCGAGCCGAGGGCGAATAAGCTTTCGTACTCGACGCGCACGCCGTTCTTTCCCGAACCGTAAATGTGCTCGCAGCCAATAGTGCAAGTGACGCAGCTTTCCCGAGTCTTCGAACGCGTGGCGCTCAACTGCTCCGGCGATAGGCTCACTGCTCCTTCGAAGGCGCCGGTCTGGAAGTTTCGCGTGGGCAACGCACCGAACCGGTTGAAGGTGAGAAGGTTCGCTGCTGTGCCGAGTTCGCGATATTTCGCCGTCGCGGGTCCGAAGGACCGCGCCGAAAGCGACCTGCTCAGCTCCGTCAGTTCTCGTGGATGGGCCCACTCCATGTACCGGGTCCCGCGCAGCGCAATCGCCTTCACGTTCTTCGAGCCAAGCACGGCTCCACTGCCGCCGCGGCCGGCATGACGTCCGTCGTGCGAGATCGTGGCATAGCGCACGGAATTTTCGCCCGCTGGACCTATGGATGCGATCCGGAAACCGGCTCCCAGGCGGGCTCTCAAAGCGGCTTCTGTGTCGCGGCAGGTAGCTCCGCGATACTCCTCGGCGGATTCCAGCCGGGCTTCTCCGTTGTCGAGAATGAGGGTCGAAAGCTCTCGCGCCCGGCCCACGATCATGATCGCGTCACAGCCGCAGCGCTTTCCCGCAACCGCAAAACCACTGCTGGCGAGCGAATCGTTCACGCGGCCAGTGAGCGGACTCTTGCTCACTACGGCGAATTTCGCGGAGGTCGTGAGAGGACTTCCCACCAGCGGACTAAAGGCGAAGACCAGCGGGGCTTCGGGAGAAAGCAGTTCGGCCTCCGCCGCGCCGCCGTCGAGCAACAGCCGTACACCCAACCCGCTGCCGCCGATGAATTGGCGCAGAATGGCGTCATCCAGCGGCACACTTTCGCTGCAGCCACTTGACACATCGATGCGAAGATAGCGCCCGTGATACCCGAAGGCCATTCGTCAGCTTACCCTCCGGCGTCGGCGGAAAGGATCAGCAGACGATCGGTATCTCGAAGAGGCGTCGCGGGGTCGCTCACGAAGCGGTCGCCATTTAAATTCGCCGCGAAAGCCGCGTGCAATCCGCCCTCACTGATGAAGTCACGGAAGGATGGAATTTGGAACTTCAGGGTCGCCAGGAGCTGCCCGAGTGTGGCGGCCGGGATTTCCAGGCTGTCCACGCCGGCGCGCTCGCGCGGAATCCCAAAAAACTCGACCTGCATTGCGACTACATGATAACACGGGATTTAGGCGCCGCCAGTGCGGTCGCCGAAGCCCGCAATCCGTCCGCAACGCGTCATGACGTTCAGATCCCCGGCCTTACGGCCGGGGCTGGGGCGCGAACGCCGCGCCGCGCTTCAGCCGGTCCTTAGCCCCGCCCGTCAGGCGGGGTCGGGCTTACGGACGGATCACCGCGGAGAGCACAAGCTTTCTCGATGTATAATCTCGCGTAGAGAATGGCCATTGTCAAATTTTCGGCTGCGCTCGTCACGGCGGGGCTGGCTGCTGCGCTGGCTGCCGCGGCTCCTCAGGCCTAAGCGCTCTGCAGCGGCCACATGATAACATGGCGTTTAGCCGCCAGGCCCCACGCTATTCCGTGGTGTGACGCTGTAATCCAATGAAGACCCAGGCCAGTCTCCGACACCCCGCAATTCTTGACAACCGCTCCATTGGAGACGTTATAGGAGGGCGGACTTTAGTCCGCGCGGGACTTCAGTCCCGCTGGGGGAGCGAGGCTGAAGCCTCGCGCGGGCTGAAGCCCGCCCTCCAAACGATTGCGACTCATATTAATTCCTTCTTTGGCGGGCTCCGATGAGCGACATCGTATCGCCTCCCAGCTCTGAATCGGCGCCCTCCGAAACTTCCGTGAATGGCAAAAGAACCGGCCGGCGGGGCCGCGTTCGATCAAAGCCCAAAGGCCGGAGCGTCGACCCGAAGGCCCGGGAAGAGATCCTCGCACTGTTAGGAGATGAGCCGCGCCGCCGCGATCTCCTCATCGAACACCTGCACAAGATCCAGGACCGGTACGGGCGCCTGTCTGCCCCGCACCTGGTCGCGCTGGCCGACGAGATGAAGCTGGCGATGACGGAAGTGTACGAGGTAGCCACTTTCTACCATCACTTTGACGTGATCAAAGAGGGCGATATTGCGCCGCCGGCAATTACGGTTCGCGTTTGCGACTCGATCGCTTGCGAGCTGGCGGGTTCTCAAGCGTTGCTGGATCGGTTGCCCGGGCTGCTCGGCTCAGACGTGCGAGTGCTGCACGCTCCTTGTGTCGGGCGTTGCGAGACCGCGCCGGTGGCGGTGGTGGGACAGAATCCGATTCCCAACGCGACCGTGGATCTGGTGACGCGGGCCGTACAAGCCGGCGAGACCACTCACCCGCGCGAGCGCGGCGTTGCCACTCCCGGTCACATCGACTACGCCGCATATCGGGCGGCGGGCGGTTACGCGCTTGCGGCAGCCTGTGTCGCGGGAGAAAAGAAGCGCGAGGAAGTCGTCGCGATGATGGAAGATTCCGGACTCCGCGGCCTCGGCGGCGCCGGCTTCCCGGCCGGGCGTAAATGGAAAATCGTCGCGGCCGAACCTGCGCTGCGTCTGATGGCGATCAACATCGATGAAGGCGAGCCGGGGACTTTCAAGGACCGTTACTATCTGGAGCGCGATCCGCACCGCTTCCTGGAAGGGGCATTGATCGCGGCATGGGCGGTGGGCATCGATGCGATCTATATTTACCTCCGCGACGAATACCACGGATGCCGGGCAATTTTGCGGAACGAGATCGCCGCGCTCCAGGCGAATCCGCCCTGCTCAATCCCGCCGATCTATCTGCGGCGGGGCGCGGGGGCGTACATTTGCGGCGAAGAATCCTCGATGATCGAATCCATCGAAGGCAAGCGCGGAGAGCCGCGTCTGCGTCCGCCTTATGTCGCGCAGGTGGGTCTATTCGGCCGGCCGACCCTCGAGCACAACATGGAGACGCTGCATTGGGTGCGCGACATTCTGGAAAAAGGTCCGGCTTGGTTTGCCGGACATGGACGCCATGGACGCAAAGGTCTGCGGTCGTTCTCGGTGAGCGGACGAGTCAAGAAGCCGGGCGTTCATCTCGCCCCGGCCGGTATCACTCTGCAAGAACTGATAGACGAATACTGCGGCGGCATGCTGGATGGGCATGAGCTATACGGTTACTTGCCGGGGGGAGCCTCGGGTGGAATTCTGCCGGCATCGAAAGCCGACATTCCGCTGGATTTTGATACTTTGAACCCCTACGGCTGTTTCATTGGATCGGCGGCCATCGTGGTCTTTTCGAAGCAGGACACGGCGACAGCCGTGGCTCGAAATCTGATGAAGTTTTTCGCGGACGAATCCTGCGGACAATGCACGCCCTGCCGTGTGGGCACGGTCAAGGCTCTCCAATTGATGGAAGAAAAGCGGTGGGACGCTCCCCTGCTCCAAGAACTGTCGCAGGCGATGATGGACGCGTCGATCTGCGGTTTGGGGCAGGCGGCACCCAATCCCGTACTCACGGTCCTTAAATATTTCCCGGAGGAAGTCGAGTAATGCAACCAACCAATGGGTTTCACCAGCCAACCAATGGGTTACAGAAGATACCACCGCAACTTACCTTCACCCTGGATGGGAAGACGGCAGACTATCACCCGAATGAGACGATCCTCCAAGCAGCGCAACGCCACGGTGTAGACATCCCCCGCCTTTGCTACATGGACGGCATGCGGCCGGACGGCAACTGCCGCACCTGCATGGTGGAAATCAAGGGCGAACGCGTGCTGGCGCCCTCTTGCTGCCGCTACCCCAAAGAAGGAATGGAAGTCACCACCAACAGCGCGCGGGCCTTGACGAGTCAGAAGATGTCGATCGAGCTGCTTCTGTCGGATGTCCCCGAAAGGGCGTACACTCTCCATTCCGAGCTCGATTTCTGGGCTAAAAAATTATCAATCGGAAAGCCGCGCTTCGCCGCGCGCCATCAACCGGCGGAGGATCTTTCGCACCCGGCGATGGCCGTGAACCTGGATGCGTGCATCCAATGCAAACGCTGCGTGCGGGCCTGCCGCGAACTTCAAGTCAACGACGTCATTGGCTACGCCTTCCGCGGGGACCATTCGAAGATCGTGTTCGATTTGGACGACCCGATGGGCGAATCCACGTGCGTGGCCTGTGGCGAATGCGTCCAGGCTTGCCCGACCGGCGCACTGATGCCGGCTCGCGAGGTGGGCAAAATCGCGCCGGAGAAAAAAGTCGATTCCGTGTGTCCCTATTGCGGCGTCGGCTGCCAGCTTACTTACAACGTTCGCGACAATAAAATCATTTATGTCGAAGGGAAAGACGGCCCGGCCAACTCGAGCCGCTTGTGCGTGAAGGGACGCTACGGCTTTGATTACGTGCAGCACAAGCACCGCCTGACCAAGCCTTTGATTCGTAAACCGGGCATGCCTAAGACCAAGGATTTCGTGGTCGATCCCGAGAATTGGCGAGAAATCTTCCGTGAGGCTACGTGGGAAGAAGCGCTCGAAGCCGCAGCCAAGGGATTCCGCGACATCCGCGATACCTATGGCAAGCGATCGCTGGCCGGTTTCGGTTCGGCGAAATGCACCAATGAGGAAGCGTATCTTTTCCAGAAGCTGGTGCGCGCGGGTTTTGGATCGAACAATGTCGATCACTGTACGCGCTTGTGTCATGCTTCGAGTGTCGCGGCTCTGATTGAAGGCATCAGTTCCGGCGCGGTGTCGAATCAGGTGCGCGACGTGACGAAGGCGGAAGTGATTTTCCTCATCGGCGCGAATCCGACATCGAATCACCCGGTGGCCGCTACCTGGATCAAAAACGCCACCAAAGCCGGAGTGAAGTTGATTGTCGCCGATCCACGCCGCAGCGACCTAGCCCGCCACGCGACTTACTACCTTCAGTTCAATCCAGATACGGACGTTGCTCTCCTCAACGCCATGCTGCACACGATCGTGGAGGAGGGCTTGACGGATGAGAAGTTCATCAAGGACCGCACCTCCGGATACGAAGCGCTCGCGGAGAACGTGAAGAAGTTTTCGCCGGAGGCCATGGCGCCGGTCTGCGGCATCGATGCACAAACCATCCGCGAGGTGGCGCGGCTCTACGCGAAATCGAAGGGCTCCATGATTCTTTGGGGCATGGGGATATCGCAGCACGTGCACGGCACGGACAACGCGCGCTGCCTGATTGCTCTGACGCTCGCGACGGGGCAGATCGGCAAGCCCGGCTCGGGGCTGCACCCGCTCCGCGGCCAGAACAACGTGCAGGGTGCGTCGGACTCGGGGCTGATTCCGATGTTCTATCCGGACTACCAATGGGTCGACGACGCGCAGGCGCAACAGCGATTCGAGAAGCTGTGGGATACGAAGCTCGACCCGGATAAAGGGCTCACCGTTGTCGAAATCATGCACGCCGCCAAACGGCGCGACATTCGCGGGATGTACATCATGGGAGAGAATCCGGCGATGTCCGATCCCGATGTCGATCATGCCCGCGAAGCGCTCGCGGCACTGGATCATTTGGTGGTGCAGGACATTTTTCTCACCGAGACCGCGTTTCTCGCCGACGTTGTGCTGGCGGCGACGGCATGGCCGGAGAAGGTCGGCACCGTCACCAATACGGATCGCATGGTGCAGCTCGGGCGCAAGGCGATTGAGCCGCCCGGCGACGCACGGGAAGATTTCTGGATTCTGAATGAGCTGGGTCGGCGCATCGGCATGGAGCGCTACTACCACCATCCGAGCGAAGTTTTCAACGAAATGCGGATGTGCATGGACTCGATCGCCGGCATCACTTGGGATCGCCTGGAGCGAGAATCCTGCGTCACCTATCCATGCGTGAAAGAGGGCGATCCGGGCGACCCGGTCGTTTTCATCGAGGGGTTCCCGACGCCAACGGGGCGGGGCAAGTTCGTTCCCGCCGACCTCATCCACGCGGCAGAGATGCCGGACAAAGACTATCCGATGGTGCTCATCACCGGCCGCCAGCTCGAGCACTGGCATACCGGCGCCATGACTCGCCGGGCCTCTTCGCTCGATGCACTGGAGCCGGAGCCGGTAGCCTCGGTCCATCCGCTGGATCTGGAGCGGCTCGGCGTAGCGCCCGGTGGAATGATCACCATCGAATCGCGGCGTGGACGCATCTCGCTCTATGCCAGAGCGGATACGGGAATGCCGGGAGGCGCGGTATTTGTTCCGTTTTGCTTCTACGAAGCTGCGGCGAATATGCTGACCAACCCGACGCTCGATCCGTTTGGGAAGATTCCCGAGTTCAAGTATTGTGCGGTGAAAGTCACGCCCGGCGGGCCAGAGCCGCTTCGAATGAGCTTCGGCGGCGGAGTTCTGCTGGAACAGGCGCAAGTCGAGGAAGCAAGCGTACCAGTCGCCTAAGATTAAACCTTCGGCGTCTTCCGTCGATCGCATGTAAAATGATTTAGTAGCGCATATGAAGCGGACAGCCGCGCTTTTCCTGCTTTCCGCTGGGCTCGCCGCCCTCGTCTGGGCGCAGCGCGCCGGCGATCTTCCGCCTGCGCTGGTTTGGGACAAGCTGAAAGGCGCGTGCCCAGCAAGCCTGGATTGGTCGAGCCTGCGCGGCAACGTGGTGGTGGTTTCGTTCGGTGACGAAGACGTTTTTCCCAACGACATCGCCGAATGGAACGAACTCCCTGACAAGTTCCAAACGGAACCGGTTGTGTTTCTTCGAGTGGTCTCCGGTTCCGAATTTCTGCTCGATCAGGCTTTGAAGGGGGCCGCATATCGCGGCTGTGTTTTGCTCGATAGCGGAGAAGCGAATCGGCGGAATTTCAAAATTCGCGCCTTGTTCGGAGCGCTCGTCGTCGATCGATTCGGCTACATTGCCGGATATTCCGGCGCCGACGGCGATGACGAGCAAGCCATCCTGCGCACGCTGAATCGGGAAAAGGAGACGGGGCTGTTGGAGCAGCCTCGACAGGTGCGCCCGGGAGTTAAACCCGAGGCGGAGCCCACGCCATCCTACGATGTCCACATCTCGCCCTCCGAACCTGGCGAGCTGCGCTGGCAGGGATTCCCCCGCGCTGGTTCTTACTTGATTCGCAACCAGCCGCTGAAACTCATCATTGTGGACCTCTGGGACACTTCCCCGGAGCGCATCGTATTCCCCCAAAATCTTGATCCCGGCAACTATGACGTCACCGCTGATCTCCCCGAACCAGACAACGATCTGGTGCGGGATCTCCTTCGCGAGGCCGTCGAGCGGTGGTTCGGCTTGCACGTCGAAAAGGAAATGCGAACCGCGCCGGTCTTCGTCCTTACTGCCGTCCAGCCTTCTCCTCAACTTCGGCCGTCGAGCGAAAAGGAAGGGATCATGACCGGCGGCGATGAGAACTCCATGATCGGAACCAACCGGACGATGAAAGACATCGCCTCGATTCTCGAGCAGCAGACGGGCGCGCCCGTAATCGATGAAACCCGGATTGAGGGCAATTTCAGCTATTCCGTTTCCAGCAACCTGCGCGGGCCAGACGCGGCGTTCGATTTCGCCCGGCAGCTTGGACTGCGCCTCGAGCCCGCCGAAAGATCCATTGAGATGCTGGTGGTTCGGAAATGAATTGCGGCACACCGCTTCCTACGGTCGCGGCTCTGAAGCTGTGGCTGAGCCGCGACCGCAGGGAGCGGTCTCGCGGTGCGCGCGATACCTGAAGCCAAAGCTCACGCCCTCTCATCGCATAAATAGAGGGCGCATTATGGCCCGGAGGGTAATTCTCTTTTTGCTGAGCGGGATGGCGCTTTTGGGCTCGTCTAATTACGCCCACAAGGAACGCCAGATGCAGCAGCGCGACCATCAAATGGATCGCGCTCTCGCCTGGCGGGCCCACCAGGCGGATCACGCCGGTCGCCCTGCGCCGAAAGGCAAAGCTCAATAGTTGTGAAAACAGAAACGGCGGCCCACTAGGAGAAGATGGGCCGCCGTTGGACCAACCTGGCCCCCCGCGAGCGCAAATGAGGGGACTGCGTCCAGGCGATCCAAAACCTGATCTTAGGACTTCACCTGCAGATCGTTATCCACCGAAAAAACATTCGGCACGCCATTAGCGCGCATAAATGCCATCTGCTTGTCCATCTCGGTCGCCACCACGCCTTTGAGCGTCACGTGGCCATCCTTCACGATGATGTGAATCGCGGGTACGACGCCCTCGGCATAGCGTTGGAGCGCCGGATATCCATAAATCGCCCGGTAGGTGGCGCGCCTAATCTGATTGTCGAAAGGCGAGAGCGGCAGCACTTCAATTTCGTTATTCACGGCCGTGACGCCCTCGATGTGCTTCACTGACCGCCCCGCGTCGTCTTTCACCACCGGCTGCGTGACTCCGCCAAACAATGTGACCACGCCATTATCCACACGGAACGACAAATCGTCGAAGACGTTGTAATACGGGATCGTCGCCAGCGCATGCCGCACTCGCTCCTCGACCGTCGTGGGCTTCGCCGGTCCGTTCGAGGCGTAAGAAGGCAACGCTACAACCAAGGCCGCCAGAGCTCCCGTAAATATCCTCCCTTTTGCACTCTTCATACTGTCATTTCCTCTCCACCTATTGGACGGCGAGCCTAGCCCTGCGGTTGCAAAGCGCGCAGCTTCCCCTCATGAGCCTCTAGATCTTCATGAGCTTATAGATATAGGTGGGCGCTTCGGTAATCGCCCGATAGGGGTGAGCAGGAACCTCTTGCGAAACCTGTCGAGAAAGGTCTGTGCTAATTCTCGGTCGGAGTCTTCTCCAGACGATCAACGACGATAGTCTCTACCGGCGCCTTGCGCGGCTCCAGCCGCAGCCCTAACTGCTGCACGGTCTGGAATATCGAAGCTCCCGAAGGGTCGGAAGCCACGGGCTCGCCCGTGCGGGCGGCGCCGCTGCCCGGATTCGGGCCCCTTCCGATAGGCCCTCCCGGCCCGGCGAGTTCTGGCGCCATCGCGCGAGCCATATTCACCAATTCCTGCATCGGAAGCTCCAACGCCACCTGGTAGGCGCCCTTCAGCTCCGTCATATCCACTACGGGCCGGTCCACGAAAGTCGTGAGCAGATCGGCCAGCCGCGCCATCGGCATCCTCGACATCTCCATCCGCATGTTTCCGCCTTCGCCCGTACTCACCCGCATCGTTCCCTCCGGCCCGCCGGTGATCACCATCCCTCTTCCTTCCTGGCGCACGGTTACCGGACCGTCTGGCGTTCCAAGGGCGAATGCGCCGCGAGAACCCGGTGCGGGCGGAGGGGGCGGCGCAACCGTGGTTGGCGGGTCGGAGCCGGCCGCCGCGGCTTGTTCCGGAGGAGACTCCTTCATCTTCAACCCGTTCTTGCCCACCACCAGCGCATACACCGGCAGTTCCTTGGTCTCGCGCCTCACTGCCAGCTTGAAGCGATCCACAAGGAGAGATTGAAGCATCTCCGGCACCTGATCCTTCGAGACGCCATCGGGAATCTTGGCGGTCACGTCGAATCTCTGCTGTTTCATCCAATCGGGACCCGTGAGCTGGTAAGGCTTGATCCGATACGCCTGCGCAATCAAATCCGCGAGCGAAACGAACCCGAAATCGGCTCGCGCGCCGTCGATCGACATTCCCACGTGCGCTTTTCCCGATCGGATCTGAGCGGCGAGCTCGGTGATCGGCGGGGCCGGCCTGATGGAGGCGACCTCGAACGCGGGCGCGGGCGTTTGGGCACGGAGCGAGGCCCCCACGAGCGCGAGCGCGGGCATCAGTCTTGACAAGGATCTCGGCAAAGATTGCCCCATACTTCAAGGGTACTCGCTGGCCTCCATGCCGGGCGGCCCCGAGCGCCGAAAACCGCTCCCTGACGGTCGCGGCTCTGCTGGAAGGATCGCTATAATTGACCTTCCGATGCCCATCGACTGGTTCCCCCTGTGGCTCAGTCTGCGCGTGGCGTTTGTGTCGACCGCGCTGGCGATCGCGGCGGGGTTGCCGATCGCCTACCTGCTGGCGAATCGCGATTTTCGCGGCAAGGAGACGCTGGACGCCGCGGTCACGCTGCCGCTGGTTCTTCCGCCCACCGTGATCGGATATTATCTGCTGGTGGTGATTGGGCGAGCGAGTCCCCTGGGGCGGCTATGGGAGCGCATGTTCGGCTCGCCTCTGGTGTTCACCTGGAAGGCCGCGGTGATCGCGGCGTTGCTTCATTCCCTGCCCTTGTTGGTCAAATCGTCGCGAGCGGCTCTGGAAAGCGTGGACCGGAGCTGCGAGCGCGCCGCGCGCACCCTGGGCGCATCCGAATGGCGTCTGTTCTGGCGGATCACCGTGCCCCTGGCCCGGCGTTCGATTCTGGCGGCTTCCGCTCTGGCCTTCGCGCGTTCGCTAGGCGAATTCGGCGCCACGCTCATGGTGGCGGGCAATATTCCGGGTCGCACTCAAACCGCCGCGCTCGCCATCTACGACGCCTACGAGAACGGCAACACCACGCTCGCTCTCACGCTGGTGCTGGTAGTGTCGGCCGCGGCTCTCGCGATTCTGGCGCTGGCTAATCGCCTCGGACAAACCTAAATGATCGAAGCGCGTATCCGCAAGACCTTTGCGCCCCGCAGGGATTCTTCCGGCTTCTCGCTCGACTTGGAATTTCAAGCCCGCGCGGGCGTGACCGTGCTTTTTGGACCCAGCGGCTCCGGGAAAACGTTGACGCTCGATTCGCTGGCCGGCTTCGTGCGGCCCGACCAGGGACGCATTCTCCTGGACGGCGCGCTTTTGTTCGATGGGGAAACCGAAGTGCACCTTGCGCCTCAGGCGCGCCGTTGCGGCTACGTCTTCCAGAATTATGCGTTGTTCCCCCACATGACTCTGCGCCAGAACCTTTCGTTCGCCGCCGAACGGATTCCGCGCCTGGAGCGTCATCGTCGCGTCAACGAAATGCTGGAACGGTTCCATCTGGCCGAAGCGGCGGGACGGCGGCCGCATGAGGTTTCCGGAGGCCAGCGCCAGCGCTGCTCCATCGCCCGTGCTCTGATTGGAGAGCCGCGTCTGCTTCTTCTCGACGAACCCGCGCAGGGATTGGACGCTCCGCTGCGGGCGGAATTTTACGAGGTGTTGCGGCAAGTACGCGCCGAATTCCAGACGCCCGTGCTGCTGGTGACGCACAATCTGGAAGAGTGCTTCGAGTTGGGCGAAGACATGATCGTGCTTCTAGAGGGGCGTGTGGCGCAGAGCGGCGCGCCGAGCGAGGTTTTGGACGCGCCGGCGACGCTCGAAGTGGCGCGCCTGCTGGGGACCTTCAATCTGCTTCCCGCCGAGATCCGCGCGCTCGATCCGGGGCGCAACCTGAGCCGCGTGCGCATGGGCGAATTCGAGTTGGAAGGACCGTATTTCCCGGGGCGGCTTAAAGGCGATCGGATCACCCTTTACGTCCGGCCCGAGCAGTTGCGCGCCGCCGCGCGCAATGGCCGCCCCGGTCTCAATCAAATCCCGGCGCATTTCGAGCGAGCGGTCGAAAAGCCGCGCTGGGTGAGGCTGGAGTTTTCCGGCGGCATCGCCGTGGACTTGCCGCGCGCCGAATACGAGCGCCAGCGCGACAATCGCGAGTGGGTGGTCGAGTTCCCACCCTCGTCACTTCGAGCGCTGTAACGAAAGGAGACAGGAGTCAGGAGTCAGGAGTCAGAGTGCGGCCTCTTCGGATTGTCAACAGGCGAACGCGCGCTGAGGCAAAGCGTGCTGCCGTTCGGAGACGGCAGCACCAAAGCCGTATCCCGGGGAATCGCGCGAACGGACGCGGGCGAAAGAGAATATGAGTCTTTGGAACGGCGACTGGACGCAAGCCGCGCACGCTTTTCCTCCGCAAACCACGCTGCGGAATCATCTTTCCATCGATAGGGCAGGACGAACGCGCCGTTTGCGACAACCATATCGACTACGGTCGAAAACGACAAAATATCCACAATGATTACGGCATCGCTCGCCGGGGCGAGATGAAGCAGCCCTTGCAGGCCCCATTCGCAACGCAAGTCGTAATCGGCTTGGTCGAAGAGCACTTGCTCAGGTTACCCGAAGAGGCAGGATACCGCTCCCTTGCGGTCGCGGCTCTGAATCGGGATGCTTGCCGCATCTGATAGGATAAAAATTTCTCGGGAGCAGGATTGGCCTCGCCGCCCTCGAATCTTGTCGCGATCTATCCCGGTTCTTTCGATCCGATCACCAACGGCCATTTGGACCTGATCGCTCGCGGCAGTCGTTTGGTAGGACGGCTGGTCGTGGCAGTGTTGCGGAACGAGGATAAACGGCCGCTATTCTCGGTGGAAGAGCGCATCCAGATGCTCGAGGAGGCGGTGGCGCCGTGGCCCAATGTGGAGGTAGGTTCCTTCCATGGGCTGCTGGTGGATTACGCCGCGGCCCGGGGAGCGAACCTCATTATACGCGGCATTCGCGCGATTTCGGATTACGAGCACGAGTTGCAGATGGCCCTGATGAACCGCCGTCTGCGCCCGGAAATCGAGACGGCGTTTTTGATGGCCTCGGAAGCCTATTCATTCGTCAGCTCGCATCTTGTGAAGCAAGTCGCGTCGCTGGGAGGAGATGTCACGGGGATGGTGCCGGCAGCCGTGGAGCGGAAGTTGAAGCGGTTGTCAGTTTTCAGTTCTCAGTTATCAGTCCCGGAGGATGGGAAAGACTGAAAACTGAAAACTGATAACTTGGAGTACAGATGCAAACTGCAGCCAACCTAGCCGAAAGAATCTCGCTGATCAGCGAGTCCTCGACCATGAAAGTCGCCGCCGAGGCCGACCGGCTGCGGCGCGAAGGCGTCGACGTGGTGGACTTCAGCGCGGGCGAGCCGGATTTCCCCACTCCCGAAAACATCAAACGCGCGGCGGTCCGCGCCCTGGACGAAAACTTCACCAAATACACGCCGGTCAGCGGAACGGTGGAGCTGAAGCAGGCGATTTGCGATCATCATCGCGGCCTGTATGGCACGTCCTATGGCCTCAAAGAGTGTATCGCGACCATCGGCGGGAAGCACGGTATTTTCAATCTCACGCAGGCGCTGATCGATCCCGGCGACGAAGTCATTATTCCCGTTCCCTATTGGGTAACGTTCAAGGATGTGGTGAACTACGCCGGCGGCCGGTGTGTTTTCGCGGAGACGAACGAGGAGGAAGGATTCACGCTGCGGGCTTCGGCCGTGGAGCGGCTGATCTCGCCGCGCACCAAGCTGATGATCCTCAATTCGCCTTCCAACCCTAGCGGCGCGGTGTTTCCGCGCGCGGAGCTCGAAAGGATTTTCCGCATCGCCAAGGATCGCGGCATCTGGATCGCCACCGACGAATGCTACGAGAGCTTTCTTTACGATTCGGAGCCTTTCTCGCTGGCCTCGCTTCCCGGCGCCAAAGACTCTGTTGTGGTGGTGGGATCGCTCTCGAAAACTTACGCGATGACCGGCTGGCGGATGGGCTTTGTGCTTGCGCCCGCCGAGATCGTGGCGGCAATCAACAAGCTGCAAAGCCACTCGACTTCCAATCCCACTTCCATTACGCAAAAGGCGGCCATTGAGGCGCTGCGTGGTCCGCAGGATTCCGTCGGGGAAATGCTCGCCGAATACCGCCGCCGGCGCGATTACGTCCTCGTGCGGCTGGGCGCGATGCCCGGCGTTCGCGTGCAGACGCCGCAGGGCGCCTTTTACGCCTATCCCAATGTCAGCGCGACGTTTTCCAGGAGGGGCGGTAACGGCATGGAGAATTCGCTCCAGTTCGCCGAGAAGCTGCTGGCCGAGGAGTTCGTCGCGCTGGTTCCTGGAGAAGCGTTCGGAACTACCGAGCACGTCCGTATCTCCTACGCGGCCTCCATGCGGGAGCTGGAGCGCGGGTTGAACCGGATCGAGCAGTTTATCCGTGTGCGCGTTTAATGCCCTTCGAACGTCTTGCTTCCCGCTTCCTCCACAAGACCTGGGGATGCGAAGTGTGGCACGAGGCACCTCCGCTGCTGGTGAAATTCATTACGACCTGCGATAAGCTTTCGGTGCAAGTGCATCCCGGCGACGATTACGCGCGCCGCCATCATAATTGCTCGGGCAAGACGGAGATGTGGCACATTCTCGCTGCTCAGCCCGGCGCGCAGATCGCGGCCGGATTCCGTGAACCGGTATCTAAAGACCGCTTGTCCGACGCCGCGGTTTCGGGCGAAATCCTGAAACTGCTCGAATGGCACGATGCGTCCGCAGGCGACACCTTTTTCATCCCCGCCGGAACCGTGCACGCCATCGGAGCCGGACTGACGCTATGCGAAATCCAGCAGCACAGCGATATCACCTACCGGCTTTACGACTACGGCCGGAGGCGCGAATTGCACCTCGATCGGGCGCTGGAAGTGAGCTGCCTGGACCGGCACTCGCCCCGCCGCCACGGAGGCGTCGCGTGCGATCACTTTCTCGTTCAGCGCCATTCGGTGGATGGCGCCGCGAATCTTGGCCCATCTCAGCTCATCGTGGTCACCGGGGGCGAAGGATCGATGGAAGGGCGGATGGTTCGCGCCGGCGAAATCTGGCATGCCGAGCGGCCCGAGGAAGTCAACGCCACTGGCAACTTCACCGTCTTAACAGTGTTGGTAAAGTAGGACAAGCTTCAGCTTGTCTTGATAAAGTGGGACAAGCTTCAGCTTGTCCTGCGCTTGCGTGCGCGCGGCAAGCAAAACAATGGTAACGCGGGCCAGTATCCCGCGCATCCAACAAACCGGAATGAAACCAATACATAAACTTGCAGCGATAGCGGGGCTGGGGCTGGCGAGCCTGCAGGCCCAGACAGTCGACACCAGTGGCAACTTCCAGCTCAGCGGCAATTACCGCTTCCGGCAACTGGCGGTGACCAACTGGGACGATAACGGCAACCCCAGCGAAATAACCGCCGTCTACGGAGTCATCACGTTCAATGGGGCGGGCGCTTACACCCTCACTGGCACATACGTGGATAATACGGTTTCCAATGGAGGGCCGCAGGCCATCAGCATCAGTTCGACTTCTGAGGGAGTCACCGGATATGCGATTGGGGCCAGCGGCGCCGGCTGGATCGCCAACCCGCTTTTTCCCACCGATACGGGCAGCGTCATTTACGGATCGCTAGCGCAGGGCGTCTTTATCGGCAGCGCCCAACAGTCCATGAGTCTCAACGACCTCTTCATTGCCATCCCCGCCGGTACGCCGCCCACCAACTCCAGCTTTACTTCGGCGTATTGGATCGGCGTAGAGGATTTCACCGGCGCGAGCTACGTGGCCCTTAAAAACGCGCTGTTTGAAATCACGCCGAATGGATCCGGGTCATTGGGCACCATCAATTTCACGGGTCAGGCCAACAACCAAAGCAGCACTCCGATTCTCAGCCAAACCACCACCGGCGCGACGTATGCGTTCCAAAGCGACGGAAGCGCGATTCTGACGTTCCCGAATCCTTCCGGTGTCTCCACGGCGAACGCATTGGTTACGGGAACCAGAACCATATTCGAATCCGCCGACGGAAATTTCATTGTGGGATACAATCCCACGGGCTATGACATGATTTTCGGAGTCCGCGCCGTGACTTCCGCCGCGCCGGCAACGCCGCCGCACGACCTCTATTTTTCGGGAGCGTTGGAAGACATCCCCACCGTCAGCGGCGTCGATTCCTACTATGGATCCCTCCTCTCCTATGGCGACTCCAACGGCGACGCCGTTCAGGATCAGCAACTCAACGAGATCGGCGGCTACTTTGCCGAGGACTACGGAACCGATAATGGGTTCGCTCTCAACACGAATGGAACCACCGGGCCGATTCCCGGGGTCTCGTACCCCTCGGGATACTGCGCATCGGTGAACGGCACGACCATTTGCCCGGACGCCGACGGCTCCTATATGTACGCCTTTGGCGACAATCTCAATGCGTTTGTGGCGATCGGAACGCAGGGTTATTTTTCGCTGGTCGCGGGCGTGGTGGCCAGTCCAGCATCTTCGACGGGAGTTTATCTGAATCCCATCGGCATCATCAACGCCGCGAGCTACGCCCCCATGACCGCGAACCTCGCGCCAGGCGAAACCATCTCATTGTTCGGCTCCAATCTTTCGAACGTTACGATGAGCCCGCCCGCCGGGCCCGCGCCCACGATTCTGGGCGGGACGCAAGTGCTCGTGAACGGAACCGCCGCGCCGCTGTATTACGTAAGTCCCGGGCAGATTAATGCCGTGGTGCCGTTTGAAGTCAGCTCGGCGTCGCTCGCCAGTATTCAGGTCGTCAATAATGGAACCAATTCCAATGCCGTCGGCAATATGTACATCGCCGACTCCGCGCCGGGCATCTTCACGCAGACCACGAACGGCATCGGATTCGGCGCTGCGACGCACGCAAACTACACACTGATTACACCCAGCAGCCCGGCTATGCCCGGCGAAACGATACTGGTGTTCCTTACCGGTCTGGGTCTGGTCACTCCCGCCATCTCCGATGGCGCCTTGGGAGGGTCAGGCACTAGCTCGAGCCCGCTGAACGAGGCCAACCTGTGGATCAACCTCAATTGTCAAAATTCCTCGGGAGCCGCCGTGCCATGCCTGGGGGCCGACTTCAACGACTATGTCAACGGCAATTACGGCCAGACGGCGACCATCCAATACGCCGGGCTCGCTCCCGGTTTGCTTGGCTACCAGCTCAACGTGACGATTCCGTCCAGCGACGTGGGTCCCGCGCCCAACGGAGGAGTGTATTTGGAAATCTACAGCGATTCGGCCGACAATAACCAGGCGCAAATTCCCGTGGGCGATCCGGCGAGTTCGGTGCGGCCCGCGGCGCGCACGCCTCGCACTTCTCACCACTTGCCCCATAACGCCGCACGCGCGGCGCACGGGAAAAAGCCATCGCGCAGGGTATTGCCGAATTAGCCGATCAAGCGCCGGGTCGAGACAGTGGCAGCGCGATTCCAGGCCGCGCGCATCCGACGGAACGGAATGAAATCAATATATCAACTGGCTGCGATAGCGGGGCTGGGGCTGGCAAGCCTGCACGCCCAGACTTATGACACCAGTGGCAACGGCCTGCTCAAAGGCAACTTCCACTTCCGGCAACTGGCGGTGACCGACTGGGACGATAACGGCAACCCCACCGAAGTAACTGCCGTATACGGAGTCATCACGTTCGATGGAGCGGGCAATTACACCCTCACCGGCACAGAGGTGGATAACACGATCGACAATGGGACGCCGCAAGCCCTCAGCGTCAGTTCGACTTCTCTGGGCGTCACCGGATACGTGATCGGGGCTAGCGGCGCCGGCTGGATCACCAACCCGCTTTTTCCCACCGATTCGGGCAGTGTCATTTTTGGAGCGGTGGCGCAGGGCGTCTTTATCGGTAGCGCCACCGAGTCCGAGAATCTCAACGACCTTTTCATCGCCATACCCGAAGCTTCCACGCCGCCCACCAATTCCAGCTTTACTTCGAAGTATTGGATCGGCGTAGAGGACTTCACCGGCGCGAGCTACGTGGCGCTTAAGAACGCCTTGTTTGAAGTTACTCCGAATGGGTCCGGAGGATTTGGAACCATCAATTTCACGGGTCAGGCCTACAACCAAAGCAGCACTCCGATTCTCAGCCAAACCACCACCGGCGCGACGTATGCGTTCCAAAGCGATGGAAGCGCGATTCTGACGTTCCCGAATCCTTCTGGCGTCTCCTCCGCGAACGCCTTGGTCACTGGAACCAGAACCATATTCGAATCCGCCGACGGAAATTTCATTGTGGGATACAATCCCACGGGCTATGACATGATTTTCGGAGTCCGCGCCTTGACTTCCGCCGCACCCGCGGTGCCGCCGCATGGCCTGTATTTCTGGTCCGCTCTAGAAGATTCCCCCGGCTGCGGCGGCGTCGATTCCTTCTCTGGATCCCTGCTTCCCTATGGCGACGCCAACGGCGACGCCGTGGAGCATCAGCGGCTCAGCATCTTCGGCTATTATCCTTTCGATTACGGAATCGATGACGGGCTTGCTCTCAACACGAATGGGACCACTGGACCTCTGCCCGGGTCCAGCTCCTTGTCTATGCTCCAATATTGCGCCAGTGGCACGACAATTTGCTCGGACGGCAACGGCACGTACCTCTACGCCTTTGGCGACGGCGCGAACGCGTTTGTGGCGATCGGATCGCAGGGATTCTTTTCCCTGGTCGCGGGCGTGATGAGCCCGGCCAGTCCTGGATCCTCGACCACGGGTGTATACCTGAATCCCATCGGCATCATCAACGCCGCGAGCTACGCCCCCATGACCGCGAGCCTGGCGCCAGGCGAAACCATCTCGTTGTTCGGTACCAATCTTTCGAAGGTTACGATGAGCGGGCCTGCCGGGCCCGCGCCGACGGTTCTCGGCGGGACGCAAGTGCTCGTGAACGGAACCGCCGCCCCGCTGTATTACGTAAGTCCCGGGCAAATTAACGCAGTGGTACCGTTTGAAGTCAGCTCGGCGGAGCCGGCGCTCGCCACCATTCAGGTCGTCAATAATGGAACCAATTCCAATGCCGTCGGCAATATGTACATCGCCGACTCCGCGCCGGGAATCTTCACACAGACCACCAACGGCATCGGATTCGCTGCCGCGACGCACGCAAACTACACACTGATTACACCCAGCAGCCCAGCTATGCCCGGCGAAACAATACTGGTGTTTCTGACCGGCCTGGGTCTGGTCACTCCCGCCATCTCCGATGGCGCGCTGGGACCGACCAGCCCCTTGAGCGAGTCCAACCTGTGGACTTCAAACGCAATGTACGTCGATTTCAACGATTACGTCAACGGCTATTACGGCCAAATGGCGACCATCCAATACGCCGGCCTCGCTCCCGGCTTGCTGGGCTACCAGCTCAACGTGACGATTCCGTCCAGCGACGTGGGGCCCGCGCCCAACGGAGGAGTGTATTTGGAAATCGGCACGGATGAGGCCGACAATAACCAGGTGCAAATTCCGGTGGGCGATCCGGCAAGTTCAGTGCGGTCCGCGGCGCGCGCGCCTCGCACTTCTCGCCACTCGCCCCATAATGCCGCCGCACGCGCGGCGCATCCAAAAACCCCTCGCGCAGGAGCCTAGCCGTTAACAGCCTAATCAACTAGTGCATCGTCCCTTAGTTTAGTAAGCGGTTTCATATACGGCCACGTATTTGCGGCTTCCGGTGGGGCAGGCCCTTGGCCGACCCTTGGCCTGCGGCGGCCCCCCAGGCCGCTTGCACCGGGCGGGCCGAGGGCCAGCCGCAGCGCAGGGAGCCGCCCCACATTGCTCTCGAATACGTGGCCGGATTTTGAAACGGAGTACTTAGTTCCTTATAGAATCAGCTTTCTGGCGCTTTGCCCGGCGACGGCGATCCCCTGGTGGGGCGGGTGTATACTGAACGCTGGCAATAACGCCGCTCCCTTGCGGTCGCGGCTCGAAAGAGGCAGCCGCGCGCGGCAAGCGGGTCACTTTTCACAAGACGAGAGGAGTTCTCACAGCTATCATGAATCCAGCCACCAGTCACAAGAGTCTGGAGGACCTATTACAAACCGCCGGTAATGCGGTGGACATGCTCCGCAATTCGCCGATCGGGGCGTATGTATATCCCGTGGTTCCCGGCGAGTACACCAACTGGCGCGACGAACAGCGCGCCTGGCGCGAGACCTGTGTTTTATTCGACCAGTCGCACCATATGGTGGAGGTGTACGTCGAGGGACCCGACGCGCTGAAGATGCTGTCGCATCTGGCCATCAACACCTTTGCGAAATTCCCCGTCAACCGAGCCAAGCAATTTGTTCCTTGCAGCCACAGCGGACACGTGATTGGCGATGGAATTCTTTTTCACTTGGAAGAAAATAAGTTGAAATTCGTGGGGCGGGCGCCCACCGCGAATTGGATTCAGTTCCATGGAGAGACTGGCGGATACAACGTGCGTGTAGAAATAGACGACCGCTCTCCCTCCAATCCGAGGGGCAAGGCGGTGGTTCGGAGACATTACCGCTTTCAGATTCAGGGTCCCAATGCGCCGAAAGTGATCGAAAAATTGAACGGCGGGCCGATTCCCGAAGTCAAATTTTTCCACATGGACGCGATCCAGATCGCGGGGCGCAAGGTGCGCGCTTTGCGGCATGGCATGGCCGGCGCGCCGGGTCTGGAGATTTGGGGGCCTTACGAGGAACGGGAAGAGATCCGGCAAGCGATCGTCGAAGCCGGTAAGGATTTTGGATTGTGCCAAGTGGGTGCGCGCGCTTACGCGACCAACACGCTCGAATCCGGCTGGATTCCTTCGCCCCTGCCCGCCGTCTACACGGGCGAAAAGATGAAGCCCTATCGCAAGTGGCTGCCGGCGAGCAGTTATGAGGCGACCGGATCGATTGGCGGCAGCTTCTATTCCAATAATATCGAAGATTATTACATGACACCGTATGAATTGGGTTACGGCCCGTTTGTAAAATTCGATCACGATTTTATCGGAAAAGAAGCGCTCGAGAAGATCGCCGGTCAACCGCAACGGAAAAAGGTGACATTCGCCTGGAACGCCGAAGACGTCGCCAAAGTATTTCGCTCCCTGTTCGAGCAGGGCGATATTTACAAATACATCGATCTGCCCTTGTCGAATTACACTTCCGCGTCGTATGACAAGATCGTGAGCCGAGGTAAGACCTCAGGGCTTTCGATGTTTGCGGGCTACAGCTACAACGAGCGGTCTATGCTTTCGCTCGGGGTTGTGGATCCCGGGATCGAAACCGGCAACGAAGTGTCACTGGTTTGGGGCGAAGAAGGCGGCGGTTCGAGGAAAACCACGGTGGAGCGCCATCGGCAGATCGAAATCCGCGCCGTCGTCAGCCCGGTTCCGTATTCGAAAGTGGTTCGCGAAACCTACGCGGAGGGATGGCGCAGCACGGCGAGTTAGCCTCGGGAATGCCCGGAAAGCGCAAAGGCCGTTGCCAGCGGCGCTAAACGAAGGGGTAGCTCGGTGGATCTGGCCGCTGGCAGCGAGTCCGTTTTGCGCGAGCTTCTCCAATGTACGATCCATTCGCTCCAGGTCCATTTTCCGTTGGCGAACGATCCTTTGAAGCACTGGATCGCACGCGGCGGCGGATGTTTCCTTGCCATGTCTGGCATCCGGTGGAAGCGGGCGATTATCCGCTGATCATTTTCTCGCACCATAGCGGCGGGAACCGGCGCAGCTCGACCTTCTTGTGCAGGCATTTATGCGGCCACGGATATGTGGTGGCGGCTTTGGACCATTCCGAAATGATCGCGCCGGAGCTCGCGCGCAAAGAGGGCATGAGCCTCGAAGAAAGGAACGCTCGAATGGAGGCTATTGTCGCGAGCCGCGTCCCCGATGTGCATTTCCTCATGGATCATTTGCTGAATGAATGGGACGCCGAGGCCAGAATCGATCCCGCCGCGATCGGCATCGTGGGCCACAGCTTCGGCGGCTGGACGGCGCTGGCCGCGCCGGCCGCCGACCCGCGCCTTGGAGCGGTCGTGGCTCTCGCACCTGGCGGAAGCTCGAATCCAAAGCCGGGAATTATCCGGGCAAAGCTCGATTTCCGGTGGGGGCGCGAAGTTCCCACGCTGATTCTGGCCGCCGAAAATGACACGCCTCTTCCGCTCGAAGGCATGTTTGACATCTTTGAAAGGGCTCCGGAGCCGAAACGAATGGCAATTCTTCGCCGCGCCGACCATCTGCATTTCGTCGACGATGTCGAGCAGCGCCATGAGGAATCCCGCCTGGCGCCGCTTACGGGGCAGGAGTGGGATTGGATCGCGAAAGAGATGCTGCCGATGGCGGAGCTCTGTTCGGGCGATCAGGCTCACCTGTTTATCCGTGGGCTCACGGTCTGCCACATGGATGCCGCGTTGAAGCGGCGTGAAGAAGCGCGCCGGTTTTTCGCCGGCGGCATCGAAGCCGAGCTTGCATCGCGCGGCGTGGACGCGATAATGCAGGGGCCCTGATGCTATCCTGGCTTCAGGCGTAGCCATGGCTTACAGTACGCGGTCTTATGCGCGTGGGTATCTCTCCGGCAGCCGCCTTCCACCCGGCATCAAGTGGCTGCTGATCGCCAATACCGCGGTTTTCTTGCTTGAGTGGCTAGCGGACCACGTGGCGCCGTCGGCCCGCTTGACCGAAACCCTGGAGTACTACTTCGCCCTCACGCCGGCTGCGGTGGTGGGATCGCTTCGTATCTGGCAGCCTGTCACGTACATGTTCCTTCACGCAGGAATCTGGCACATCCTGTGGAACATGTTGGCTTTGTGGATGTTCGGAGTGGAGCTGGAGCAAACCTGGGGCACAGAGAAATTTCTGCGTTTCTATTTCCTGTGCGGCATCGGGGCGGGAGTCTGCGTGGTGCTGATGAACTATCTGTTCGGCGATCCTCGCGTGGCTACCGTTGGTGCATCAGGAGCGATTTACGGAGTTCTTGCCGCTTCGGCGGCTTTGTGGCCGGATCGTATCATCCTGGCACTCTTCTTCCCGATCAAGATGAAGTACTTCGTCGGGATTATAGCGGCGATTACGTTTCTCAACTCCTGGAATCCGAACAGCGGGGTCAGCGATTTCGCGCATCTTTCGGGCTTGCTGATCGGCTTTCTCTACGTGAAGTGGCCGCGCTGGTCTACGAGCGGCTCGGGCTTTCATCCTCTGGCTGGGCTTCAATCAGGCTATCTCACCTGGAAGCGGAACCGCGCCAGGCGCAAGTTCCAGGTGTATTTGAGCAAGCAGGCGCGCGGCCGAGACCGTTGGTGAGCGCACCTTCGGGCCGTCGTGGTTAACCTCGCACTCGCTCGCTCGAGTGCGACGCCATCGCCGCGGCCGTCCTCAGCCCGGTCGTAACATAATGAAATACTGACCGTGGACGCCCTGCGCGTACGCCAGCAACTCAACCGAATAATGGCCAGCGCCGCTTTCACCGATGCGGAGCGCGCCCGCCGTTTCTTGCGTTATGTGGTCGAACGCAAACTGGAGGGGCGCGACGGCGAGATCAAGGAGTCGGTGATCGCCATCGAGGTCCTCGGGCGAAACGTCTCTTTCGATTCAAAGTCCGATCCGATTGTGCGAGTGGAGGCGGGACGGCTGCGGGACCGGCTCGGCGCTTATTACGAGGCGGAAGGGGGCGCCGATCCGATTTTGATTTCATTGCCGAAAGGCCGCTATATTCCCGAGTTCACCGAGCGGTGGCCCGTGCAGTCACGCGGAGTCGGCGTGCTGCGGCTCTCTGTATTGCCACCGGAAAACGCAATATTCGAGTCTTTTGCCGTGTCTCCGGACGGCCGTAACCTCGCGTTCACGGCTGCGTTGAACGGGAGGATCATGCTGTGGGTCCGGGCGCTGGATTCGCTCGAGGCGAAACCTGTTGCGGGAACAGATTACGCATCCTGGCCGTTCTGGTCGCCCGACAGCCAATCCATCGGTTTCTTTGTGCCGAACAAACTAAAGGCGGTCGAGATCAGCGGAGGACCGGCGCGGGAGATTGCGGACGTGGTTGTGGGAAAGGGCGCGGCATGGAGCCCGGAGGGAGTGATCGTGTTCTGTCCGCGACCCATGGGCATCCTGTATCGGGTTTCGGACGCCGGCGGTACGCCGATTCCGGTGACGTCCCTCGATGAGTCACGCGCGGAGGTTACGCATGGATTCCCGCAGTTTCTGCCGGACGGCCGGCACTTTCTGTATCTGGCAGCCTGCTCCTGTCCGGGCGCGTCGTCGATTCGAACGGGCTCACTGGATTCCGGCATCTCGAAAGTGCTCCTGACCGCCCACACCAGCGCGGCATACGCTCCGGTTCTGAGCGGGCATCCGTCGTCTTTGCTGTTCGTGCACGATGGCGCATTAATCGCGCAGTCGTTTGACTGCCAGAGTTTGGAGCCGACCGGAGAGCGGGCGGTGATTGTTCCTGAAATCCGCTACCAGCGATGGAATCAGGCCAGATTCTCTGTTTCCAGCAAAGGAGTCCTGTTGTATCAAGCAGGCTGCGCGGAGAACCTAAAGCTCACGTGGTTCGACCGGCAGGGAAAGTCCATTCCCGCGCCCGGGCTGCCTAACGACTATCTTTCGATCAAACTTTCGCCGGACGACAGGTATGTGGCGGTGCACAGGCATGATGATCCGGACACCGTCCAGCCAACAATCTGGGTGATGGACCTGCTCCGCGGAGGCGCCGTCTTCCGAATCACCGACGCGGATCTTGCGGTGGCCGAATTAACTGCAGTTTGGGCTTGGGACGGTAGCGAGATCCTGTTTAGTCGCGGTGATGACCGCCGAATGCGCCTTTTCCGCCGGGCGCTCAGCGGGGGAGCGGCCACGTGCGTGCTCGACACGGAAGGCCCCAAGTTTCCGGCGGACTGGTCATCGGACGGGAAGCTTATTGCCTACACCTCCCAGTTCCCCGATTACCGAAACCTGCACACGTGGATCGCGACGCTCAGTGGTAGGGAGCAGGAAGTGGAATCGCGTCCATTCCTGCAGCATTCGTGTAATGAATTCAGCGCGGAGTTTTCGCCGCAGGAAGGGGGCGAAGCACCACGATGGGTCGCGTACGCGTCGAATGAGACCGGGCGGCCGGAAATATACGTCCGGGATTTTCCCCGTGGGGGTCACAAGTGGCAGGTATCGAGTCATGGCGGGGTGCAACCGCATTGGCGCCGCGATGCCCGGGAGATCGTCTATCTTTCGCTCGATGGAATGCTAATGTCGGTCGCCCTCGATCTGACGAATGATGCCCCTAGCGATACGTTCGAGTTCGCGCCGGCGCAGCCGCTTTTTGCGACGGGCCTTCGGTTCCTGACCCGGTACGGGGTCTGGATGAATCAATACGCCGTATCCCGGGATGGTCAGCGGTTCTTAGTGAACCAGCCGGTTCAGGAAGCCGCGCAGGGCGCGATCACAGCGGTGATTCCGTGGTGAATCGATAGCGTACCCAGACTCAAGTTACGTCCAGTTAACTCCGGCGTACTTCCTGGCTGCTCGCTTTTCGGCGCATGCTGGGGGTGCAGGAGGGAAGCCAATGACGGCCTCAAGAGGGACTTGCTGTATCGCGGGCGGCGGACCGGCGGGCATGATGCTGGGATATTTGCTGGCGCGCGCGGGAATCGAGGTGCTGGTGCTGGAGAAACACGCCGACTTCCTGCGCGATTTTCGGGGCGACACGATCCATCCCTCGACCCTGGAGGTGATACACGAACTGGGAGTCCTCGAAGAGCTTCTCAAGTATCCTCATCAGGAGATCCGACGGGCACGGGCTCGGATCGGGGGCGAGGAGATTCAAGTGGGCGACATGGCGTACCTTCGAACACGGTGTCGCTTCGTGGCGATGATGCCGCAGTGGGATTTTCTGGATTTCCTCGCGGCGCAAGGACGGCGCTATCGGACATTCCATTTGAGAATGCAAACCGCGGTCACCGGTCTGATCGAGGAGCAGGGACGGATCGTGGGCGTCCGAGGGAACACTCCGGCCGGCCCCGTGGAGATCCGGGCGGAGCTGGTGGTGGGCGCGGATGGCCGGCACTCCGTGGTCCGGGAATTGTCTGGTTTAGTGGTGGAAGATGTCGGCGCTCCGATGGATGTATTGTGGATGCGGCTCTCCAAGCGGCCTGACGACCCGGACCTGATGATCTACTCCGATCGCGGGACGGCGTTCGTCCTATTCGATCGCGCGGGCTATTGGCAGTGCGGCTTTTCCGTTGCCAAAGGAACCGCAACGAAAATGCAAACCAAAGGGATCGGAGAATTGCGGTCGGCGATCGCTGCACTGGCCCCGCCCTTCCGCGATCGCCTGACGGAGTTGCGGGACTGGAACGATGTGAAGCTCTTGACCGTGCGGGTAGACCGCTTACGGCAGTGGCATCGGCCCGGACTGCTATGTATCGGGGATGCGGCGCACGCGATGTCGCCCGTGGGCGGTGTGGGGATCAACCTGGCGATCCAGGACGCCGTGGCCGCGGCCAACATCCTGGCGGGACCGCTCGCCGAAGGCAGGCTCAGCGTGGGCGATCTCGAGAGGATTCAGCGACGCCGCGAGTTCCCGACCCGGCTGACGCAACGCTTGCAGGAGGCCATGCGGCGGCAGCACACCGCGAGAAAACTTCCTTGGCCTGTGCGCTTGCTGGAACGTACGACGATTCCGCGTCGAATGCGGACGCGGTTCATCGGGATTGGCATTCGGCCCGAGCACGTGAGGATACCGGATGTTTCCGACGTTCGCATAGACGCCGGCGACGAGGCGATCCCCACCGCTCGTAGGCTTCGCGGGGACCATCGCGACTTCGCGCCCTTCACTGGCGCGAGGAGTTGATCCGGCAAGCCACCAGCGGCGAAGTGTTGAACCGCGCCAGACGCAAGTTCCAGAAAAGCGAATCTGTGGTACGCGGGCGGCTCGGCTTTCGCCGTGCCTGACCCGTCCCTTGCGCCCGCCGCACGCTACCATATCCAAAGCGGCTCTCATGGACTTCGCCGAGCAGCTCAAGTCCGCCCTGGATATCGTTAAGGTAATCGGCGAATACGTGCGCCTGCGCCGCGTGGGAACCACGGGCCGCTATACCGGGCTGTGCCCGTTTCATCAGGAAAAGACGCCCTCCTTCGGCGTTCATCAGGTCCGGCAATTCTACAAGTGCTTCGGGTGTGACGCCAAAGGCGACGTCATCAACTTCGTCATGGAAATCGAAGGGCTGACGTTCTGGGAAGCGGCGAAGCTGCTGGCGGAGCGGCACGGCATTCCGCTGCCCAAGCGCAGCGACTACTCCGATGGGGAAGCCAAGCTGCGGGCCGCGGTGATGGAGATGCACTCCATCGCGGCGCAGGTCTTCCAAGCGAATTTGCGCGTGAATGCGGGAGGCGAGGCGCGTGCATACCTGGAACGCCGGGGCGTTTCCAATGAAATGGTGGAGGCATTCGGATTGGGCTATGCCGATCCCTCCGGTCAGACGCTGGCGCGGCGCTTGAGCGAAGCTTTTCCGCCGGAGGCGCTGGAGGCCTCGGGTTTGGTGCGGCGTCGCCCGGAAGGCATCGGGTTCTATGACGCATTCCGAGGCCGTTTGATGTTCCCGATCCACAACGAATCCGGCAAACCCATCGCGTTCGGCGGGCGCGCCATGCGCGATGACGACCAACCAAAATATTTAAATTCCCCAGAAACAGCGATTTACCGGAAAACATCCGTGCTTTTCAATCTGCATCGCGCTAAGGAACAGATGCGCCGGTTGAATCGAGCGGTGCTTGTGGAAGGATATATGGACGTGATTGGAACCTATGCGGCGGGCGTGCGGGAAGTGGTCGCGAGCTGCGGGACCGCGCTGACCCCGCTGCAGATCCGCGCGATGCGGCGACACGCCGATCATGTGGTTTTGAACTTCGATCCGGACGCCGCCGGAGCGAACGCCGCCGAGCGCGCCGTGGGCTTGCTGCTGGACGAGGGCGTGCATGTGCGTGTGGTGACGCTCGACGGAGGTCTGGACCCCGACGAGTATGTAAAACAAAACGGGGCGGAAGCGTATCGGGCGAAGCTGGAGTCGTCGAGCGGGTATTTTCATTGGTTGGCGGATCGCGCCCGGGCGAAATACGATATGCGCTCCGCGGCGGGACGCGTGGACGCTTTCAAAGCGTTGCTGCCGGCCGTGCAGAAGATCCCGGACAAGCTGGAACGCGCGGCGGTGGCGGACGATTTGTCTTCGTATCTGGGATTGGAACGCAGCTTGGTTTTGGACCAGTTGAAGCGGGCGGTGACGGATCGCCGCGCGGCCGCGGCCAGCGCGGCTCCCGTTGGAGCGAGCGTGCAAATCCCGCCGATCGAGAGGCTGCTGCTGAGCGCTCTGCTGGCCAGCGACCGCGCGCGGCGCGAGATCCTGCCGGCGCTCAGGCCAGAAATCGAGGAGGGTTTCGCCAGCCGGGAAATTTTCGAGGCGCTGCGGCACGCGGCTCGTCCTGAAACCCCCGCCCTGACGGGCGGGGCTGAGGGGTCTTCAAGCCCAGGGGCTTCCGGCGCCGCCGGCGGAGCCCATTCCAGGGATCACGCCGCCCTGTTCGCGGCTGTGGAGGCAAGGCTGGCCGGACCCGCGCAAAAGCTGTTGCATGAAGTCGCGGCGGCCGATGAGATAAGCGACGAGGAGTCGGGTTTCCAGCAGGCTCAGGCCTGTCTCGAGCGCCTGGAGAACAGCCTCCGCAAGAAACAACTGGAACAGTTGCGTGCGCGCGTCAAATCGGCGGAGCAGGAGGGCCGGCTCACCGAGGCTCTCGAATGGATGGTGCAGTTGCACCGCTTGGAAAACGCCGGGCGTTGAGTTCTCGTGCGCCGAGCTCTCTTGCGCAGGCACGGGTGTTTTATACTGAGGCAAAAGGCAGCGGCGCACTGTTGGAAAACCGCAAGGGAGGGTCGGCCTTCCTTGGTGTAAGCCAGGGCGCGTAAAAGGCGTCCGGTAGATGGGGTATTGTGGCGACTGACGAACAACTCGGCAGGCTGAAGCAATTCATGGACAACGGCAAGGAGAAGGGCTACGTTCTCTACGACGAAGTCAACGAGCTGCTCAGCGGCGGTTATTCCGGCGAACGGCAGATCGACGATCTGCTGGCCGAACTCGATGGCGCGGGCGTCGAGATCCTCGAGGAACCGAAACTCGATTTCGACAAGAAACTCGAGGATGGCGACGATTTCGACCTCGAGCTCGCTCAGGATTTCAGCGATAAGACCAACGATCCGGTGCGCATGTATTTGCGCGAAATGGGAACCGTCCCGCTGCTGACGCGCGAGGGAGAAATCGAGCTGGCCAAGCGCATCGAACGCGGGCAGGCGGCGGTAAAGAAAGCCCTCTCGCGCTCGCCGCTGGTGGTGCGCGACATTCTGGCGATGGCGGAAAAGATTCAGCTCGACCCCACGCTGGTGCGCGACTTTCTGGTGATGGCCGATCTGCTGGTCACCGATGAGATCGTCGTCAAGCAAAGCTCGGATCTGCTGTGCACCATCGCGCAAATCGACACTCAATATAAAAAGGCGCAGCAGTGCCGCCAGAAGCTGCAAGCGATCTCGCGCAGCCTGAAGCCGAAAGCGCACCGGGCGCTGCGCTGGAATCTGGCGCGCATCATGGTGTGCATTTCGCGGCTGATCCGCGGAGTTCCCTTCAGCTCGCAGACGCGCCGGGAACTCGCCGCAAAGCTGCGCGTGCTGGTGGAAGAACTGCGCCCCATCGAAAAGGAGATCGCCAGAATCCAGCGCAAGCTGGAAGCTTCGCCGGACGGCGTCCACGGTGCCGCCGCGATCCTGCGCCGCGAAATGCGCCAGCACAGCCAGCGCATTCAACAGGTGGAGGAAGAATCCGGCGCCTCCGCCGTCGAGCTTCGCCGCACGCTGCAGATCGTCGAGCGCGGCGAGCAGGAAGCCGAAGTCGCCAAGAAAGCTCTCATCGAAGCGAATTTGCGGCTGGTGGTCTCTATCGCCAAGCGCTACACCAACCGCGGTCTGCAATTTCTCGATCTGATTCAGGAAGGCAACATAGGCTTGATGAAGGCCGTGGATAAATTCGACTATCAGCGCGGCTACAAGTTTTCCACCTACGCCACCTGGTGGGTGCGGCAGGCCATCACACGCGCCATCGCCGATCAGGCGCGGACCATCCGCATCCCGGTGCACATGATCGAGACCATCAACAAGCTGGTGCGCATGCAGCGCCAGCTTCAGCAGGATTTGGGGCGCGAGCCCACCAACGAAGAGCTGGCGCAGAAGATGGATCTGCCGGTGGGAAAGGTGCGCAAGGTTCTGCGCATCGCCCAGGAGCCGATTTCGCTGGAAACTCCGGTCGGCGAGGAGGAGGAATCGCATCTCGGCGATTTCATCATCGATCGCCGAGTGACTTCGCCGTCGGAGGCGGTCATCAACTTGAATCTGCGCGAGCAGACCGCGGAAGTGCTCAAGACGCTGAGCCCGCGCGAGGAAAAGATCATCAAGATGCGGTTCGGCTTGCAGGACGGCAGCGAGCACACGCTGGAAGAAGTGGGACAGCACTTCGCCGTGACGCGCGAGCGCATCCGCCAGATCGAAGCCAAGGCGCTGCGCAAGCTCCGCCATCCCAGCCGCAGCCACCGGCTGCGGGCGTTCCTGGACACCAGCCTGCGGGATTAACCGGGGATGATCTTTGCGGGCCTTCTGGCCGTGGCGGTGGCGTATTCGATCCTGACGATCGTGGCGGCTTGGCGCTATCGGCGCGCGCTGCGCGCGGGTTCCGGGACCGTGGCGCCCATCAGCGTCCTGAAACCGCTCGCTGGGCTTGAGCCGGACCTGGAATCGAATCTCCGCAGTTTTTTCGAACAAGATTACGGGAATTTCGAAATCTTATTCGCAGTCCGTTCCGCCGGCGATCCCGCGGCGCGCGTGGCGGAAAAGCTCGGCCGCGAATACCCGCGCGTCCCGTCGCGGCTGGTGGTCACCGGCGATCCTCCCTATCCCAACGCGAAAGTCTTCAGCCTGTCGCATATGCTGGCCGCGGCTGCCAACGATCTCATCGTGATGAGCGATAGCGATACTCGCGTGGGACCGGAACTGCTGAACACCCTGAACGCGGAATTTCGCGATCCCGAGGTCGGCATTGCCACCTGTCCCTACCGCGCGGTGGCTGGCCCCAGCTTCTGGTCGCGATTAGAGGCCACCAGCATCAACATCGATTTTCTGGCCGGGATCCTGGTGGCGCGCATGATCGAGGGAATGCGCTTCGCTGTCGGCCCGACCATCGCCGCTCGCCGGGGGGTTCTCGAATCCATCGGAGGTTTCGACCGGCTCAAGGATTTTCTGGCCGAGGATTTCGTGATGGGGAAATTCGCGGCTCAAGAGGGTCACGGCGTGATTCTATCGTCCTATGTGATCGAGCACCACATAGGCTATTCGGATTTGCGCCATAACGCCGCGCATCGTCTTCGCTGGGCGCGAAGCACTCGGCGCTCGCGGCCGCTGGGTTATGTGGGACAGATTTTCACCATGCTGCTGCCACTCGCGGTTCTTGCGGTCATCGCCCATCCTTCGTGGTTGCCGCTTCTTCCCGTGGCGCTCGCTCTCCGCGCGGCGGCCGCGGGTGCGATTGTGCGCGGAGCGCTCCACGCGCGCGTGAGCTGGGCGCTGGTTCCCTTGGCCGATGTGGCAACGTTCTTCTTCTGGATCGCAGGCTTTTTCGGAAAGACCATCACTTGGCGCGGCCGCCGCTATCGCCTCCAGAGGGATGGGCGGTTCGAGCTCTTACGGCCGTAGCGGGCGGCTCGTGATCCGTCCGTAGGCTCGACCCCGCCGTTACCGGCGGGGCTGAAAACTCGGCATTGGTTGCAGGATTATCGACGGATTACGGGCTACTCGATCCCGTCCAAAATCGCCTGGCAAACGTACTCGTGCAAGTCCGAGCTCTGCTCGAGCGTAAACGTTCGCGTGAACGAGTACGGCTTGGTGAAGGCCTTCGGATCCTCGATGGTGTAGTCCACATCAAGATGTCCCAGATTGGGGCGGCGGTAGCGCTCAACTAAGTGCATATCGGCGCTGTGCGGCTTGCCGGTGGAATCCAACCAAGTCTTGTCGTTGAATCCAATCGTGTCCACCACCAACGCATCGCCATCCCAGTGCCCGATGGATTGGCCGGTCCAACTCTCCGGCTCGATGTCGAGATTATGAGCGCGACCATCCAGGAAAAACCGGCGATAGCTATGCGTGTTGCCCTCCCACAACAGCGCGATCATATCCGGGCGCTGCACGATTTTATAAGGCAGAGGATTGATTCGCACGGCCCCATTGGGAAGGCAAACGCGCTCGGGATCGTCTTTGCCTTTGTCGGCTTTTCGCTGTTCGTACAGCGTCTTGGCCCATGGCTGATAGGAAGGGTCGCCGGGGAGATTTATATTGGCGGGAGGCGCCCACACTCCCGAAAAATCCACCTTGCCGTTCTCGGCCCTAGGCGTTACGCCCGCCGGAGGCGCGGGGGCTTTCTGCGCTACGACAGGAGGCACGCCTTCAAGCCGGCGCGCGCTTTCCTTGCCGAGCGTGGCGTCCAAATGCGCGGGATCCTGATTGTTTTCGTTGCAGACGTATTCCGTCATGTCGATCCCGGTCTCAAGTGTGGTGGTCCTATGAATCTTCACCGGCGCCGTGAACACGCCCGGATCCTCGATGGTCACGTCCATCTCCATGTTGCCGTAATCGATGCGGTGGAACGCTTCGGTCAAGTGGTAATCCTTCGTGTGCGGAGTCCCGGCGAAATCGAACCAGGACTTCTCGAAGAACGCCACCGAATCCACCACCAACGTGTCGCCATCCCAATGCGCTCGCGAATCGCCGTAGAAGGTAGGTTTCAAATTCGGCGGATGGCCGCTGCCGTCCACGAAGAACTGGCGATACATGTGGGTGTTGCCCTCGAAGAGCATCAACACCAGCTTGGGCGTCGCGAACAGCGAAGTGTGATACGGAGCGGCTCGCGGCGGACCTCCGGGAAGGCATCGAGCTTCATAATCCTCCGCGCCGTTGGCCGCTCTCCGCTGAGCGACTATTTGGGCGGCCCAAGGCTGGAGACTCGGGGTGTTGCCGCTGCCTCCGAACCCGTTCCAGATTCCGGTCAGGTCCGGATGGCCATCGGACAAGCGTGGCAGCGGACCCGCCGGCCCTCGCTTGGGAGCGCCTCGGCCGAATCCCTTTTTCCCTTGCTTTCCTTGGGGCGGCGGGGCGTTCTTATCGCCCGGTTCCTGCGGAGCGCCAGGCGCCGCGAAAAATCCCAGAACCGCCACCGCGGCGGCAAACACTACGGCCGGATTCCTTTTCACCCTCGACCTCCTCGACTTGGCAAACGGTTGCTTACTGATTCGGCGCGATGTTTCCGCCGGACGATCCCGCAAACACTCTGCGGCCGTCGGGCAGCATGACGCTACGTGCGTTCGCGCTCTTCGAGCCGTCCTTGGCCATCGATCCTTCCACCGTTACCTGATCGCCGGCCTTCAACGAGTCCTTCCGCCATCCCTGCTTCAGCAGAACGGGAATGGCGCCCAACTCAAAATTCCAGTTGGTGACCTTGCCGTCGGCGTCCTTCACGTCCACGTAGAACCGGGCGTGAGGGTTCATCCATTCCATCTTGGTGACCACGCCCGAAATCTTGATGGGTTTGTTGGAATCGTATTCGGCGGCGAAGGAATGGTGCGCGAGCAGCGGACCTCCGACGCCCAGCAGGCTGAACAGCGTCAAGAACACGCCAGTGTTGGCTTTCATCTACTACCTCCTCAGGCTTGCGAATCTATAAGTACACGTCGCCGCCATGATAAATGTTACACCCCCCGCCGTGAGCGCGCAACTCCTTGGAATCGTGGCAATTAATGTGATTCAGAAGGGGATGGCCGCCGGCGAGGTAAGCCGGTCTCAGATCGCAGTGCGCCCTCCGTCCACCGCCAGCTTTGCTCCGTAAATGAAACTGGCCCGGTCTGTCGCCAGGAACACAATAGCCTCCGCGATTTCTTCGGCGGTCGCCGGACGACGCGCCGGCGCTTGGGCAGCTAACTGTTCGAGTCCTTCTCCCATCGCATCCGTACCTTCGGTGCGCGTGGGCCCGGGACTTACAGCATTCACCCGGACGCCGCTCGGCCCATATTCAGCGGCCCAGGTCTTGGTTAACAGATTGATGGCGGCCTTGCTCGAACCATAGAGGCTCATCCCGGGCGCCCCGTAATCTGCAACCATGGTCGACAGGTTGACGATTGCCCCTTTGCCTCTCTGGGCCATCAGCGGAGCCAATTCCGCAACCAGGAAGTATGGCGCCTTCACGTTGAGTGAAAATACGCGGTCGAACTGTTCTTCCTTCATTTCATGCGTGGGCCCAAACGGATAAATACCCGCGTTGTTGATCAGAATATCCACGTGGCCGTCTCCGAGCTCGATCGCTCGCTTCGCTACCTGGCGTACGCTGTCCGCGTCTCGAAGATCCGACGAAATAAAATCCGCTTTGCCTCCCGCTGCGCGAATTTCCTCGACCGTGTTTTTCCCGCGGTCCGCATTGCGCCCCACAACCAAAACGTGGATGCCCAGACGCGCCATTTTATTGGCCGTTGCGCGACCGATGCCGCTCGTTCCTCCCGTGATCAGTGCTGTCGCAGTGTTGCTTGTCATTTCTTCTCGGCTTTCTTACCGCTCGCGCTCTCCCTCATAAACCATTTTGACGCAGAGCGACCGGTACGGTATCCCGTCTTAATCGTGCGGTGCGCTACGCTCCGAATGGCTTTGCGTTTTCGGCTTCAAAGTGGTAGAAAAAGGCCATGACAATTGGTCTGAGCGTCAACGATCTTCTGGACTACACCGATTGGGAACGCCGGAAGTGGCAGGCCTGCCTTGGGCCGCAAGGCGACCCGGTCTTGGCGATCGCCGCCGGACCGAATGGCGATGGCCGGTTTGAGACCGTCGGCGATCTGGTCAAGCACATCTTTTCCGCCGAGAAGCGCTACGTGGAGCGGCTCACCGGCCGCCCGCTCACCGACCCCGCCTCAATTCCCGACGCCCGTCTCGAAGAACTTTTCGAATTTGGCCAAAAAAGCCGGCGTGATTTGAAGGATCTGATTGACACTTTCCCAGCCGGTGAATGGGACGAGATGAAGGAGTTCAAGATCCTGAATTTCATCGCGCACGCGACGCCCCGGAAAATCGTGATGCATGTCCTGATGCACGAGATTCGTCATTGGGCACAGATTGGGACGCTTCTGCGTCTAAATGGCGTCGTGGACGATTTCCACGATTTCCTGGCCAGCCCGGTGCTCGGCGGAGGGTTTGTACGGGAAGATCAAGCGGCCGGCGGCGCCGCTCGATGAGGGGACGTCAGCCCCAAGAGACGTCAGGCAAAGATGTCGTCGACGTGGAGGCTCTGGAATGGCATAATTGTGGATCTATGAGGCGCCTGATTCTGCTCTTCTTGATTGCCGTGCCTGGCGCGATGCTCTCAGCGCAGACGCGCGGCCTGGAAATTTATTGGACTGACGTGGAGGGCGGAGCGTCCACGCTAATTGTGTCGCCGTCGGGCCAATCGCTCCTTATAGACACGGGATTTCCCGGCAACGACGACCGCGACGCCAAACGCATCGCGGACACCATCAAATCGGCGGGTCTGAGGAAAATCGATATTCTCGAAATCACTCATTTCCATGCCGATCACGTGGGCGGCGCGCCGGCGCTTTCGAAACTGGTTCCCATCGGCAAATTCTATGATCACGGAGATTCGATTGAGGCGTCCACGCCGCAAGGCGCGCAGTTATACGACTCGTATAAAACACTGGCCGCAGGCAAGCGTGTGAGCGTGAAACCTGGCGATAAGATCCCTATTCAGGGCTTGGACATTACCGTGGTCAGCGCCAATGGCGAAGTAATCTCGAAACCCATCAACGGGGGCGGCGCAAACCCGTTATGCAACAACGCGCAGACCAAACCCGAGGATCGAACGGAAAACTCGCGCAGCGTCGGCTTTCTACTGGCCTACGGCAAATTCACATTCCTGGACTTGGGCGATCTTACCTGGGATCGAGAAATGATGCTCGCCTGCCCGGTGAATAAGATCGGGACCGTTTCGCTTTACCAGGCGACTCATCACGGTTTTTCCAATGGCGCATCCGGCGCGCCGGCGTTCGTCTGGTCGGTAAAGCCGCGAGTCGTGGTGGTGAACAACGGCGCGCGCAAGGGCTTCAGTGCGGAGGCTTACGAAACTCTGGCGAAGATTCCCGGCGTGGAAGGAATCTGGCAACTGCATCGCGTCCCGGCCAGCGACGCAGCCCACAACGCGCAGGAAACGATGACCGCCAATCTCGGAGAGGGCGCGGCGGATCAAGCCCAGGGGATCAAGGTTACGGCGTCCAAGGACGGAGCTTTCACCGTCGTCAACCAACGCAACGGGTTCAGCCAAACCTACAAGCCCCGCTGACGTTTCTTTAGCGCGCACAACGCATTCGCTGTGCGCTTGACAGCGTCGCTCACGCCACCGCCGTGGCCCCGACGGGCGAGGAGCGCCAGTGGCGAGCCCACTCCGGTTCCAGCCCGGAGCGTGACAGAGCGGCTACCGCGCGGTTGCAATCGCCCAAATCGTTCCACACCACTGGCCCCATGCGGTGCACAATCAGGCGGCTGGGTTCCAGGGACAGAACCTGCCGGGAGAAATCGACGTGAGGGATACGTGCGTACAGCGTATCCTCCAGTCGAATCTCCCGGTCAGGGACGCGAAGGATGGGCCGTTCGCGAAAACTCCGGAGCAGGCCGGGCGTGGCCGAGCAGATCATCTCCAAAAACGTGAACACCCGCCCCACCATGACGAAAGTGTTCCACAGCGACTGCCGTTCCCATAGCAGCCGCGCCAATTCTTCCGAAGGTTTCTCGTGGAAGCTGCGCACGCGAAACGAATCCGCGGCGCCCTCCAGGGGTTCGCCGGTTTCGATCCAGCCGTATTCCACTTCGGCCGCATGCGGGCGGGCGCCCAACAGGATCAGCGAATCCGGCTCGCGGTCCACCAGGGCGAACGCTTCTTCGACGGCCGACGTGACGATGTCTTCATCCGAATAGTGATGGTCGGAGGGAAAAATGGCGGCGCGCGCATCCGCGTTTTGCCGGGCGATAGGCAACAGCGCCGACATGATCGCCGGCGCGGTACCTCGATTGAGCGGTTGAACCACGCGCTGGGAGGCGCAGTCGCTCAGGAGCGGAAGATAGAAGGACTCATGAGCGCGGCAAAGCGAGAAGAGAATCTGCCGCCGGGGAATGCTGCGCTCGGCCCGGCGGCGGGCTTGTTCCAGCAGCGTTAAGTCTCCGTAGAGAGCGCAAAATTGTTTCGGACGTTCGTCTCCGGAAATCAGCCGCGTCAGCGGCCTCAGCCGAACCCCGTCGCCCCCAGCCAAAACAACTCCCCATCTTTTTTTCGCTTTTCCTCGTTTCCCGAACTGGTGCCTCATCGCCACTCCCGGCGCCCTCAAATCTCTTTGTGTTCTTCCGGTTTCGGCCGAGACGGAAATGCCGAGGGCTCAGCGCCTTCCGTCCCGGCCTTGCGGCCTCCGATATTCCCCCGAGTCCAGGAGGATGCTGTTGGGGGAGATTCTATGCCGTGGAAGCGACGTGCCGCCTGGAGAGTTGCTGTTCGGCTTCGAGCCAATCTTCGACGTCCGTTCCGGGTGGGCATCCGCGGTCCTGCCAAATCGCGTATGCCAAAAGGGCGACGGATTCGTGGAAGTTTTCGTTCTGTTGCTCTTCGCCTATCCCGTCGCCGATGACCGGGATGCGCTCAGTGTTCGTGGTCTGTGGGTGAGTAACTGGAATAGTCCCTGGCATAGTCCCCTCGGGCAGTCCAGACGTGCACGGAAAGAGCCAAATCCAACTCGCTCATTATGCTCAACGAGCGAGTGGGCGCAGACGGAAAGGACTGCAGACTGCCTCAAAAAATGCAGACGAGTATGAGCGCGGACAGCTTCGATACAATGACCATATGCAATGCTGGAAAATCTGCTGACCGAGCAATCCTACGAACCCTCCCGCGAGCTTCACAAGCTCTCAACCCTTGAATGTCTCGAAATGATGAATCGCGCCGATGCGGAAGTTCCGCAAGCGGTAGCGCGGGAGATTCCTGCCATTGGCCGGGCTGCGGATGCCATTGCGGCAGCGATTGAAAACAGCGGGCGGCTTTTTTACATTGGCGCGGGAACCAGCGGCCGTCTGGGAGTGCTCGAAGCGGCCGAATGGCCGCCCACCTTTCACACACCTCCCGAGTTGACATGCGCTCTTATCGCGGGAGGAGACGCCGCGCTGCGCCGCTCGACCGAAGGGGCCGAAGACGATCCCGAAGCTGGTGCGCGCGATTTAATCCGCTCGAGATTTTCGCCGCGCGATGTACTGGTGGCGATTTCCGCCAGCGGGCGGACGCCGTATGTGCTTGGCGCGGCGGCGGAAGCGCGCCGTCAGGGGGCGGTGACGTGCGGCATAAGCTGCACGGCTCGCTCGGATCTGTCGCGTGCCGTAGACCATCCCATCGAGCCGCTGTGCGGGCCGGAAGTCCTCGCGGGATCGACGCGCCTCAAAGCCGCCACCGCCACGAAATTGGTCCTCAACATGATCGGAATAGCAGTGATGTTGAAGCTGGGGCACTTGTACGGAAACTGGATGATCAACGTCCAGCCTTCCAATTCAAAGCTGGAAGATCGGGCTCGCCGCGTCATTCAGGGGATTGCCGGAGTGAGTTTTGAGCGCGCATCGGAGCTGCTGGATCAAGCGGCAGGAAACGTGCGGACGGCGATCGTGATGGAGCGCAAACATTTGCCTCGCGAGGAAGCCGAGCAATTGCTGGTGCGCGCGCGCGGACGGCTGGCGGAGGTATTGGGCTAATGGACCGGTTTGTCATTCAAGGCGGCGCGCCGCTGGAAGGAACCATCGAAATCAGCGGCTCGAAGAACGCGGCGCTGCCGGCGCTGGCCGCCTGTCTGCTCACCGGCGAACGAGTGACGCTTCAGGGAATTCCGGCTGTTCGCGATGTCGGCACGATGATCGGCCTGCTGCGCCACATCGGCGCGGACGTGTGCACAAGTTCCGCGGGTAAAGTAACAGTTCAGGCCTGCCAGATTCCGCAACCCGAAGCACCTTACGAATTGGTCAAGACCATGCGCGCTTCCAGTTTGGTCTTAGGTCCGCTGGTGGCGCGATGCGGCCGCGCTCGGGTATCCCTGCCAGGCGGATGCGCCATCGGAGCCCGGCCCATTAATCTCCATGTATGGGCTTTGGAGCGATTGGGCGCGCGCATTCGCCAACAGCACGGCTACATCGAAGCCGAGGCGCCCAATGGCCTCTCCGGCGCCGAGATCGTTTTCGATCGCCCCACGGTCACCGGAACCGAAGATGTTCTCATGGCTGCGGTTCTGGCGCGCGGCGCGAGCGTCATCGGCAACGCGGCCCGCGAGCCGGAAGTAGTGGACTTGGCCGAACTGCTCGCCGCCATGGGCGCGCGGATCGAAGGCGCGGGAACGAGTGTGATTCACGTCGAAGGAGTGGGCGCTTTGAAGGGCGCTTCGCACGCGGTGATCCCCGACCGGATCGAAGCCGGGACGTTTCTCATCGCCGCCGCCCTCGCGGGCGGCGATCTGCTGGTAACCGGCTGCGTGCCCGAGCACTTGCGCGCGCTGGTCGCAAAACTTCTTCAAGTTGGCGTGGAGGTCTCGCAAATCGCGCCCGGCGCGCTTCGCGTCCGGAGGAACGGCGCGCTCAAAAGCGTCGACGTCACCACCGAAGAACACCCCGGTTTCGCCACCGATCTCCAAGCGCAGTTCATGGCGCTGATGACTCAGGCCCAGGGGATCTCTTTCATCACCGAAACGATTTTCGAGAACCGCTTCATGCACGTCCTCGAGCTGGCCCGTATGGGCGCTAACATTCGTATCGAAGGAAGGCAGGCAATTGTCGCCGGCCCCACCCCGCTCTCCGGCGCGCAGGTGATCGCCAGCGATTTGCGGGCTAGCGCGTCGCTAGTACTGGCGGCGCTCGCGGCGAAGGGAGAAGCGGTCATCGACCGCGTCTACCACATTGATCGCGGCTATGAGAGAATTGAGACGAAGTTGGCGGGCGCGGGCGCCCGCATCCGCAGAGTCAGTTCGCGATCCAAGGTCGAATATGCCTCACAATCCCGGATTTCTCACTTTGGTCAATGATGCGAAATCGCGCGTCAAGGAAGTGGACATCGAGCAATATAAGAAAATGCCTCGTCAGGGACATGTCCTGATCGATGTGCGCGAAGACCGCGAATGGGATGCGGGCCACGCCGCCGGCGCCGTGCATCTCGGCAAAGGCGTGATCGAGCGCGACATCGAAACCCAGATTCCCGAGAAAAATACGACGCTGGTGCTGTACTGCGGCGGGGGGTTCCGCTCAGCCCTGGCGGCCGACGCTCTGACGAAGATAGGCTACACCAACGCCATTTCCCTCGATGGCGGCTGGCGGGCGTGGAAAGAAGCGGGCCTCCCGGTAGAAAAACCCTGAACACGCGGCTGAAGACGCTTTTGGAGGGCGGACTTTAGTCCGCGCGGGACTTCAGTCCCGGTGGCGGAGCGAGGCTAAAGCCTGTCTTGCATTAACGGGGCGGCTGAAGCCCGCCCTCCAGGGCTAGCCATCCAAAAACGGCAGTACAAGTGCAAATTCCTGCATCGTCCGGAGGGAAGATGTATGGAAGCAAAACAGTGGAGCTAGAAAAAATAAACATTGAAAACTCGAATTCTTTCAGTAGCATAGAGAGCATTTACCTGGCCTGGAACGACTTGGAAGCTTTCGAGCGGGCGGTGCTCGCGGGCGGTAAGGATTACGCCGCACCGCAAACGCTGCGCCCCCCCTCACGATCGGCGCTTCACCCCCGCCATGCAAACTGAAGCGGTTCAACCCAGCCCGCAGGCGATCGCACCAGCGGAGCGTCTGAGATCCATAGCCCTGCAGGGGCTAAGCCACGACCTGCGCGAGCCGATCCGGACCATTCTTTGTTACAGCGAACTCCTTGGCGAAAGCGAGGCGATCCGCAAAGACCCCGAGCTGCTTGAGTTGCTGCATCACGTCTCCGGCGCGGCCGCGCGCATGAACGCGCTGGTCAACGGCATGTCGCGCTATTCCGGCTTGCTGAGCTCCGAAGCTCCCTTCCCCGTCCGGGTAGATATGAACGTGGTGGTCCAGAGCGCGCTGGCCAATCTTCATTTGACCATCGAAGAAACCGGGGCGGCGATTGTGGCCGACACGCTGCCGGAAGTGTATGGCGACCAGACGCAGCTCACCGAACTGGTGCAGAATATCGTGTCGAATACGCTGAAATATCGTGGCGGCCAGCCGCCTCAAATCCACATCCGGTGCGAGCGGAGCGGGAACCAGTTTCTCTTCTCCATCCAGGACAACGGCCCGGGCATCGATCCGAGCTATCACGAGTCGATTTTCTCGCCCTTCAAGCGCTTGCACAGCCAGAACATCTCCGGCCCGGGTTTGGGATTGGCGATTTGCCGTCAGATCGCCGATCTTCATCATGGCCGCATCTGGGTGGAATCCGAGCCGGGCCACGGAAGCACGTTTCGCTTCGCACTGCCGTCTCAAGGTCCCGAAGAGTTCTTTAAGCACCGTACAAGTTGAAAGACATCCTTGGTAAATGTGCGGAGGCGGATTCTACACCAAAACCGCTTGCTGACCCGCACGGCTCAGTAAGTCCCTTCACGTCAGCCGGGGAGGGCCGAAATTCCCACCTTGAGATCGCGCAATAAGCCGTCGCGCAGATCGTAGATCCAGCCGTGGATGGCGAGCGGCTTTCCGCGATGCCAAGCCTCCCGCACGTGCGGGATGCGGCTCACGGACCGAACCTGCGCCGCGACGTTCAGCTCGCACAGACAGCGCCACCGCGAGACCGGGTCCGGCAATCGTTGGAGTTCCAGCGTGTGAGAGGAGGCAACCTGGCGGATATGCTGCACCCATCTATCGAGGGCGCCGTGGAGCGGGCGTCCCAACGCGGCCTCCACACCGCCGCAACCATAGTGGCCGCAAACGATGATGTGCCCGACCGAGAGCGCATCCACTGCATACTGCACCACCGCCCCGCAGTTCGGGTCATCTGGGACCACGACATTGGCGATGTTGCGATGGACGAAGATCTCACCCGGCGCCAAACCGACGATCTCATTCGCCGGGACGCGGCTGTCGGCGCACCCGATCCACAAATAGTCCGGCTTCTGGACGCCACAAAGACGCTCAAAAAACTTCGGGTCTCGCTGGGTCTGTCTTTCGGCCCACTGGCGGTTGTTGGCCAGGAGGTCTGCTGGGGCGGGCATCGACTCAGCCCGCGGCGGGGTTCAGCGCCTTGCGAGCCTTCAGCTCCACCAAGAGTTTTTCGACGGCGTCTTGCTTTTCCAGAGCCGCAAATCGCTCGTCCACATCATCGGTGAGAAGTTGAGCTTCGGCCCGGCCAAAGGCCTCGGCATGATCGACCTTATTCCGGGCCCGATCCAGTGCGACAGTGGTGGAGCCGTCTCCCATGGCCAGGCGCGCCTGACTGGCGCGAGTAAGAGCGCGAGCGCGCCGGTGTTGAGCGATCAGCACGTCGCTTTTGCTGCGAGCTTCCGCCAATTTCAATTCGAGCCTGCGCAACGCAGTCTTCAGATTTTCCACCTGGGCGGTTTGATCCGCCACTTGTTCGGCGAAGCTCTCCGCCGTTTGACGAGCTGTCATCGAACGCTCCAGCGCCGCCCGCGCCAGATCGTCCTGTCCTTTTGTGACGGCCAGTTCCGCCTTGCGCACCCACTCCTCCGCCGATTGCTCATGCTCCTGCCGCTTTTTCATCAGCAAGTGTTGATCGGCGATCGTCACGGCCACCTGTGTCTTCACCTGGAGCAGTTGATTCTGCATATCCAGGATCAACTGCTTGATCATTTTCTCCGGATCCTCGGCCTTGTCCACCAGATCGTTAAGATTCGCGCGAATCAAGGTTGCGACCCTTTCGAGCAGTGCCATAAAAACCTCCTTATGCCTTTGCGGATTTCTCCGGTTTGTCTCCGATGAGTCGAACGCGGCTCAACAATTCAGAAAGCGGCATCCCGCTCAGCGTTTCGAACAACGCGGGAATCTGGGCCGCCATCTTGGTCATATCTCCCGTGATTTTGCTCATCCCGGTCGCGTCGCCGTTGCCCGTGGATACGATGGTGATCTTGTCGATATTGGCCAGCGGCGCGGCCAGCGCCTTCACCACCTCGGGCATCTGAGTAATGATCTTGTCGAACACGGCCGCCTGGTTGTATTGCTGGTAAGCTTCCGCCTTGACGTTCATGGCCTTGGCCTCGGCTTCTCCTTTCTTGAGAATGATCTCGGCTTCCGCTTCGCCCTGTGCCCGAATCGCGGAGGCCGCGCCCTCCGCTTCGGCGATGCGGCGCTGGCGCTCGGCCGCGGCTAAAGTTTCGATGCGCTGGCGCTCCACCTCTGCCTGTTTCAGGCTGCTGGCGATCAATTCTTTCTCATGGCGAACGATCTCAGCTTCCTGCACCTTGATTTCGTGCTCTTTTTGTACCTGCTGGACCTTCACGGACTCCGCCACCACTTGCTGCTGCATCACGTTGGCCTGGATGTCGTAGGCTTTATCCGCCTGGGCCTGCTGCTTTTTGGTGGCCTCCTGAAACTGCGCTTTCTTGATTTCCAGGTCGCGAGTCGCCTCCGCCTGCTTCGCCTGAGAGAGCGTCTCCGCGAGCACGCGCTCCTGCTCGGCCTGAGCCTTGGCGACGGCGGCGTCGCGCTCCGCCTGCGCGCGCCTGATGGCCGTGTCGCGTTCGGCTTCGGCCGCCGCCACGTCGGCATCGCGCTTGATCCTCGCGATATCGGGCCGGCCCATGTTGGTGATGTACTCGTTTTTGTCGCGAATTTCCTTGATCGTGAAAGAAATCACCTCCAGGCCCATCTTGTTCATGTCGTCGGCGCAGGTGTTGCGCACCCGATCGCCCACCATCTCCGGTTCCTTGACGATCTGTTCCACCGAAAGCTGCCCGATGATCCCCCGCAAATGGCCTTCCATCACCAGCCGGATTAATCCTTCGCGCTCGCTGTCGGTCTTGGTGAGGAACTGCTCGGCCGCGGTCGTGACCGACTCGGGGTCGGATCTTACTTTGATCTGCGAGACGGCTTCCACCGTCACCGCGACGCCTTGCATGGTGTAAAGGTCCTGTTGAGGCGCGACGTCGAACGACATCAGTTGCAGCGACAATTCGCGAAAATTCTCGAACATGGGCCAAATTACCGTGCCGCCGCCCTTGATGACGCGCGTGCCTCGCATTCCGTACACCACCAGCGCCTGATGCGGTCCTGCCTTGCGGTACAAGCGCGCCAGCATCGCCATCAGAAACAGGATGGCCAGCGCCATCAATCCGGAAATCACCAAAATCTCAGTTGAACCTTGCATACATGCTCTCCGTGTTCATGCCATCTCTTCCCAGCGGCGCACATAGGCGATCCCGTTCTCGTAACGGGTCACGATCACCTCCGTGCCGCGGGGCACTTCGTTTGCGTTCTCGCTGCGTGCGGGCGCGCACTTGCGCGCGCCATCGCGCACATAAATGATCTCGCCGGTGCCTTTCCGGCGGATAGGACTCGTCACATTTCCCAGCACTCCCACCATCTCGTAATCCGCGGGATCCAGCGGCCGTTCTCGCGCGGTGAGCTTGCCCAAAAACCACAACACCACGCTGGCCCCAACCAGCCCGCTCGCCGATGCCGCGAGCAACCCGAGATACGTCCAAATGTCCGAGTAGCGTTCGAGCAGGTAGCCGGCGCCCCCGAACCATGCCAGAAAAGCTGTGATGGCCGCGAAATTGAATCGCCCGACGCCTTTGCCGCGGCCAAACCCGCGGCCAAAGCCCTGACCATGTCCGTGGCCCTGAAAATGTCCGAAATGCGTCGCACCAGCAAAAAACGAGACGAAGCTGAGGAAAAAACCCACCAGGAAGGTACTCAGGTAGAAGCTCTCCCAACTCATGACGCCTCCTTTCTGCGCGGCTCATCGCTTTCACCGGCCCGGAGGGCCGGTCCCAACACACTCATTAGCCGGTCCGCCAGATGCGGCGTGTCGAGAATCGCGCCCAGCAGAATGAGGCAGCCGCGCGAATCCTCATGGCGAGCCAGCTTGCGCAGCGCATCGCTCACTCTGGCATCGCGGGCGAAACGCTCCGCCCCGCCGATGAGCCACACATCGAGCTGATCCTCCTGAGCGCGAATGTCCGAAACCAACTCGGAATGGAATCCTTCAGGATCGTCCACCAAATAACCGGGGTGAACCCCGAAAAATCCCGCCAAAAGCATCCGGGTCGAGTTGGTCAAGTGCGGGCGGCCGCCGTTTTCGATCTGCGAGAGATAACTTTGGCTGACGCCTTTCTTCATTTCGCGCCGCATCGCGCGGACCACTTCCTGCTGGGTCATCTCGCGGCCCAGGCCGCGCAACGTGCCCTCCATCAGCCGCAGGTAGCGGATTTTCTGACCCAGCTTCATATTTCAATCTGAAATATTTATATCACAGATTGGGATATCTGTCAAGGGCGTGTGTGGCAGCGTTTGGCCCGCGCGGGTTCAACTCCCGCCGCCTCCATCGCGGTTTCGCTGTCAGCTGTCAGCTATCAGCTATCAGTTATCAGTTATCAGTTATCAGTTATCGGTTATCGGTTATTGGCTTGTGGCCGGCTTGGGGCCACCGCCGTGGAATTTCACCGCGCGCAACCTTGATAATTCGAAGGAGCTCCCTCTCGGCTGTTAACCCGACCAGGGCCCGGTTTATTTAAGCTCAACTCGGGGGAATGAGCGCTGATTTCGATACAGCCTCGCCCACTGCGGTAGACCTCTTCCAGTAGCCGCGCTTTCCTGCCTGCTCATAATTAACCATGCTTCGGGGGGATGTCCCGTCACCTTAGAGCGGGAAGCGGTAGAAAACGCGTGAGAAAAGTTTCGTGGGAAATGTGAATAAGCGGGATGCCAATGTCCGCGCGCGACGGGGCGGACGGTAAATGACAGACATGCTTTTGCCGGGGCGAAGGACCTGGCGACTCCGTTCTGCGCCGGAGGCAGATGAAGCCAGAATGAACCAGAATGAACCAGAATGAAGGTCACGGAGAGAAGCGCGGAGTCTCTCCAAAGCGTCTTCATCAACGCTTCACTCATACCCCACGATCGCAGCCCGGCGCGGCGGGGCTGAAGCCCCGCGCGGGCTAAAGCCCGCCCTCCATGGGGCGCTGGGTGCTAAGAGCCTGCTCCACTGGGTTTCGGGGGGCTTGGCCGCTCATACTGGAAAAGCGCCCGGCTGTGGCGCTTGTCCCGCCGCTCACAATTATTTTCTGGGGCCTGGGTTCAACTTGGTGTATAGCTGACATATCGTGAACGTGCGAGCGCTCAAGACTCTCATCGTCGACGACGAACCCGTCGCCCGGAAGGTTTTGCGGGAGGGGCTGGAGATCATGCCGGACGTAGAAATTGCGGGAGAGGCGGAGAATGGCAAGCAAGCCTTGGAGAAGATCGCGGAGCTTAAACCGGATCTGGTCTTTCTGGACTTGCAGATGCCGGTGATGGGCGGGTTTGAAGTGGTGAGAAATCTGGGTGAAGGGCACTTGCCGGTGGTCGTGATCGTGACCGCGTTCGACGAGCATGCGATTGAAGCCTTCGAGGCGGGCGCGGTGGATTATTTGTTGAAGCCGGTGAGCGAGGCGCGGCTCGAGAAGGCGGTGGAGCGTGCGCGAAGCCTGCGCAGCAAACCGCTAGAGACCGCGAACGAGGTCGCCAAGATCGTTGCCGCCGCCGCCCCGCCCTCCCCTGTCATAAGTCGCAAGATTGTCGGCCGGAACGGAAGTGAGTATTATCTTCTCGACTCGGATGAGATTCTGGCATTCCAGGCCGAAAGGGAACTGGTATGGATCGTGACCGCAAAGCAAAGGCTCCTGGCCACTGAAACACTGCGAGCCGTAGGGGAGCGGCTGGGCGACGGACAATTTAATCGCGTTCACCGCAACGCCATTGTGAACATCAACCACGTGCGGAAGATGAGCGCGATGAGCAGCCAACGCTGGCTGATCACGCTGAGCAACGGTCTTCAAATCGTGGTAAGTAAGCGGCAAGCTCACAGCATTCGCAGGATTTTGCACTGGTAGGAAGCCGGCCTGCCCACCAGTTGTCTCAAGCCCGGTGGCCAGCCAGACTAGTCCGCTCATCGGCGGTTGTTGTCCGATCACGAGAATTTCTTAGGTACTAGGACGTCATTCATGCACACTTGGGGGAGTATGAGACGTTCCGCTTTTGGTACCCTTTTGCTGATTTTTAGCGCTGCCGGCTATGCTCAAGTAAATTCGGGCAGGGTCCGCGGCACCATCCTCGACTCCTCTGGGGCCGCCATCCCGACTGGCACGGTTGAAATTCAAAACCCGGTCTCGCATTACGATCAGAGCGTCAAGACCGATAGTTCCGGGGCGTTCGAGTTCGATAACGTCCCATTCAACAACTATCATGTTACGGTGAGCGCGCCCAACTTCCAAAACGCTGTGCAGGATATCGACGTGCGATCTCCAGTGCCGCTGGACGTGAAAATCATGCTGATGGTCGGTGCGACTGCGACTGCCGTGACCGTGGAAGCGGCCGCGGATTTGCTCGAAACCGACTCCACCGCGCATACGGACGTGGACCGTGGGCTGTTCGATAAACTCCCGCTCGAGAGCAGTTCTTCCGCATTAAGCTCGCTGGTGACTCTCGCCTCGCCGGGAATCGCGGCGGACTCCAATGGCCTCTTCCATGGACTCGGCGATCATGCTTCGAATTCATTCTCCGTGGATGGCCAGCCCATTACCGATCAGCAGAGCAAGGTTTTCTCGAATCAGCTTCCCGTAGACGCGGTGCAGTCCTTGGAAGTGATCGATGGGGCGCCGCCCGCCGAGTACGGAGGCAAAACGAGCCTGGTGATTGACGTGACGACCCGATCCGGGCTGGGACTCACTACACCGCACGGAGAGGTGAGAGCTTCTTATGGAACGTTTGGAACGACGGACGACGGTTTCAACCTCGCGGCGGGGAACCGGTCGGTCGGGAACTTCATTTCCGCGAACGTGCTGGATACCGGCCGGTTTCTCGACCCGCCGGAGTTCACCGTCATGCACGATAGAGGCAACGAAGAGAATTTATTCGACCGGGTCGATTTTCAGTTTACTTCGGCGGATTCGCTTCACTTGAATCTGGGAGTCACCCGCTCCTGGTTCCAGACCCCCAATACGTACGATATGGAGTATCATCCTGGCGACACGAATCCGATAACCGGAGCGCCTCTAGGGCCCACGGATCAGCGCTCACAGATCAAATCCTTTAACATCGCACCGACTTGGAATCACATCATCAATCCCACGACTGTGTTTACGTTCCAGGCTTTCTGGCGGCAGGATCAGTACAACTATTACCCCAGCGCCAATCCCTTCGACGATTTCTCCCCCGACCTGCTGGGCGAGACGATCACTCAGTCGCGGCGGCTGCTTAACGTCGGCGCTAAGGCCACCTTGTCTTACGTAAAAGGCATCCATAACATCAAGATCGGAGTGCAACACGAACACACGTTGCTCACTGAAGGCGACAGCTTTGGGATTGTCGATCCGGGCGTCGTTCCCGGGCTTGGCTGCCAGGACGCGAACGGCAATCCCCTGCCCGGAACGCCTTGCGCCGTTCTGCAGCCCTACGATTTGACCGAGGGAGGCGTGCCGTACCTGTTTCACGGCCACGCCGACATCCGAGAGACAGCGTTGTATATCCAGGATTCCATTACCAAGGGAGATTGGAATTTCAACGTCGGCGTCCGCGGCGATCTGTATTATGGTTTGTCGAAAGCGACTCAAGCCGAGCCGCGCGTCGGCATCGCCTATCACCTGAAGCCGAGCGGAACGGTGTTTCGCGTCTCCTATGCGCGGACTCTGGAAACTCCGTTCAACGAAAACCTGGTCATTGGAAGCGAGGGCTGCAACGACCCATTTCTTGCCATCTTTATACCGCCGCCCGGTGTCACTTGCAACCTCGGCGTCATCAATCCTGGTTCTCGTAACGAGTTTCACGCGGGATTGCAGCAAGCCTTCGGCCGTTTTCTGGTTGCGGATTTCGAATACATATGGAAGTACACCCACAACGGGTTCGACTTCGGCGTCGTCGGCGCGACGCCCATCACGTTCCCGGTGGAATGGCAAAGGAACAAAATACCGGGTTGGACCCTGCGGCTCAGCATGCCGAACTACCACGGCTTTACGGCGCAGGTGGTGATGTCGAGCGTGGCCGCGCGATTCTTCGCTCCGCAGGTGGCGGGCGTGCCTGTTGTGCCGCCGTCTCTGGTCGGCGCGTTTCGCATCGATCACGACGAGCTTTACAACCAAACCACACACTTGCAGTACCAGCCGCGGAGGAACGGACCGTGGATCGCCTTTAACTGGCGATACGATAGCGGCTTGGTGGCCGGCGCAACCCCGTGCGTCAACACTACGTCCACTTGTTTTCCCACAACTTCGATCGCCGACGGTGGGGGCGCCGACATTCCGTCCGGCGAAGTCGCCCTAGTAAACACCGTGAGCGGTCTGCCTCTCACGGCCGACCAGGAATTCCAAGCGGGGTTTACCTGCGGTGGAAAACTGGCGGCGCCGAATCCGCTCGGACCCGCGCTGGCCACCTGTCCAGCCAATCAATTCGGGTCCATCTATCTGCAAGTGCCTTCGCCGGGAACCGAGAACGACGATCACAATCCCCAGCGTGTCGCCCCGCGCAATCTGTTCGATCTCGCTGTCGGTCATGACAATATTTTCCATGGCGACAGATTCAAATGGGGTGCCCGTGTGTCGGTTCTGAATTTGACCGACAAGGTGGCGCTCTACAATTACCTTTCAACCTTCAGCGGAACACACTACGTTACGCCGCGGACGGTGACGGGACTGATCAGTCTGCGCTTTTAGCTATACTAGCTAGCTATTCACAGGCTAAAGCCTGTGCCACCATCTTGTCCAAGCCAACAGCACGAAATGTAGAAACTCCAGAAGCTAGCTAGTTAGCATTACTACTTCGGGCGTATAGGGATTTTTTCGGCCCTTCAGGTTTTTCTGCCGCGCTTGTTCGGTATCTGGCACAACCCCAAAGGCTTGTGAAAACATCTTACTCGGTCTAGTTTCCAGTGGACCATAGCCGATGTTCGAGCTTTCAGCCGTCCCGCCGGTGAAGCCGATACAAGACGGCCACGAGGCATCTACGTTCATGGCTTGGTTGGCCTCCATAATGACCACGCCTGCTCCCGATGAAAATGTGGCGTAGGCGCCGTCCATCGCGTCTCCGAACGTCACCTGGAAGGAGGCTATCGGGCACAGGTCGGCAGGTGGGACTCCGCCGCCGGCGACAGCCGTGTGTCCGGTTGATGAGGGGATCGATCTGATATGGGGCCGCGCGCTACCGCTCGGCTTCGGCGGCTCCCCGCCACTCCTTCGCGGCGTCGCGAGCGGCACTCCAAGCTCCACGAAGATCACTCTGCTCGACTAGCGTCAGCACTTCCTCGATGGCAAACATAGTCTGGCGAGCCTGCTGCCGCACGGTGCTGGCCGCATGCAAATCGGAGGTGAGAATGATGTTCAGATCGTCCTGAACAAGCCGCGCCAGCACGTGGGCCGGATTAGCGTTACCACGGCTCAATTGAACGATGAGCTCGCGCGTGTTAGCCCCGATAGCCGCAGTTCTAGACAATTTCGGCTCTCGTTTCAAATCCCGCTCTCCTGCGAGCCGGGGTACAGTTCAAGAGAATCTTTAGGACCATCCAATTGTCGTAGTTCGAACTGAGGAAACGCTGCCTTGTCGACATATGCGGTCGTGCTCCTACACCCTGGGGTAGTGCTCGCCAAGCCATTTTTCGATTTGCTCTCGCTGGGACGCCAGAACCAGACGCTGCCATTTCACCGAACCTGTTCGCTCGCTGTATTCAGCCATCACGTAGGAGTTCTCATTGAGCACTTCGATGATGCCCGGCGTCCTGGCACGTTGGAAACGGTAGCTGCGAAGCGCTGTTTTGTAGTCCTTGACGGCTTCTGATTTCTGAGGAACTTGATACCTCGAACTACGTGCGTCAGCAACTTCTGGAAGCACGCGGGGGGATTTCTTTGGCTCCGCGCGCACGGAACTATGGTGTTTTTTGTTTCCACGAGGGCTGCGGGGTTTCACGATGCTTGGGCTTCCTGTTGCCCGGCTTCCTCTTGCAGCGTCGGGGGCTCAGAAGAAGTTTCAGCCAGGCGTCTGCGTTCGAGCCTCTTCGCTATCTTCTCCTGTTTTTTTTCCTTGCGTTGCTGTTCCTTCAGCTTCTTCTGGAACGACTCGCGTCCGCGACCTGCCATGACGACTCCTTAGTTAGATCTTCCTACATTGTTGAATAACTGAGATTGCCGACAAAAACTTTTGGTCATGTAACGCCTCCTAGCCAAACTGTCTCTGTCAGATTTGCGCTGAAGGCCGCTGAACGGGGTAAACGAGTGGCAACCGCGGCTGTGAGATAGGGCAAAAACATCTCAAGTATAGCACGCGTCTACGTACCGGTACCGGAAATCGGCTCTGCGATCGGGCTTTTGCGAAAACGCTTGCCGCGCGGGGAGGCTGGAAAGGTTTATGAAGGGAGCCAGCGCCGGCATTACATGCTTATCGACCGATCGGGAAGCATTCCGCGCGCGCTGGATGATTCGGCTGCCGGGAGTGTATCGGAATTCTTTTTCTTGTGGGGACCCACTGCCCGGGCCGCGGATTCCTTGGCGTGAAGGCTCATTTGGTCTTCCGTATAAGTCAGGGCACGCATCTCGCCGGCTTCGCTCAGCCCCTCCAGAAAGAGCCGGCATAGGAGGGGCAACTCTTGAACAGCGATCGCGTATTTCCGTGAAAGAGCAAGGTCTGCTTTTACCGTGAACTCGGCACGCGTCCCGTCGGCTTCGACGCGCGTAAACGCGAATACGCGAGAACCGCCGTCCTGCGTGAACCCGGTCATGCTGAAACGGACCTTCTGCGCTTGCACCATAGTTACTCCTTTTGCGGCGCTCGCTCCGGAGGGCCTGTTAAGGCCCCATGGGTCCGGTTGCAAGTGGGCTCGTATTCCTGAATCAGGCGGTCCTGCCGTGCGCACTCGTCGCCCGGGCAGACCTCATAGACGAATCCCGTCGGCTGCCGCTTCATCAGTTGCGAACTCCGGGCTTCGAGATGCTCCAGAAGCGAGCCGCGAATGTTCCCAGAAACACCGATGTAAATCCACTCCCTTGCGTTGGAAAGCCCATAAACGCCCGGCGCGGGTGGCGCGAACTTCTGCACGTTGCCGATCGAAAAGGGACGCGGCATGAACTGTTCAAAGGGCACGCAAGTTCCTCACGGTACAGCGGTGTAATCGCGACCAGTGGGCTTCGAGCAGGAATCGAATACGGCAACCTCCCTGGTGTTGTCGGGGTGGCCTAAGGGGGAGAATCAGAGCGCCTGACTTAGTTCAGGCGGCCTGCGAGCAAACAAAACCGTGCGCTCATCCTCCATTATAGGGAAAGGCGCAGCGGTTGTCAATTAGCAGTCTATGTATACTGTCTATCTTATATATCCAGTCTTGTTTAACGAAGCATGAGCCTGAACGGGACGAAGCCCTGTGCCCGAGGTGCGGACCAGCGCCAAACGCGAACAACGCTCTGTGTATCACTGAGCTATCTCCACCATTGCCTATAACGAGGGCTTTCATATGCCTCCTTGCCCAAAGTGACTCCCCGCCGCGCCGGAGAGTATATTCCTGTAACATCTGCTGCCGGAACGCTATCCTCCTACTCACCTCAGCGCCCGCGAGGAATGGTGGCTCCTCTGCCTCCGTGCGATCCAAGGTGCTCGCGTAAAAATCTGCTTGGGAGGCAGGCGATGGAAAAAAACCGTCTTTCGGAAATTGTCGAACAATCCGAAGAGGCGCTGTTGTCGGATTGGATTCAGCTCCAGTGGCAATCGCTCGGGCCTGTGCGCGACCGAATTCCGCAGTCCGAACTCAAGTTGAACTCCCACGATTTCGTCATGGGCCTCCGCCAGGGCCTTTCCCGGGATGGGACGAGCGATATTATGGGGCCTGCTTGGACCGGGCTCCGGGAGATGCTCGGGAACCTTTCGCGCCAGCGCGTCACGCAGGGATTTTCCCCTTCTGAGACGGCTACTTTCGTCTTCTCCTTTAAATCGGCCTTGTTCAAACAGCTCGAGCGAAGATTTGGGGGCGATCCCAAAGCCTTAGGGTCCACGCAAAATTAACTTCCATAGATTCTCACAGATTGGGTGCAATGGTGTAGTTCCATCGCGGCAATATCTTGCCGGGTTTGAGGGCGAGCGATGAGATGAGTCGGCGGTTCGGTTTGAGACCGGTGGGA
>DATDGT010000302.1:0-10823 GCA_036521975.1 Bryobacteraceae bacterium
TCCCACCGGTCTCAAACCGAACCGCCGACTCATCTCATCGCTCGCCCTCAAACCCGGCAAGATATTGCCGCGATGGAACTACACCATTGCACCCAATCTGTGAGAATCTATGGAAGTTAATTTTGCGTGGACCCTAAGGCCCAGGATCTTGCAGTTGCGCTTCACAAATTCGTCCTTGAGCCCGGCCATGTAGCCCAGTTCTGTTGTGCAGACGGGGGTGAAGTCCTTGGGGTGGGAGAACAGCACGCCCCAGCTATTACCCAGCCATAGGTGGAAGTGGATGGGGCCGTGGGTACTGTCAGCCTCGAAATCGGGCGCCAAATCATTGAGTCGCAGCATTTTAGGTTCTCTTTCTGGTTTGGATTTCAGCGCCGCTATTTTCTACTGCGTAACGCTGATAGGATTGTTATAAGCCTTTTAGCATCTGAGTCTCCATAGGCAGCGCCTGAGCGGGAGATGAGTTTTCAGTGAGTGAACCTGCGACTATACTGCGCTTCGAAACGTTCGAGTTGGATACGGGCGCCGGCGAGTTGAGAAGGAACGGAGATCGCATCAAACTGCCGCCGCAGCCCTTCAAGGTTTTGGAATTATTGGTCCGGCGAAGCGGCGAAATCCTGAGCCGCGATGAGATCCGCGAGAGCATCTGGAAGAACGACACCTTCGTGGATTTCGAACAGGGCTTGAACTTTTGCATCCGGCAGATCCGGGAAGCCGTAGGCGATACCGCCTCTGCGCCGCGCTTCGTCGAAACTTTGCCGCGCCGGGGCTATCGTTTCCTGATGCCTGTGGAAAACTCCGTTCCGGCCGCGCCCAAGCCGGTGACCCGGCTGATTGTGCTGCCGTTCCGCATGCTGCGGCCGGACCCGCAGACCGAATTTCTGGCGTTCAGCCTTTCCGATGCGCTCACGACCTCGCTTTCTTCGCTGAGCTCGCTGGTGGTGCGCTCGAGCCTGGCTGCATCGAAATTCGCCGGCGCAACGCCGGATCTGAAAGTCATCGCGGCCGAGGCGGACGTGGATCTGGTAGTCACCGGCACTCTGCTGGCCGCCGGGGACGAGATCCGCGTCACAGCTCAACTCACCGACGCCGCCAATGGAACGCTGGTGTGTTCCCATTCCACCCAAACCTCTACCGGCAACGTATTTCGCTTACAGGACGAGCTGACGGAGTGCCTGGTGAACGCATTGGCGCTGCCCTTGTCTGGGCGCGAGAAAAGGAGCCTTCGGCAGGACGTACCGGCCGATGCGAAGGCCTACGAATATTTCTTGCGAGCGAATCAGTTCAATAACGATCCCAAGCAGTGGGCTGCGGCACGCGAGCTATATCTTCGCTGCGTGGAGGCTGACCCTTGTTACGCTCCGGCATGGGCACGGCTGGGTCGAATCCATCACGTGATGTCGAAGTATCTGCCCACCGGCGCCAAGGAGGGTTTAGAGCGATCCGAAGCGGCCTTCAGGCAAGCCTTGGATCTGCATCCCGATCTTCCCATCGCGCACAAAGCTTACGCACAACTGGAGGTGGACCTGGGGCGGGCCAGCGACGCCATGGCCCGATTGCTGGAACGCGCTGGGGAGTCGGCCGATCCGGAGGTGTTCGCCGGTCTGGTGAGTCCGCTGCGTTACTGCGGATTTCTCGAAGCATCGGTGGCGGCTCACACACGAGCCGTGGCTCTAGAGCCGAAGGTCCGCACCAGCGTTCCGCACACCTGGTTTCTGCAGCGCGATAATGAGCGGCTCGCTACAGTGAGGCTGGAAGAGGCGCCCTACATCGTGGCCATCGCGATGATGGAACTCGGCCGCAAGGAGCAGCCCTTGCCGGGGCTTCGCGCGTTGGAAGAAAAGATCAAGACGCGCATCCGCGATTTCGTCATGGCCGCACGCACCCTGCTCGAAGGCGATGCCGAGGCAAGCGTGGCTGCGATCGAACGCGTAGTGGCGTCCGATTTCAGCGATCCGGAGGGACTTTTTTATCTGGCCCGGCACTTGTCGAGGCTCGAGCAAGGGGATTCCGCGATCGACCTTCTGGATCGCGTGATCGGCGGTGGATATTCGTGCTATCCGGTGTTTGCCACGGATCCCTGGCTGGACCCGGTTCGCGAAAATCCGCGTTTCGCCAAGCTCCTGGCGCACGCCGAACAAAAGCACAAAGCCGCTGCGAGCGAGTTCTCGCGCCTCAGCGGGGAGCGGATTCTCGGGATGAGGGCGGGTAAGCAGGTGCGCGCCTGATCCGGTAATGGCTCGCTGAGTTCCGAGTGGTTCGTCGGCCAACACGATGTCTCGCAAAGAGGCCATCGGCACGCAAAAGTTCGACCTCCGCGCAGGGCTACTTATTAGTTCGACCCTGATTTGACTTTTCCAAGACGCCGGCCCAGAATCATTTTGATCAGCAGATGATCGGTGGCCTGAGTGAGGCCGAAGCCCACGCCGAAATTGAACTCCCACTGGGGACCCAAGTCGAGATCGATCGCCGGATAAATTGCCTGTCCCTGATCGCGAATTGCGTCGAAACCTCTCACCGGACCGACCACTCCATAGTATTCGAAGCCGCCCTGAATCCTTTTGGTGAAATCCCAGCCGACTTTGAAGTTCGGGGCAAACACGTAGCCCTGGGGCACGCTGGGGCCGTGGAAGGAACGGTCGAGGCAGGGGTTGAGGTCGAGATACAGCCGGCCGATCTGTTTGTCGATGATGGGCCGGATTTCCAGCGTCCAGGTGTCGCCCGAAAAACGATAGCGCTGATATCCGAATTCCAGCGACAAGCTTAGCCCCACCGGCCATTTCCACTCCTCGGGAATCGCAAAGCGCGGCCGGATATGATCGCCCACCCACTGCCAGCCGCCCTGGTTGGGTTGAATCGAAGTGAAGATATAGAAGCCGGTCTCGAACCAATTCGTGATGCCCTGCGTGATCTCGACCGTCTCGTGCTCCTGATGATTGGTTCCCAGAATGCCATTCTGGGTCATGCTGCCTTCCCCGGTGAAATTACTGTGCAGCTCGAGCATGGTCGTGCCAGGGTCCTGGACTTGGCCGGGATAGACCTGAATCTCGTAGTTGCCTTGCCCACGGAGCGACAGAAGCGTCAAAGAGAACAATCCGAGCAGCGCAAATGTCCGCGGCATGGCGACAGGCTAGGGATTCAGCGAGGCTGTATAAGCCGCGATAGCGAGCATGTCGTCTTCGCTCAATTTCTCGACGACTTTCTTCATTTGTGCCGCGGCTGTGCTGCTGTTGGCGCCCACCTGGAAATCGAAAAGCTGCCGAACGATGTAGATGGGATGGACGCCGGCGATTCTCGGCACATCGCCCAAGCCCTTCAATCCCTCTCCGTGGCAGATCGCGCAAGCGACGGTCTTCCCGGAGCCGCCGGTGGTCGCTAGCTGTTCGCCTTTCTTAATGCTCCCCGGCGGCACATAGGCGATGAAGCCGGAATGGGGATCCCGTTCTTCCACCCGCTCAGGATCCTGCGGCAAGGTGATGATGCGATTGCCGAGCGGCTCCGTCCCGCCGGAGGCTAACGGCAGCCGCATACGACCGGCGTTGACCCAGCTCTTGGGCACGGTTTGCGCTTCCTCGATCTTGTACCAGACGACGGGCTTCAGCGCCGCGAACCACTCGATCGCCTTGTGCATCTCTTCATCGGGCAGGCCCGCCGCGATAATATTCATGCGCGCCGCGCGCAGCGATTTGTCGTGAACCTTCGGATCATTTCTTAAGCCGGCCTTGAAATCCTGCATCTGGCGCAGCATGTAGGCGACGGGCAGGCCCGCCAGCGTGGCTGATTCAGGATGCCCCATACCGCTCATCAAATGGCAGGAGCCGCACGCCTGCGCCTGAATTCCCTTCTGCACCACGGTGGGCAGCGGCGCATGTTCATTGGGGAACCAATCCGGCGGGTTGAATTGATCGTCGATCTGCGCCTGCGTGAAGGATTTGGAGCTCCCCGGAATCTGCTTCGGCGTGTTGTTCGCGCCGGCCCCTGGAGGGTTGGGATCGGGAACGGGATACGCCCAACCCAGATCCTTGCCCGCTTGCGCCCAAGCGCCCGCGGCCAACAATAAGCCCAACATGGTGACGCGCCTCATGGTAACCTCCCGGTTCCTGAAACTATATCACAGTGGCGCGCGAGTAGATTATGCCGCGACGGCGGTAAAGTCGATCAGGGACAGATAGTCCTCCTTAGGCACGGCAGCGAGAAATGTTGCAAGCCGGGGCCCGCTGTCTCTGGCAAACAGAAGCTGGTAGATATCCGTGAAGAACGTCTTCTGCAATCTACGCTGATCGCCAGATGCCCCATTCGTTGACTGGGGAATATCATAGAGTCGCTGATTGGCGGTTTCCACCGTAATCTCGCGCTCGCTGGAAACCCATTCCTTGAGGGCATTGATCCACGCCTTTCGATCGGCAGGCAGGCATGTAAAGTACTCAACCCGCTTGGATTCCGACAGCCGTACGTCCTCTTCCGGCGCCCATGTTCGAAGCCAGTTTTCGGCCTTCTCAAGGCGTTCCGCGAATTCCGGTGGGCTGTAAGGCGTGCCTAGACGCCGAAATATGTCGGCCATCGCTTTCCGGTTCCCTCGAACGATGCCCGAGAAGCTGGCGAGTTGGCGAAACGGGATGGGGCGTACGGATCGTCCTGCGACACGCGAAAGCTCGATTGCCTTCAGGTCAGCCTCAATCCCGTCAGTACCCGCGGCCGCGCGATCGAATTCGTCGTATATTTGAAAGATCTGGCGGTCGAGCACAAGATCAAAGGCTCTGTTGGGAGCCATTCGCGAAAACATCCATAGCAGAATCTCTGGTTGATAGATTGCCAAGGCTTCCTCAAGCGTAATAACGGTTCCCACAGAGCCGCTCATTTTTCCAGACAGCCCCTTAATGCCGACGAACTCATACACTTGAAAAACCGGTGGCTCTTTGCCAAATACCTCGCGAGCGATCCGACTCGACACCTCATAGCTGCCACCGGCGGTGCCGTGGTCCTTGCCTCCGGGCTCGAAGATAATGTCCTCATGCCGCCACCGCATCGCCCAATCCACCTTCCACGGGAGCTTCAGATTATCAGCCGTCCGAGCGTTACCCGACCCTTCGTGTCCGCACTTACAGCGGTAATGGAAGTCCAGCGTGGTTTCGTTGAACTCCAACAGGCGCGTGGTATCTCGGTGGCAAACGGGGCAGTAAACCTCGACGGGATAGTACAGTTCGCGCTCGTCGCGGTCACCCTTTTGCGTCCGGAAACTTGAGATTATGTCGTAGATTTCGTATCGCCGCCCGATGGCCTCGATGATCGCGGAATTGTATTGGCGCGAGCGATACATCGCAGCTTGATAACGGTAGTCGAGGGTAATCCCCAGTGCGGGAAGAGACCGCTCAAAGATCTTTTCGTAGCGCTCAGCGTATGAACTGTACTCACCCCACGGATCGGGAACATCCGCAACCGGCTTGCCCAGATGCTGTTCGTAATCTGGAGGAACGCCCTTCGGAACCTTTCGAAACCTGTCGTAGTCATCCCAGGAATGGATGAGTCGAACCCGACGTCCGCGTTGTATCAGACATTCCGCAACGAACCAGTTTGTCAGGATGTCGCGGAGATTCCCGCAATGCACGGGTCCGGATGGCGTCGTCCCGGAAGCAAAGTGAAATTCCTCGCGCGAGGGGTACTGCGCCATAAGAGAGTCTGCGACTTTGTCGGCCCAATGCATCGTAGGCGCGTTTCTTTACGCGCACAACGCATTCGCTGTGCGCTTGATCCCGGCAGGCCGTGGATACGGCGATAAGTACCTACATTATACGACCGACGGCCATGGCAGCACGCTCCTGTGCGCTGTCTATCTGCCCACCAGCCGGATCATGCTGAGATTCACCGATAGGACGCGGTCGTCGGTGGGGACGGTCCATGTGGGCGAGGCTTCGATTTCCACCAGATATTCGCTGGTTTCGGGAACGTCCGCCTCTAATATGAATAGACCGGGGCGGTCCAGTCTCCACGCCCCCGCAGTCGATCCATTCACGCGTGCGCGCACTTCCCCGGGCACGCCTTGCGCCGAGGCATGGCCGCGAATCCGCAGCCGCTGCGGACCGCCCGCGACACGCCGCAATTTCGCCGCGGCGCGCGCGCCGATCCAGCGATACTTGTTTCCGAAAACCCCCTCCAGCTCGTACCATCCTTCGAGCAACTGCCGCGCGTGAGAAGGCAGGGAAAAATCGATGATATCGCCGCGCTCGCCAGGGTACAATTCATTGCGCTCTAGCGAGGGCAACAGATTATAAACTTCGCCTTCGTTCACGGCGCGAAACCCACATCCCAGGCATTCGAGAGCATCGTCTTCTCCGCGCACCAGGGCCGCATGACAATCGGGGCAGCGCAGAAGCTGCTCGAAGCGGTCGAAAGAGCGTGGGGTTGCTGGATCGGACGCCGCGCCCGCCTTGCGGCAGACGGCGGCCAGCGTTCCTCCCAGCCAGCGAGCGGCGCGCCATTCGGAACGGGCTGCGAATTTCATCGCTCGCTCGGCGAATCCTCGTTGCGGAACGAAAATCTCGTATTCCCGGGCGGCGAAATATTTTCGCGCAAGCGCGTCCCATTCGGCCAGCCCCATGGTGTGGTTCTGACGAATCCCGAAGCTTTCCTCTTGACCCGCGCCGATCACATCGCGCACCAGGAACCCCAGCAGACCCCAATCGTAGAGCTTGCGCTCCCACGGTTTCATGGTGTCGTAGTAGGGGCAGCGGTAGAGGCGCGCCGAAAGCTTGCGGCGGAGAGGCTCTTCGGCGAACAGGAAAACGCCTCCGGGCGCGAGCACGCGCGCCACTTCACGGAATACGCTTTCGATATCCATGAACTGGCTCAGCATCTGGAAAGCGCATACCAGGCGCAGCGATGAATCCATGAAAGGAAGATTCGCCGCGTCGCCCGCGATTCGCCGGGGAGCGCGTTCCAGGCCCCAGGCGTTCATTAACGCGCGGCCATGACGGAGAGAATCGGCGGAAAGATCCAACGCGAAACCGGCCGCGCCGAATTCATTCGCCAGCATATAGCTGGTATGCCCCGCATTGGCGCCGATTTCCAGGAACGGCGTCATCTCGCCGATGAACTCGCGGTGGTTGCGGATGACCGTGGCGCGGCGGACGTTTTCCTCCGCGTAAATGGCGAGATTGCGCTCCGGTTCGCCCAGCGAGGCGAAGTTGTGAAACTCGACTTGCGCGCGCTTGACGGCGAAGGATTGCGATTCGCTCATGCGACCAACATCTCGACCGAGACCGCGCGCAGATCCGGAACCAGAAGGTCGGGAGCGTGCGCGGCGAGATCTTCGACGGTGGCCAACCCCGTGGCCACAGCGATGGCGCGGACGCCGTTTTCGCGCGCCGCACGAATATCGTTGGGATGATCGCCGATCAGCGTCACCGGCGAGCCCCGCCCAATCCAACCCTCCTGCCGCGCGTGCCGGATGGCCAGGCGCACCAAGCCCGCGCGGTCTTTCGCCCGCTCGGCGAAAGCCCCGAAACGCAAATAGCGGCGCAAACCGGCGCGCTCCATTTTCTTCCAGCCGATGCGCGTGAGATTGCCGCTGACCAACCCCGCCGGAACCCCACGGCGGGCAAGCCGATAGAGCAGCATGCGTGCGCCGGGGCAAACTTTGCAGCGGAGATCGGGGCAGCGGCGCACGTAGACGGCTTGCGCGATGGCGACCATCTCGGCCATTTTTTCGCCGATCAAACGGCGCGAAGCTCCCGCGGCCACAAGCATCGCCGTGAGGATGTCGCGATCCAGCATCCCTTGCACGGGAATCCCTTCGGTGGTGGTTTCCATTCCGGTGGCTCGCCGCACGGCTTCGACCAGAGCCTGACGGTGATGCGGCCCCGCGCGCCTCAACAGCGTGCCGTCGATATCGAAAAGGACCAGAGCATCCAACACCTCATAATACCGTCCACATCCCGCTCCTGACTCCTGACTCCTGACTCCTGTCTCCTTGTCCGCTACAATGGTTCACGAATGCAGATTTTGCAGGCGGGCCGTCACAAACTGATGTTGCTCGAGCTCGACGCCGAATCCCTGGAGAACGTGGCGCGTCAAGCCGGCTTCGAATTCAAGCTGCAGGATCAGAGCCGGCGGGTCTTGTTGGAATTGAGCGTGGAAGGATGCCAGGCGCCCCTGCTGCTGTTCGATGCTGCCGACCCGGGCAATCTGGGTTGGTTTTCCCGCTGCCAATTTTATGTGGACGGCACGAGTGGCGCCGTGTTGCAGACGCCGATTCTCCTAGCCAACAGCCGGGACCGCAGCGGCCGCGCTTTGCCGCATTCCGTCCGCCTGCAAATCAATAAGGAGCTTCCCGTCAGTTTTCGCCTGCCCAACAAAGCCCCGGTCACCGAACAAACCGTTTATGCGGTGCTGTACAACTTCTTGAACGCTCTGCTCAACACCGGCGTGGGAGTTTGCGGGCACGGAGTGGTGAAGCCGCTGGCCGGCCGCACTGAACCCGCGACGAGCCGTAACTGAAATGGCCCGTAACTGAAAATGGCTACCTTCGGTCTCATCGAATACACCGACGCTAGTCCGGAAGTGCGGGCGGTTTATGACGACATCATGGCCACGCGCCAGACCGACTACATCAATAACTTCTGGAAAGCTCTCGCCCACGATCCCGTCGCGCTACGCCGGACCTGGGAGTCGATCAAGCAGATCATGGCTCCAGGCGCTCTGGATGCACTCACCAAGGAAATGGTGTATCTGGCGGTCAGCGTCACCAACCAGTGTGGCTATTGCGTCGCCTCGCACACCGCGGCGGCGCTTAAAGCCGGCATGACCGAGGCACAGTTCGCCGAGTTGATGGCGGTAGTAGGGATGGCCAACGAGAGCAACCGGTTGGCAAGCGGTTATCAAGTCGCAATCGACGAGCGCTTCCGCGTGTGAGTGAGCAGGTTCGGCAAACGCTCCCTGCGGTCGCGGCTCGGCATGAATGCCTTTCGCAAACATCCTATTTCGGAGCCACGACCGCGAGGGAACGGTTACTGGCGAACTGAATCTAGCTCCTGCTCCTGTCGATATTAACCTCGTGAAGGAAACGGGCGCAGGACGTCAAACAGCGGCTGAGCCGCGGCTGTGGGCTTTGCCGTCCCCCCGAGGATTTCACGCGCCCCCATGTTCGCGCCATAGAGCGCGCGATTGTCGTCCTCATCGGGGCGCAGAGTAGCACCGTTGAGGGTCACGCCCGCGTAAACTCCCTTCGCCCGCGACCAGGAAAGAATCTGGGCGTGGAGAGCCGCGTCGGTTTGGGCACTCGTCGAACCCCCCACCGGGCCCGCCATTGCGCCCGCCTCAGCGCCTATGGTGAATTTATCGGACATCAACTTGTCCATGCCGCCCTGGTTCATCACCGCGAAAACGAAATCGGTTGCGCCGCCGCCGATCTGGAGCCCGATATTGCCGCCTTCAATGCGCACAATCTCAGGAGCGCTCCATCCACCGGCTGGAAGGCGGCACGTTACTACGCCCTTTCCATACTTACCGCCCACGATGAATCCGCCGTTTTTCAGGCTGGGAATCACCCCAACGCATTGCGCCTTTCCGATAAGGTCGCGCGGAGGGCCTTTATCACCAGAATTCAGAGCCTCCTGCAGTACCGTCGCCGAAGCGCTGATGCGCTTATCGGCCCGTCCTCGGGCGCCGCTGTCACTTGCCAACGCCGGGACGATCGCGGCGGCTCCAAATAGTATTGCAAATAAACAGGTCTTAATTTTCATATCAGACCTCCTACACAGGAGATTAGGCCCATGTGGAGGTGTTTCAGGGCGCGGGAATTTGCGCCACTACACCCGGATTCGGAGCCGCGACCGTTAGGGAGCGGTCACTGGCGAACTTCCGCCCCAAGCGCCCGCTCCCGTAAATATTAGCCGCGCGGAGGAAACGCGCGCAGGTTCTCAAACAGCGGCTGAGCCGCGGCTGTAGGCCTTGCCGTCCCCATCAGGATTTCATGCGCCCCCGCGTCCGGGCCATAGAGCGCGTGATTATCGTCCTTGTCCGGGGCCAGAGTAGCACCGTCGAGCGTCACGCCCGCGAAGACTCCGTGCGCCCGAGACCAGGAAATGATCTCAGCTTTCGCCACCGCATCCGTCTGCGCAGTGGTCTCACGCCCCACCGGGCCCGCCATTACGGCCGCGTCACCACCGACCGTAAATTTATCGGACATCAACCGGTCCATGCCGCGACGGTTCATCACCGCAAAAACGAAATCGGTTTCACCGGCGCCGATCTGGAGTCCGATGTTGCCGCCTTCAACCTGCACGATCTCAGGCGCACTCCATCCACCAGCCGCCAGGCGGCAGGTCACGACGCCCTTGCCGTATTTGGCGCCCACGATGAATCCGGCGCGTTTCAGGTTGGGAATCACGCCAATGCATTGCGCTTTTTCAATCAGGTCGCGGGGAATGCCTTTATCACCCCCGACACCTATAATCTCCTGCAGCACTGACGCCGAATCGCGAATGCGCTTATCGGCGCGTTCGCGCGCGTCGTCCGCGGCTAACGCCGGGGCGACTGTGGCGGCTCCAAATAATAGAGTAAATAAAAAAGTCTTAGCTTTCATTTCAGCCATCTCCTGCTAAAGGGGATGAAACCCGTGTGGAAGCGTTTCAGGGCGCGGGAATTTGCGCCACTACAAGGGCTGAGTGTGTCCGCGTAGAAATACCTCGGCGATCACTGCTGTCCAAATTAGGGGGTTAACTTGCTGGCCGGCGCAGCGGCTGCGTGGCCGGCGAGAGGCTGAGTCCCTGATAGGTTGAATTGGGTTCGATCCAAGAACCAATTCAACTTCAGGAGACTCAACCTTATGA
>DATDGT010000303.1:0-27654 GCA_036521975.1 Bryobacteraceae bacterium
TTTGCGACGGGCTGTCACGCACCATTGACGCTTCGGTCTTAGCTGCCGCCGCCACGGCTACAGGCATCGTACAACGACGCGAAACCTAAGTTCTCTTCCCGAATCGACCAGTCCCGGACTGGCCACCCTGCTTTGCGAGAACCTCACTCCGACAGCCTCTGGGCTCGTGCCCTGATACGGGCCGTTTACCGTCGGCGCGACCGTAGGTACTCTAGGGGAGCGCGCAGATGAAATTCTCCGCCCGATCCGTGGTGCCGGAGCCTTTCCATTGCGCCTCTTGCGGAAACGGGCACAGGGGCCGCGAGCGGTCCACCGTTCCGTTGGTGGAATGAGCGGCGACAATCCGCTCGGGCGCCGCGCCGCGCTCCACCCAATCCTCCAAAGCTTTCACCGCGTCGAATGTGTTCGGTCCCGGTCCTCCGTTGCAGTGATACATTCCGGGAACCATGAAGAGCCTGTAAAAGCGCTTGGTGTCCGCCAACCCGCTAGCCCCGCCACGCGCGCTGAATCGCACCACGCTTTCGTAGTAATCGATGCTGTTGAGCGGTGAAATGTCGGGATCGCTGTAGCCGTGATATTGAATCAATTTGCCGCCGTGCGCGCGAAACGCCGACAAGTCCGGATTCACATTGTTGAAAAGCGGTCCCAGCTTCTGATCGATGAACTCGACGTCACTGTCGATTCCCTCCTGGCGGTCCCAGCGGAAGGAGCGATAATCCCAATCCGGATTCTCGAACGCGACGAATCTGAGGAACGGCATGCCGAGGGTGGTATGCGAGCCGCCACCGCGGTCCGCGCCGGTGATCCACGTGCTCCAGCCACCCCGCCCGGCTTCGCCGCCCGGTAGGATTCCGGGGAAAATCTGGTCGCCCTCGGCAGTGCGCGCGCCTTGATAAATCTTGCGAACCGATTCCACCTGCGCCGCCGTGAGGCAATCCGGCGCATCGCCCGCTTTGCACAGCAGTGCGGAAGGATCGAAATGACACTTGCGAGGATCGTTCAAAATTCCATCCTTGATTCCGTCGATCGCGTCGCAGGCTTTAACCACCGCGTCACCCAGGATCTGCGTTTTCGCCGCGGGAATGTAGCCGCTCTGCATGATCTGTGTGATCCACAGATGCCCGCCCATGTACAGGTGGGTCCAGAAATTCGCAGGGTCGCCCGCGATGATGCCGTCGAAATCCTCGGGATAGCGCTGGGCCTCCGTTAGCGCCTCCTGCCCACCCTGCGAGCAGCCGCTGAAATAGGATCGCTCCGGCGCGGCGCCGTAAAACGCGCGGATGATCGCCTTATCTGCCTGCGCCGTGGCGTGCACCGCGCGAAAGGCGAAGTCGATCACGCGCTCCATATGCCCTTGCGCCCAATGCCCGTCGCTGTCGGCGGTGTGGCCCGTGTCGGTGCTGCTGGAGGCATCGCCGCGGAGCAGTCGATCAACCATGGCGGCGTAGTTGACCGTGCCGGCCAATCCGCCGTTGCCCACCTCCATGAATTTGTGGTTCCATTGAGCGGGCATCCACAATTCGAATTTGATTTCCGGCGTGATCACGCCCGCGACGCGGCAAAACGCGGGCACATTCGCCGGAGCCGCCCCGCTTCTACCTCCCGGTAAGTTGAACGATCCCGCCGCAACCGGCGTGGCCACCGTGATGGAGATGTTTGCCAGCGAGAGCTTGGTGAGATTCTCGCAAGGCTGCTGCGCCCGGCAGATCGCCGTGGAAAGGGCGATCCCGCTAAGAACGATTCTCGTCATTGTTATCCTCAAGGGCACCTCCCAACTGCCGAAGTATATCTCATGTCGCGGTTACCGGACTCATGGGCCCCTTCCTCATCTCTTCGTTGGGTTCGATCACCAGCCTGCCGCTGGTGTCGGCACTGAAGTCGTGGCCTGATACATGGAAATGCAAGCTGGTGATAGAATTCGGCTGATGCCGGATGCTCAGAGATTGCTCTCCATCAAAGTCGCCCCCAAAGGAATGGGGCTTAATGACTTCGTCGCGCGCGAAGAGGGCTTCTTCGCCGCCGAAGGCATCCACGTCGATTTCGACCGGAAGACGTTCCATGGCACTCAGTCGAGCTGGAAAGGGATGGATTACTTCAACCGCCCGCAAGATAAGGCTGTCGGCGATGGAGTGATCCAATGCGCCTGCGCGTGGGGAACGATCACCAACGCCAGCGCCGGAATGGGTCTTATCGTCCCGGATTGCTACGGAATCTCGCCTTGGGCCATCTTCGTTCGTCCCGATTCGAAGGTCCGAATTCCGGAAGATTTGGCTGACGTCTCTATCGCCGTGGGCATGCGCGCGGGCAGTCATTTCAACGTGCCCTACCGGCTTGAACAGTACATGGCGCTCGAACGGATCAAAACCGTCAACGTTGGCGGTTTTGGGGCGCGGCTCCGGGCCCTGCTCGACCGCGAGGTCGAAGCGGCCAGTCTGCTGCCGCCGCAGATCGACATGGCGAAGCAACTGGGCCTGCGTGAAATCATCGCCGATGAGTTCAAGACTTTGTGGTGGGTTCCGCGTGCAGCGCCGCAAGCGGGAGTCCGGGGCTATCTCCGCGCGCTGGATCGCGCCGAGCGGATTCTTCAGGCCGACCTGGAGAAATACCTGCCCCTGTGGCGGCATTCGATTCCTCCGGACTTTGCGGATCGGCCATGGGATTTCAGCCGATTCACCCGCGGCGAAAGGTTTGTGTACCGTTCTATCGAACGGCGGGAGTTTGATGAAGTGCTGGCGCAGGTGGAGCGGTGGGGTCTCGACCAATATCTGAAAGATCGCTCGTTCGATCAGTTGATCTACGACACTCGGGTGGATAAACCCAGCCGAAACCATCCGCGCGGTACAAATTATGTAACAGCCGGCGGCGGTTAAATAATGGGTTTGCATAATACTCACCCTTGCTGCACTTGAAGTCCAGACGGCGCTCGCGCCCACAGCGCCAACGCCGCCCGCGATGAAGAGGGCAATCGATTGAGACGCGCCCATCTGATACGCACAGACCGCCGGCAGTGCCCGCGTGCAGGGCGGCCGATTCTGGCCGCGGTCCGGCTTTCCAGCCTGGGCTGAAACCCAGGTTGCAAGCTGAAGCTTGCTCCCACCAAAAGCGCCGGCGTGTCTCAATTGCTGGTGCTGACCGGTGCGCTCGGCACTTCGTGAAAACCGCCGAGTTGCGATTCGGTTCGGCGCGTAACCGAATCGAAGATCTCGACCGTCCCGATCAGCTTGCAAGAAGGGGTAGGGCTGGTGGAGGCGCCGCTTGTCGACACCGGAACGATAGCAGGGATCGTGATGGTGGCTCGAATCTCTTCACGGGTGCCAGCCGCAATGCTCAAATCGGCGGCGGTGATGTCGAAGGGAGCTGCGGCGGTGCCCGGCGCGACGCTTACAGTGGTGGTTTTTAAGACATTCCCGCCGCTATCCAGAAACGAGATTACCGCAGAACATACCGGGCCAATAGCCGGCGGCTGTACTCCAGGGTTGAGGACGTTCAACCGGGCGGTTTGCCCATCAGCAACTCCGGTCATGCCTGTTGTGTACGTCACTACCGGCGAAGTTGTCGCCGTTTGCGCGAACGCGCCCGCGGCCGACAGTGTAAAGACACAAATACTGTGCATCATTCGAGACATGCTTTTCACTCCTAAGGCTGGAAATTAGGGGCCGTCAACCCCGGCTGCAGCCGTGGGTTTCTTGCGTTCCCTGCCTATTGAAACCCGGCCGGTGATCAGAAGTTTTCGAATTGCCGCTGCTTTTTGAAAAGGGCGAGAAGCCCTTTGGCGTAACCTCCCTTTTCGACGGCGGGGCCGCGCCCGCTACAGTAACTGGCAGGCGTCCTCGAATGGCAGTCGGGGCTGGCGCGGAAATAACTTCGTCCGGTCGCCGTAGCCGAGATTGCACAAGAAATTCGCCCTCCATCTTCCGTCCGGAAAGAATTCGGCGTTGACCTTTTTCGCGTTGAAGCCGGACATCGGTCCGCAGTCCAAGCCCATCGCCCTGGCGGCCAGAATGAAGTACGCGCCTTGAAGCGAGCCGTTACGAAAAGCCGTTTCATGCGCCCGTTCAGGATTGGCCGCCCACGCGTCGGGAGCTTCCCTGCCGGAAGTAAGGAACGGAAACTTTTCGTAGAACAGAGAATCCCATGCAATTACGACCGTCACCGGCGCGGTTCGCGTCTTATCCACATTGCCCGGCGAAAGCGCTGGAACCAGCCGCTCCTTAGCCTCGGAAGTGACCAGAAACAGGAACCGGGCGGGACAGCAGTTCGAGCTTGTCGGCCCCAGGCGCGCCAGATCGTAGATCTCCTTGAGCAATTCCAAGGGAATGGATGGGGGAATCCAATGCCTTAACGTTCGAGCCTCGCGAAACAGTTGATCGAGGGCCGGGGATGAGATGGCGCCGTCCGGCGCGGGCGTGGGTTCAGTCACCATTTCATGATGATGGATGCCAGGCAAACGATTCACGGGAGGAAGCTATCAGCCGTCAGCGATCAGCTCTCAGCTTGGTTGCTTGAAACTGATGGCTGATAGCTTGCTGCTGCCCGTTTGCTTTCCTCCGGGCTTTCATTCGATCCACGCACAACGGACTTGCGCCTGTGCGCTTCATATTGTATGCTGTATACGTACACAGTACAAAATGACTCTGCGCATCGATCTCTCCTCCCCGGTTCCGGTCTACCGCCAGATCGTGGATGGATTGCGGATTCTTTTGGTGGACGGCGATTTAAAACCGGGCGATTTTCTGCCGCCCGTGCGCCGGTTGGCCATCGACCTAGGTGTCCACTTCAATACCGTGGCGGAAGCGTATCGCACGCTGGCTGCCGAGGGGTGGCTGGAGATTGCGCGGCGCACCGGCGCGAAGGTGGTTTCGCGAAAAACTCCGCGCGCGCCGCAGCCGGAAGTTTCGGCGGATTTCCGGCGGCGTTTGCGCGAAATCGTCGCGGAAGTCCAGGCGCGGGGATTCCCGCCAGGCCGCATCGCGCGTGAGCTGCGCCGGCTGGCGGAGCTATTGGAGGGCGCATAGCGCACAGGGCGAGTCCGTTGTGCGCGCGTTTCTTTTAAAGATGCTTGTCTCATCCGCTATCGTTCTGCTCGCGGTGACGGTATTGGTTCTTTTTCTACCGAATGTGACGCGGCCGGATTTTCTCTTTGGCGTGACCATCAATCCCGCATTCCGGCAAACGCCTGAGGCGCGCCGGATTGTGGGCCGGTTCCGGCTTTTTGTCGCCGTCTCGGCGGCGATCGCGATCGGCCTCGCACTCGCCACAGGCTACATGGAATGGGAACTTCTGCAGGTCGCGGGTTTCACTATGGCCCTCGCGATAGCGCATCGACGGACTCTGGAACACGCGGCGCCTCCCAACCGGCTCGTTGAGGCGGATCTGGCCGCGCCGAGCGAAAAGTTTCCGGGCGGAATCGTCGCCGCGCTTGTTCCGGCTGCCTCGCTGGGCGCACTGGCGATCTGGGCATCGAGTCACTGGGACCGGCTGCCCTCCCAGATCCCCGTTCATTGGAGCTTGCGCGGGCCGGACCGTTGGATCTCGCGGACTCAGGAGTCCGTTTATGGCTGGCTCGCCATCAGCGCGGCCGTCAGTCTGCTGTTCATGCTGATGGCGTGGGCCATCTTGCATCGGTCGCGGCGCGCGTCTACCGCCGAAGGACGCCGTTTCCGGCGGCTTACGGTGCAACTAATCGTCGTCACCGGCTACTGGGTGGCTGCCCTAGCCTGGCTGGCGCTGGTGGCTTCAGGCAGGGCGAATTGGCTGGCAGGCGTCTTGTTGGCCATCGTCGCGGTTTACCTCGTTCTGATGATCCGCGCGCTGCGCCGCGCGGCGGCCACGCCCGCCGGTGACCGCACGCCGGACGCCTGCTGGAAATTGGGAATCTTCTATTTCAATCCCGCCGATCCCGCCGTGTTCGTGGCGAAGCGGTTCGGTGTCGGCTATACATTCAATTTCGCCAATCGCTGGAGTTGGCTGATGCTAGCGGCCTTGTTGGTCGTGGTCGCCGCGGGTAGGCTGCTGAAATGACGGCCACGCCTGTTATTTTTCCAGAAGGAAATTGCCGGCGAACAGCGCGTCGATGCCCGAGGAATAGAAGCTGCGCACCGCGTCGCGGGGCGTGGAAACCAGCGGATCGCCGAACAGATTGAAGCTGGTGTTGTAGAGCACGGGAAGGCCTGTGGCGTTGCCGGCTTCGAGCAGAAGCCGGTGATAGAGCGGGTTTTCGGCTTCTTCTACGGTGTGGACGCGCACCAGATCGCGCCCCAGGATAGCCGATTCGAAGGTCTTGCGATGTTCCGGGCGAACGCGGCCGACGGTGGCCAGGTTGCGCGCGTTCGATCCCACTTCGAAGTAGCGGCCTGCGAGCTCCGCGGGCGCGGAAGCGGCGAATTTGCGGAAAGGCTCGCGATGCTTGATGTAGATGTTCAGGTTCTCCGTGGAATAGGGATCCAGAGGCGAGGCGAGAATGCTGCGGTTGCCCAGCGCGCGCGGACCGAATTCCATGCGTCCTTGCATCCACGCCAGGATTTTCTGTTCGCCCAAAAGGCGCACGGCGCTCGAAAGCAACTCAGCCGTGGAGCGCAAGTATTGAAAGCGCAGCTTGCAGTTCTCCAGCACTTTCTTGATCTCAGCGGCGTCGTAGCTGGGGCCGAGCAGAAGAGACGAGCGGCCTGGTTTTCTCGGGTTGCGCCGCATCTGATGCCAGACGTGAAAGACGGCGCCCAGTGCGCCGCCGGCGTTGCCGGCCGCCGCTTGCACGAACACGTTTTTCCATCTTCCGCTGCACTCCAGACGTTGAATCAGCAGCGCGTTGAAAAACAGACCGCCTGCCAGGCAGAGATTCTCGCCCTCGCCCGCCATCTCCAGCACCGTTTCTTCGATGGCCTCCTGAAGCCCGCGGGCGATAGATGCGGCGCTTGCCGATCCAATTCGCTCGTGGAATTTGGGGCTGAATGCAACGCCCGGCTGTCCGCCGCCGCTGAAGAAGGAGGGGTCGAGGCGCGCTGAAGACGAAACCATCTCACGGAAGAGAGGAACCAGGTGGTCGTCGCCGGAGGCGGAGAGCCACTGCACCTTATGCTCGTCGGCGCGGGCGTGGAATCCGAGAAATTCGGTGACCGCGCCGTAAAGCCGTCCGAGCGAGTCCGGATAATACCACTCCTTTTCCACCTGAATCTGATTGCCGTCGGCCCGCCAGAGCGCGCCGCAGCGGAAATCGCCGGAGTGGTCGAGAGTCAAGACGGTCGCGTCGTCAAAAGGAGACGCGAAAAACGCCGAAGCCGCGTGAGCCTGATGATGCTCCACCACCACTACCTCGGCATTTGGAAACTGGCGGCGCAGCGCGAGATGAAAAATGGATTCGGGCCCACGCGCAAAAGGCCGCACCACAGCCACGCAGCCGATTTCCGCGCGCGTGGCTCCGGCCAGCCGCAAGCATTCCTCGATGGAGCCCTCGGGCATTTGGCCGGGATGGAAGCCGCGCGTCACTTTCGGTTCTTCCACGGCGGCTTTCAATTCGCCCGATTTTAAGATCGCGCAGGCTGCGTCGCTTAGCAGACCGCCGATTCCAAGAATAGTCATGAGAGAAGGATTTTTGTCCATTGTAGCGAGCCCGCGGTCACCCAGCCGTGATTTGGCCCGTCCGAGAGTGCGCTGGACGCGGACGGCGACATCCACTGTCCCCTTTGGAGTCTCGTTCTCAGTTGCTCCAAGCCAGAATACCGCTTAGGTAAAGACGGTTTTTTTCTTTGCGATCTTTGCGCCTTTGCAAGAGAGAAAAAAGAATTTTCACGCAAAGGCGCAAAGGACGCAAAGAAAATCTTAAATCAGATATGTCAATTTCGAAGTTGCAGCGCGCAACTCTATTATGCACTGGACGCTTTGCGTTCCGGACTAGCCCTCCGGGCACGTGCGTTCACCTCTTTCCAATACCCCTCCACCAACCTCTCCGTCATTCCCTTCACATCCCTCCTCGCGGAAACGTCTTCTCTCGCCCGCTTCGCCAATTGTTGGGCCCGTAGCGGGTCTGTCAACAGTTCCACGACGCGCGAAGCAAATTCCTCCGCATCGTCGGCCAGCGCGCAAATGTGTCCATCCTGGGCCGTCAGTCCCTCCGCTCCGAGCCGCGTGGAAACGACGGGAATCCCCGCCGCGAACGCCTCGAGCAGCTTCACCCGCACTCCGCTGCCGCTCAGGATTGGACACACAAACACGGCATATCGGCCCAAAGGCTCACGCACGTCCTCCACAAAGCCCCTCAACTCTACGCCCGTGTCGTCCGGCAGCGCATGTCGGGGCGGCGGCTCCGCCCCAATCACCACCAGCTTCGCCCGCGGCTCCCGCGCCCGCACCCGCGGCAGCACGTGCCTTACAAACCAGTTCAGAGCCTCCTGGTTGGGTGCATGCCGGAAGCTTCCCAAGAACAGCATGGTGAACGGCTCTCGCCCCTCCGCGCGAAATTCATATAAGGACATATCGACCCCCGCGCGATATTCATCATCGATACGCCCCCGCAACTCCGGCAAAAACGAAGTCAGATATTCCGCCTGCTCCCGGCTGCACACCTGCACCCGGTCCACTTTCCGCAGCATTCGCAGCTCATATCGCAGCGCGCGTAAATACTCCCAGCGCGCCTGAATTCTTTCGCTCACGCCGGTCATGAACGGCAGCCGCCGCGCGATCGATTGGAAATAAATGTCGTGCTCAAACACGATACTTGGAATAGTCCGGAATTGCCCCGCATATTGCGCCATAACGATATATTCAAGCTGCAATACATCCACGCGCTTCAAATATATCTGCCGGTGAATCAGCCACGCCAGATCCCGGTTCCGGAATTCCCTGGCCGCGTGCGGCTCCATCGATCCGAATGCCTTCTGCCGCCCCTCCATCCGCACAATATACTCGGTCGAACCGCAAATCCGGTCCAGCTCCTCATGCGCCGTTCGCTCTTTCGCGAAATCCAGCAGGACAATGAGATGCAGATCGCACGATCGGGCCAACTCCGTCACGGTCCGATGCATGAACACCCCTCCGCCATGTACCGGTGGACAAATCGGATACGGAGATACAAATAAGACGCTCAGCCTCCGGCCTCCGGTGGCGGAGGCCTCGCGGTCCTTAAAATACCCTCCGAGCGGCCTTGTGAACGCCTCCCGATCCCCCACCACCGCCTGCTCTCTGGCCCTGGTCCTCGCTGCCAGCGACTGTGGGAGCGCGCGTCCCGCGCGCACAATGGCCTCGAAATTCGCCCGCTCCGGCGAGTCCCCAAATAACCAGCTCAGTGTCGCGTTCGCCCACACGAAAAAGAAATGCGAGACGAGCATCCTGAAATCGTGAATATTTTTCCAAGCAAATAAAATGTAATTTTTCTTTAAAACTGCCTGGATATATTCGTCACGGAACTTCCTTCCAATGGTTCCCCGATGCTCGTGATAGACCACGCTCGCGGGTTGATACAGCACCTTCCATCCCCGCTTCCACGCCCGATACCCTAAATCGGTGTCTTCCAGATAAAACGGCTCGTATAACGAGTCGAATCCGCCCAATTCCAAAAATTTCTGCCGATCGAACGCGCACGATCCCCCACCGCCATAGAAACAGGGAAACAATTCGTTAACTTGATCGTCGGCGCGATGGCGCACGCGCAGCGCTCCCTGCTGCCACCAGCCCTCCGTCAACCCGGTCTCTTCCCGAATCCTCGCCGGGTCGGAGAAGAAAATCTGGCAAGCCACGGCGAACACGTCCGGATCCGCAAAACCATCCAGGAGCGGCGCCAGGAAATCCGCCTCGACGCGCATATCGCTGTTGAGTAGCACGACGGTGTCATGGCGCGCCGCCTTCACTCCGGCGTTGGATCCCCCTCCAAATCCCAGGTTGTGATCCAGCCGCAACAGTTTCACTTGCGGAAATTTGTCCGCTACAAACTCCGCGCTCCCATCCGTGGAGCCGTTATCGACGACAATCGCCTCGCTTCCCAGCCGCGCCTCCATCGCCTTTACCACGGAGGGCAGATACTTCTCCAGCAACTCCTTCCCATTCCAGTTAGGAATGACAATGCTCGCGTTCCTCCGGCTGACAACTGACGACTGAGAACTGACAACTTGCTTTCCCTTCCGTACCAACGCATCGACGGCCATCAGTGCGACAAATGAAAACACCTGCACCGCGGCCGCGAGCGCTGCCAAAGGCAATCCCCGCGCCAACCTCCACGCCGCGCGAACCCACCGGCTCACAGCTTAGGACCCAGCCCCAACATCCGCCCGAGCTTCACCCACCGCGATTCGCGCGCCATCCCTAGTTGCGTCTTCGCTTGCCCCAATTCTTCATCCAGCTTCTGCGCCCACTGGGTCCGCTCGATCACCACCGCTTCCGCCCGATCCAGCAACTGGACGGTCTCCGCATGCTGCTCCACCCGGGCCTTCAACTCCGCCGTCAGGCGCGTTTCTGTCTCGATCGCCCATTCCGTCTTCGCCCGGTTCTCCTTCTCCAACTCCGCAACTTGCCGCTCGTAGCCCCGAGCCATTTCTTCGGCCCCCGCTTGCTCAGCCCGTAATGCTTCCTGCAACTCCACGATCCGTTCCTGCGCCGCCCTCCAGTTCCCCTCCAATTCCAAGGCCCATCGATTCTTCTCTTCCAGATGGTCTTCCAATTCCCCATGCAGAGCCTGCAACTGCGCATGTTCCGCGATCTGTTGGTCCAGCCAGGCCTTGGTCTGACTCAACTCCACTTCGAGCTTGCGGATGTGCCGCTCCCGCTCGCGCAGCAGATTCGCTGCCCTGGGCACGAAGACGAATGCCCGCTCGTCCGGCAACGCGTTCCCCCCGCATACCCCGATAAAAAAGTGCGCGTCATTACCCTGAGCTTCGGCGCCCTCAGCTTCACTGCCCTGTGTGGCGCCGCCGAAGGCAAACGCCTCCACGCGATTCTGCAACAGCACCTCCACGGCCGGAAAGACCGCGCACAACTCGGCCTGGAATTCCTCGAAATCGAACTCGTGCACGTGGTAAGGATTGGGTCCTTCGAGCTCCCTCGATTCCGCGTAATAGACACGATTGGGCGTCGAAACCAGCAGCAATCCATGCGGCGCCAGCACCCTCCTGGCTTCCAGCAGGAACGCCCGCCAATCCCTCAAATGCTCAATGACCTCGAAAGCCGCCACCAGATCGAAGCTGGCATCGCGAAAGGGCATTGCCTCCACCGACGCTTGGCAATAAGACGCCCGGCAATAAGCGGGACCCTGGCCGCTCGCGGCCGGCCACGCGGCCGCGATATCCACCGCGACTACCCGCGCGCCCGCGCGGGCCAGATTCTCCGCTCCATACCCCGTCCCGCATCCTGCGTCGAGCACACGCTTCCCCTTCGCAAATCGCGCTGCAAAGGCATAGCGGGCGATGTGCTCGGCCCACAAATCCTGGTCGACTTGTCCTGGGATGACCCGCTCGCCGGTGAACTCGCTCACAATGAACAGCCAGTCTACCGCACGCCCGTGAGTGGGGGGTAAGACCAAGCCGTGCCGTCTGGCCGCGCCATAATGGCAGTAGAGGTGGAGATGACGCCTCGTCTGCGCAGGTTCTGGCGGCTGATAAAGCTCGCCGCGGCGAGCGCTTACGACCATAACTTCTTCGAATCCGCCAAGGGCGTGGCGTACTCGGCGCTGTTTTCGTTTTTCCCCGTGCTGACGACCGTGGCCGCGCTGCTGGTGGTGTTGCGCGCGCAAGTCACTGAGCGGATGATTTCATCCTTTCTCTATCAGGTGGCTCCTCCGGGAACCGAGGATGTAATGCGGAACTTATTCGTGGTGCATGGCCAGCGCCCGAACTATCTGCTGGTGATTGCCATAGCGCTTTCGGCATGGGCCGCTTCCAGCGCGATCGCGAGCTTGATGGGAGGGTTTCATCTCGCTTATCACATTTCCTCGGACCGTTCCTTCCTGCGTGAGCGGGCCATCGCGATCGGACTGGTGTTCGCCTCATTCGTACCCGTGTGTCTGGCCTGCGCATTGGTGATTTTCGGAGCGTGGCTCGAGCGCCGGTTGTTGCTCTGGCTGCCGTGGATTGGCCGGGACACAGACCTGAATCAATGGGCTCTGGCGGCCGGGCAGATCCTCGGCTATGCCATCGCCTTTTGCGCGTTTGTGTTCGTCACCGCTTTGCTATATTACGTGGGGCCGAATCGCAAACAATCGTTTGAGGGCGTTCTCCCCGGCGCGATTTTAGCCACGTCTCTCTGGATGGCGGCCACGGCCGTCGTGGGCTGGTACTTTCGCCACGTTACCAACTACAACGTGCTGTATGGAAGCGTCGGCGCGGGGCTCGCGCTGCTGCTCTGGATGTACGTGCTGGGACTGATCGCGCTGTTCGGCTGCGAGTTCAACGCGGGGCGGGATCGCATAGACGCCGCGGCGCGGGAATCAGAGCAACTTGAGCCGGCCCACTCCCGCGATTGAGGCCGGACCGTTGCACGCCCGTCCTGGGGTTGGATTAAAATCGTCCTGAAAGGGGATTTCGCATGCGCAAGACTACAGTGGCCGCGGTCTTCTGGGTCGCCTCGGCTGGGCTTGCCCCGGCCGCGAGTCTCAATCAGAACAGTCCCACCGGCTCGGCCGGGCTGATGATGATCGACAAAATCGGCCGCCAGGTGCGGTTCTTCGACGCCGCCGGCTTGAAGGAGATCTCCAGCATTGAGGTAGGCGTAGCGCCCCACGACTTCGCCATTTCTCCGGACCACAAATATGCCTATATTCCGGTCTACGGCGATGGAATTTATGGCCGCAATCCGAATCCCGGTCACACCATCGCGATCGTCGATCTGGCCGCCCGCAAGCTGGAGGCAACCATCGATATTTCGCCCTATCAAGCGCCGCACGGCATCCAAATCGACAAAACGGGGAATACGATCTATGTTACTTGCGATTTGAGCCGCAAGGTGCTGGTGATCGACACCAAATCGCGCGCCATCAAGGCCGCCATCGACATCGAAGGCACCGGGCATTGGATCGCCTTGCTGCCCGACGCAAGCAAGCTGTACGTGGCCAACAAAAACGACCGGCTTTTTGTCAGCGTGCTCGACCTCAAAACCAACAAGATGGTGGGCAGGATTCCGGCGCCCAACGGGACGCAGGGCATCGCCGCCTCGCCGGATGGAAACTACGTGGTCGTGGCCGATAATGCAGCGCCGGAACTGCTGGTCATCGACACGAAAAAGGACACGGTAACCGTCAAGCTTCCGCTGGAGGGTGGAACGCGGGGCGCATACAAACCCTATTTCACGCCGGATGGATCGAAACTCGTGGTGTGCAGCGAAAATCCGCCGATCGTCAATATTATCGATGTGAACGACCCGCACGGTAAACAAACCGTGCTCACGGTGGGCAAAGATCCCATGGGCTTCGCGGTCTCCGCGGATGGCAGGACTCTGCTGGTGGCGAATCACGGCGATGGCACTGTTTCGGTAGTGAATCTGAAGGAAGGCAAAATCACATCGACGTTCAAAGCGGGCGCGGGGATTGAAACGCTGAGTTATTACTGAAATGAAGTTGCTGTTTGTGGTTGCCGTCGCCGCGGCGTCGCTCGCGGGACAATGGCTGAACGCTCAATGGCTGCACCAACCCACCGCGGGTATTCCGCGCACCTCGGACGGCAAGCCCGATCTGGGCGCGCCCGCGCCCCGTGCCGTAGGCACCGGCGGCAACGCGCCCGGCGGCCATCCGGATCTGTCCGGCTCGTGGACATTTCTTCCCGCGGGAGGCGGAATCGCCGAACTCAAGGATTCCGATATTCAGCCGTGGGCGCTCGCTCTGCGACGCGAGCGGTCCCAAAACTACCTCAAGGACGGCCCGAGCATTCAATGCCTCCCCGTGGGTTTCATCGTCGCCGGCCTGGTGAAGTTGGTGCAGGCGCCCGGTCTGCTGGTGATTCTCGCGGAGGACCTCGAATACCGGCAGGTATTTCTGGATGGCCGCGATCTGCCCAAAGATCCCAACCCGGCGTTTATGGGCTACTCGGTGGGACATTGGGAGGGCGACACGCTGGTAGTGGAGAGCACGGGCTATAACGAGCGCACCTGGCTCGGTGGAGGCTATCCGCATACCGACCGAATGAAGATGATCGAGCGATTTACGCGTCCGGATTTCGGCCATCTGAAGCTGGAGATGACCATCAGCGATCCCGAGATTTACGCCCGGCCGTTTACCACGCGCTTGGCGGCCACTTATACGGCCGATACCGAATTGCTGGAATACGTTTGTTCGGAAAACGAACGAGACCGCGCGCATTTGATCGGAAAGAAGTCCGACGAGAAACAGACCACAATCCAGCTCCCGCCCGAGATTCTCAGCCGTTACGCCGGAGCTTACGATTTTCCGGCCAAGCCGCTCGGATTTGCCACCGATATCCTGGAGTTCGATTTCACTGTGGAGGAAGGTGTCTTGAAGATAAGTTACGGCGATGGCGCGAAGTCTCCTTTGAAGGCGATTTCGGAAAACGTCTTCGTGGGCGTGCTCAACTCACAGATGGAATTCGTCGCCAACGACCGGGGCGAAGTGACTCACGTGATTATCCACGGCGTGGAAGGCGACGTTCGGGGCGAACGCCAGCCAGCCCGGTAAGGGTTGATGGGCCAGTTTGAAATCCGAAGTCGGAGAACAATTCGGCGACGGGTATTTGTCGATCACTCCTGGAGTCCGTCCAATGACCAGCGCGGAATGGTGAGGCCGTCAGGCACATCGTCAGCGGACCGGTGGTAGTGGGCCATGGTTGTCGTTGTCGCCCAAGCGAAGTAGTCGTGCAGCACTTGGCGCAGCGCAGAGTCGCCGGCCAGCTCGATGTCAGCCAGAGCCTGGTCGAAGCAAGCGATGGCGCGGCGATCCATCTCATCGTGCACCCCGTTGCCGCTGTGGATCTTGACGACGGCGCTCTCGTCGCCATAGGACTCGGAATACATGCCAGGTCCACCGAGTGCCTCGGCCCAATACGCGGCGAGACGTTCGACGTGCTGGGGATGGAAACCGTGGCTGAACGCATGGCCGACTACTTCATCGGCCATCACGCGACGATGCCAGGCAGCCGCAAGACGGCGCAGGCCGTCGATGCCGCCCGCTGCCTCGAAGACAGTGCGCATGCCTCCATGATGGCAAGCGTCCTGCGCCCGCGCAAGCGCATAGCAAATGCGTTGTGCGCGTTAAAGCGCAAGACGACGGCCGCGAATTCGACCGAATTACGGCGCGTGTTACGCGCCCCTCGTGAGGCGGCGGCCTAACGCCCGCGTCGTCTGATCTCGTCCTCAGCCCGATGCTTCGTGATCGCGATGGCGGCAATGTGTGTCGAGATCTCGATCAACCTCACATGAGTCTCGTTGGGGAGGCCAGGGACGCGGAAGTACATGGCAAACGTCCCCAGCACACGCCACTCAGAGTCGAAGATGGGAGTGGACCAGCAAGCCCGCAAATCGTGTTTGAGGGCTATGGCGCGATAATCGTTCCATAACGGATCAGTCGCAATATCCCCTACGACGACGGGCCTCCGAGTGAACGCTGCTGTCCCGCAGGAACCGGCTTGCGGACCAATAGCGAGCCCATCGACAGCGCGCACATAATCTTCAGGGAGGTCAGGCGCCGCGCCGTGCCGGACGTGAATGCCATCCGGGTCGAGCAAGAGGATCGACGCAAGCATCCCTGGGCACTGCAATTGGATTATCCTCAATAGCGTGTCGAGCACTTGGTAAAGGGATTCGCCCCGGGCAATCAGCTCCAGCACGAGGTTTTGGCCTTCAAGTAAGTCGCCCAGTTCCCAAGTGTGTTCCGTGTTCACTTACTGCCTCTAGTTGCTAGCCAATTTCATTCCAACTAAAGAGAACTCTACCAGACCGGCTTGCAAATTGCGACCCGATGGATTGACGCGTGGTTCGATCTGCGGCGCGATAAAGCGCGCAGCGAATGCGTTGTGCGCGTTAAAGATGAAGCGCACAGCGAATGCGTTGTGCGCGTTAAAGGTGAAGCGCACAGCGAATGCGTTGTGCGCGTTAAAAAAGAACTTACGCCGTTCCGGTTTACTCGTACCGCAGCGCTTCGGTGGGATTCAGGCGCGCGGCGCGGTTGGCCGGCAAGAACCCGAATAGCAATCCCACCAGCAGCGAAACCGTGAACGCAATCAGAATGGAAAGCGGCGAGATGGGGATCTGCACTTCGTCGGTGAAATATTGCACGCTGAGCGGAATCGCCACGCCAATAACGATTCCCGCCAGTCCTCCGGCCACGCTGATGAGCACCGCTTCCGTCAGGAACTGCTCGAGTACGTCGCGCCGCGCCGCGCCCACCGCCATTCGCAGCCCGATTTCGCGCGTGCGCTCCGTCACCGTCACCAGCATGATATTCATAATGCCGATCCCGGAAATGAGGAGCGCAATGGCCGAAACGGCGATCAAGACAACGGTGAGGATTCGGGCGATACTCTTCGCCGTTTCCAAAATCGCGGCGAGATTATCGACCTTATATCGAGCGCCCGGGCGGTGCCGGCTTTCCAGTAGCGATTTCAGCACACCGGTCAGCGGCTCGACATCCGCGGCCGAGCGCGCTTGCACATACAGCGGATCGATGCGTTCGATCGGCGCGAACATCCGCACCACGGTGACCGGAATCAGAACGTTATCGCCGGACAGTTCCGCTAGCCCGAGGCTCGACGTCCGCTCCTTGAACGTCCCGATTACCGTGAACTGGAGGTCGTGAAGCTTGATGACGCGGCCCACCGATTGGACTTGCCCTCCGAAGAGGCGCTTCGCCAGCCGTTCCATGAGCAGTGCGACGCGATGATGCTGCGCCACGTCCCCGGTGTCCATGAACCGCCCCGCGAGCAGCGCTAAATTGCGGACCGCGGGGTAATATTCGTCCCCACCGACGATGGAAACGTCCTCTTCCCGGCCTTCAATGCGCATGCGATCGAAATTGTTCATCACTCCCGTCGCTGCCACGATTCGCGAACCGAGCTGGGTCCGCACCGCGTCCACGTCTGTGAGCTTGATGTAGTCGGCATCGGAGGCCCCCATGGCGGGGTTGTTTCCGCCGTCGAACTGCGCGTAAATCATGTTGGACCCCAACCGCTGAATTTGGCTCAGAATATAATCGCGGCTGGTCAGCGAGATGGTCACCACCAGAATCACGGAGGCGTTGCCGATGACCAGGCCCAGCGCGGTGAGAAACGCGCGGAATTTGTTGGCGCGCAGGGCCCCGATGCTCGTCCGCAAAGCCTCCAGATGAAACATCAGGAGTGGGTCTTATTCAGCAGCGCCTGCGCCGATTCACGCGGCGGATCGTTCGGGGTCAGAGGCAGGGCGATATAGCGCTCCAACAGCCGGCGGGCGTCTTCCAAATTGCGCCGGCTCTCGACGTAAGTTTCGGCCCGGTAATATATGACACTCGGATTTTCCGGCTCCATTTGCGCGGCTTGGGCGAATAGCGTGTCGCTCTCTTCCATTCGTCCGCGTTTGGCCAGGTAGCGGGCAAGCGCCAGGACCCTGTACATCTGTTTGGGCGCCAGCTCCAGCGCTTGCCGGAGGTCTTGCTCGGCGGCGTCATAATGCTTACGCTTTTCCTCCACCAACGCCAGCAGGTAATGCCCCTCGGGCTGGTCGAACGTTTCCACCTTCTGGGCCAGATCTTCCGCCTTGTTCAGTCCTCCGCCCAGGAACCCCGGCGCGCCCAGATAATAGTCCAGCAAGTCGCCCACGGCCTCGCGATTGTGAAGATCCAGCTCCACCGATTCTTCGAGCGCCTTCCGCGCCTTCGAAGCATAACCGCTGGCGGTGAACGGGCTGGCAGTTTCGGCTCGTCTTCCATACGCGCGGCCCAGCCACATGTAGAGCTGCGTGCTGGTGTGGTTCAGGGCTGCGGCTTTCTCCAGAGCGTCGGTGGATTTTTTGTAATCGCCCATCATGAAATAGTCCTGCCCCATAAGCTGAAGCTCTTCGGCGCCTTTGGCGGGCGCCGCCAGCAGGATCTTGAGCGATTGGCTATAGGCGCAGCGGTTGTAAAGATCGCGCGCGGTTCCTCCCGCTGGGCGCGCCGCCGACTCTTCCGGCGAGGCCGCTAGCAGAGCGGCGTAACACCATAACAAGCCGGGAATGAAATGTTTCAGCCGCCGCATAGGGACTTCAGGCCGCGGAGCTATCGGGGGACCTACTCCTAGTATAGGGATGCGCCATGGGCAGCCTCGGGTACAGAGGCGGCTGGTAGTGCGATAATTCCGTGTCCCTGTCCATTAAGAGCCCCCAGGGCCGGCTCGCTGTTGGCGGCGCGGGGTCTGCGCCCCGTTTGAGCGGGGGGCCTCTACCAGATCAACCTGACGGTTCCGGCGGGGCTGGGGACGGGCGATGTGCCTCTTGCGGCGTTGGTCGGCGGGGCTCAAACGCAATCCAGCGTGGTGATCTCGCTGCAGTAGACAGGGCCTAGACCCCGGCTTACCACGTGCGCCCCGCGGTCTGAAATTTCCGAGCCTGCGGACGGATCACGGTTGAGGCAGCCGTTAAAATCGGATCATTATGCCCACACCGTTCGAGAGTGCTCAATTAAATATTCAGTTGTTCGACCTTCGCCGCGAACCCGTTCTACGAGAGGCGCGCTCTTGGTTTCTGATGGAGTTCAACCCCGAGAGCTTCGCCGATCTTGCTTCTGCCGTCGGTGGAGAGCGCAATGCCTCCTTCCGCATGGTTCTCGGCTACTGGGACATGGCTGCCTCCATGGTCACTACGGGCGCGATTGACGGCGATGCGTTCCGCGCGGCGCATGGCGAGATCTTCGCCACGTTCAGTAAGATTCAACCGTTTCTCACTCAAATGCGTTCCGCCGGCGGAAGGCCGGAATTTTGCAAACACATGGAGGCTGTTGTGATGGCGGCGCCAGATGCGGAGGCGATTCTGACAAGCCGCCGCGAGGCTATACGGGCTGCAATCAGGGCACGCAAACAACACGCGGAAACAGCCGCCTAAGGCGCGACACGAAACGGCAAGGCTCGAGCATTTAGAGAATCAATAGTTTCGTCTCGCTGTATAATGTCCTGTTATGGAGCTTTACTCGCTCCGGGTCTTCCTCGCCGTCGCCAATGAGAAAAGTTTCTCGCGTGCTGCCGAGAAGCTCCTGCGCACTCAGCCCGCCGTCTCGCTTTCCATCCAACGTTTGGAGCAGTCGCTCGGCGAGAAACTCATCGACCGCTCCGCCAAGGAGTTGCTGCTCACCGATGCCGGCCACATCGTGCTTGAATATGCGCGGCGTTTCGATAATCTTCAAGGCGATCTGGAAAACGCGCTGGCCGAACTGCGCGACAAATCCGCGGGGCGGCTGATTATCGGCGCCAACGAGTCTTCGACGTTGTACCTGCTCGGTCATATCGAAAACTTCCGGCGGTGCTATCCGCGCATCAAGGTGCAGGTGCGGCGCAGCTTGTCGAGCCAGATTCCCGCCGAGCTGATCGACGGCGGCCTGGAACTGGGGATCCTGACCTACGATCCCGAAGACGAGCGGCTGGTCTCGCGCGTGATCTACACCGATCATCTGTCGTTCGTGGTTTCGCCGCGGCATCGGCTGGCTGAGCGCGCTGAGGTTTCCATAGCCGAGCTCGGCGCCGAGACCTTTATTGCCCACAACGTGGTTTCTCCTTACCGCGCCATGGTGATCCGCGAATTTCACCGCCACAAAACGCCGTTGAAGATGGATCTGGAAATGCCGACGATAGAGGCGATCCGCAAGATGGTGGAGCGGAATGAGGGCGTCGCGTTTCTGCCGCGCATGTGCGTCGAGGAGGAGCTGGGCCATGGTCTGCTGCGCGAGGTGAAGGTGAAGGAGCTGCAGGTCGAGCGGAAGATCAGGTTAGTCTATCCGGCGCGCCGCGCCTTGAGTCATGCGACCGAAGCGTTTTTGGAAATGGTGGGGCGTCCGTAGGCTTGGAAACTTCGGCAAACCGCTCCCGGCCCAGAGGGCACCCCGTCGCGGCTCCTTCCAAGCTGTCAGCCCTCAGCCATCAGCCGTCACAGTTCTTGGCTGATAGCTGACAGCTTGGAGGGAGCGGTCGCGCTACGGATCGACTACGAGTTATCATAATGACGATTCGGCAAGGAGGTTCACCATGCGAGTCCGTCTGATTTTCTCGGTTACCCTGATCGCATCCCTGTCTGCAGCGGCGCAATCCACGCCGTCGAAACCCGTCCCGCGCCTGGCTAATGGCAAACCCGATCTGACCGGAGTTTGGGATCACCCCCGCGTGGGCGACGTGAGCAAGGACGTCAACGGCCGCTGCGTCGGCGGAACTGCCGGATGCTCCAGCATTGGCGCGCACGATCTCGATTCCACCCTCACGCCGTTCGGGAAGGCGGAAAATGCGAAGACCAAATTCGACTATGGGGTTCATTGCCTGCCCTGGGGTTACGTCCGCTCCTGGGGGACGCCTTATCCCGCGGAGTTGGTGCAGAAGCCGGAGAAGCTGGCGATCCTGTTCGAGCAGAATAATATGTTCCACGTCGTGCCCACCGATGGCCGCGATCATTCCAAGAACCTGTATCCCACCTGGCTCGGCGATTCGGTCGGCCATTGGGAAGGCGATACGCTGGTAGTGGACACCATCGGCTCGAACGGTCAAACCTGGCTGGATACCGAGCCGCAGCGCCTCACCAGCGATGCGCTCCACGTCATTGAGCGCTTCTCGCGCCCCGATTACAATCACATCCAATACGAAGTCACCGCTGACGATCCCAAGATGTATACCAAGCCCTGGAAGAACACCCGCGTCTTCGTTTTGATGCAGCCCGGCCAGGAGCTTCTCGAATATTCCTGCGACGAAAATAACAAAGAGATTACGGAAGGCCACATCACCGATTCGTGGACGAAGAAGAAGTAGCGTCCGCTGTTTCGCGTTGAAGAAACTCGCGCACAACGGACTCGCTTGGCGCGGCCACCTCGCTCGAGTTTCTCATTTGTTTGATGCCGCGCCCGGCGGCCTGTGCGCTCGCAGTCACCTCGCCGCGCGCGAGGCGGCGTTGCGGCGAACGCACGGAAAGCGCCGAATTAAAGAAATCCACCCATAGTTCTCAAGTTCAGAAACTCTAGCCTACACGTTCACATCTAATCAGAAGGATAGTTCAGGCTGTCATCGTGGCCTGCAAGCCGTCGGAGTGACAAATGTGAGACCGAGGGTCGAACTGGCGCATCTTCGACGGTGACGGAGCCACTCGAGGTTTTGAAAAGTAAGCCAAACAAAAAGGAACTGCAGTTGCACATCAAATGTGGGGATGTTATGAACTCGAGGTCTATTCGCAGTTTTCACACAGCGGAAGCCCCTCTTGGTTTTTTGACACAGAGTCCGCATGTCGGAGATTTCCGGATGGATGGCTCACCCGAGATCGCTCCCAGATTCAAGGCTAGATTCGAGGCCAGATGAACCCATCACAGGCGCAGACTTCTGACTGGTGGAAATTTCTTGCACCGAAAGCTCTCTCCAGGGCGTGGAAAGTGCCCGGCCAGCGCTGGGCGCTGGGAGGGTTGGCGGTCGTCTTTCTTACCATCATCGGCATCGTGGAAGTTCGCTCCGCGCCCATCGAATCGCGCGTGTCCGCGCAAATCGACCGGTGGCTGAGGTTCCGGCTGCACCCTGGTCCCAGCAAACTGGAGCGACCGAGCGCGGGTCCGTATGATGAGACGCTTGGATTCTCATACCTCGCCAATTTCACGGCCCGGCTACAACAGAATGAATACAAGATAACGGCGCAGGCGCGGGTTCCGCGTCTGGCGCGCCTGCTTGCGTTCGTCGGCCTTTCGGGGATCTACCACGAAAAGACCCAGGCGGGACTGACCATCATAGACCGGGGGGGCGCGCCGTTGTTCGAAGCCCGTTATCCCGCACGGATCTATCCGCAGTTTCGCGACGTTCCTCCGCTGCTGGTAAACACGATCCTATTCATTGAGAATCGTAAATTGCTGGACGACTCGCATCCTCAGCGCAATCCCGCCATTGAATGGACCCGCATGGGTAGGGCCGTGATCGATCTGGGGATACACACCGTGGACCGAAAGCACTCGATCATCGGGGGCAGTACCTTAGCCACGCAACTGGAAAAGATGCGCCACTCGCCTGCTGGGCGGACCGGGTCGGTGAAGGAAAAGGTGCGTCAGGTGGCAGCGGCGTCTTTGCGCTCTTATATCGACGGACTGGATACTCGCGAAACGCAACGGCGGATCATTCGCGACTATCTGAACTCGATGCCGCTTGCCGCCACCCCCGCCCAGGGCGAGGTCACCGGGCTCGGCGACGGATTGAGGGCGTGGTATGGCGCGGATTTCTCCCAGGTCAACCAGCTTCTATCGGCCAACGAAGCAAATTTGGACGGGCGCGCGAGCCTCGCGCGGGCACGCGCCTACCGCGAAGTTCTTTCGCTGTGCCTCGCGCTCCGCGCGCCCGGGTTTTACCTGGTCGAACATCCCTACCAGCTTCGCATTCAGACGGACCGCTATCTTCGCGCGTTGGCTGACAGCAAGATCATTTCCCCTCGCCTCCGAGATCTGGCCTTGGCTTCGAATCCGAAGCCGCGGCCGGACTCCGTCGAAAGAGAAACCGCGGATTTCGTTTCCAATAAGGCGCCGGATGCGATTCGCTCTGCGTTGCTCGCGTTGCTTGGTCTTGATAATGTTTATGCGCTCGACCGCCTGGATCTAACCGTCAAAACCACGCTGGACCGGGGCGCGCAGGATTCGGCCACCGGGTTCCTCCAGGGTTTGTCGGACCCGTCCAAGGTTGCCGCCGCGAAGCTCAACCAGTATCAATTGCTGGATGGCGGGAATCCCGAAAAGGTGATCTACAGCGTCACTTTGTACGAGCAAACCGGGGGAGTGAACCAGTTACGAGTCCAGACCGACAACTTCGATCAGCCGCTCGATATTAACCAGGGAACCAGGCTGCAACTAGGATCGACCTCAAAACTCCGAACGCTCGTTCACTATCTGGAGATTGTCGCCACGCTGCATGATCGATACGCAACGATGTCTCCGCAGCAACTGAAAACCGCTCCGGTCATTGAGGGCGACGTTCTCACCGCCTGGGCGATTTCTTATCTTTCCTCGGCACAGGATAAAGGTCTGGAGCCGATGCTGGAGGCCTCTCTCCAACGCACCTACTCGGGAAATCCGGGAGAAGCGTTCTTTACGGCAGGAGGACTGCATTCGTTCGGGAACTTCGAGCCGTCGGAGAACGGCCAGATTTTCACCGTGAGCAACGCCTTTCAGCACTCCGTCAACCTGGCGTTCATCCGGCTGTTGCGGGACATCGAGCATTATCACAGATACCTCGTGCCCGGGGCCTCTCCCAACGTTCTGGACGATCCGGACGATCCGGCGCGGATGCGCTATCTCGCCCGGTTCGCCGATGTGGAAGGCCGCGAGTTCGAAAAGCGTTTTTATGAGAGATACCAGAACCAGACGGCGGACCAGGCTCTGAATACCCTGATTTCCGGCTTGCAGCTCACCCCGCTGCGCGCTGCCGTCATCTTCCGCTCAGTGCGTCCCGAAGCCGGGCCGGAAAAATTGAACGCCTTCCTTGCGGCGCATTTCCCCGCTCAGGAACTGGCGGAGAAGAAGTGGGACGATCTTTATGACAAGTATGGCCCCGACCAGTTCAATTTGCAGGATCGGGGATACCTGGCTCGGGTTCATCCTTTGGAGTTGTGGCTGCTCAACTACCGCGAGCATCATCCGCAAGCGACTCTGGCGGAGATCTGGACGAAGAGCTCAAACGAGCGCCAGGAAGTATACCAGTGGCTGTTCAAGTCGCACTATAAGCACGCTCAGGACAAACGGATCGAGACTCTGCTGGAAATAGACTCCTTTGCGCAAATCACCAAAGCCTGGCAGCGGGTTGGGTATCCCTTCGATTCGCTGGTGCCTTCCTATGCGACCGCGATAGGCGTCTCGGGAGACACTCCCGCGGCGTTGTCGAAGCTGGTAGGCATTATTTTGGGCGGCGGGGTGTTGTATCCCACCGAACGCATTCAACAGCTCCACTTTGGAGTCGCGACACCGTTTGAGACCATCGCGGCGCACCGAATCCAGTCCGGCTCGCAGGTACTGCTTCCGCAGATCGCCGCGCTTGTGCGACAGGAGATGCTCGGGGTAGTGCAGAATGGGACGGGCCGCAGGGCTCACGAGGGCATCAAGCTTCCCGACGGGACGGTGCTGCCCATCGGCGGCAAAACCGGTACCGGCGACAACGAGTTCCACATCTACGCGAAAAACGGGGGATTGTTGGCCACGCACCCGGTGAATCGCACCGCGGCTTTCACGTTTTTTATTGGCGACCGGTTTTTCGGAACCGTGCTGGCCTTCGTCCCCGGAAAGCAGTCCGCGAGCTACGATTTCACCAGCGCTCTGGCAGTGCAGATTTTAGACGATCTGACTCCCTCGTTCCTGCCGGCTATCCAGAGTGCGGAGCCCCAGCACTTCAGGGCGCGCCCTGCGGCGAGTCCAGCCAGCTCAGCAAAACCGCCTGCTGAAGCGCCCGGCTCAGTAACTCCCGCAACACCAGCGAACGCCCAACCGCCTGCCGAGGCGCCCAGCTCAGTAACTCCCGCAGCACCACCGAACGCCCAACCGCCTGCTGACACGCCCGACTCAGTAACTCCCGCAACACCAAAGGACGCCCAACCGCCTGCTGACGCACCCGACTCAGTAACCCCCGCAACACCAAAGGACGCCCAACCGCCCGCTGACGCGCCCGGCCCAGTAACTCCCGCAACACCACCGAAAGCCCAACCGCCTGACGCGCCCGGCTCGGTAACTCCCGCAACGCCTCCGAACGCCCAGCCGCCTGCTGACGCGCCAGGCTCAACAACACCCGCAACACCACCGAACGCCCAACCGCCTCAGTAAGTCCCGCAGCACCAACGACCCTTCAGAGCCGCGACCGTAGGGAGCGGTCACCGTAGGGACCGTTAAAAACCGTTCAGAACCGAGCCGGCGAGCCTCGGTTCGTGATACCATTGGGATTCCGTTGTTCCCAGTGGTCTCTCGCCGTTCTCTTATCGCCGCGGGCGTGGGTAGTCTCGCTGCGCCCTTCTTCAGTCGCGGACGCTTCCGTCTGTTCGCCGGTACTACGCCGGAATATTCCACACAGACTCTGGATTTGGTGAGCAGCTCGACGGTCATCGATATGATGGGCCTTCTTTCGCTCAACTATCGGAAGGTTCTGGCGTGGCAGGCGAATCCCTCCGCTCTTCAGGATTCCGATTTCCGCAAGCTGAAGGAATCCGGCACTACGGTCTTTCATCAATCCTTCGGATTCGTGCAGGGCGACGTCTACTCCACCTCGCTGCGTGATATCCAGGGCTGGAACGCGTTCATCAAGTTCCATTCCGATAAGTTCCTGCGCATCGATTGCGTGCAGGACGTCGAGCGCGCCAAAGCGCAAGGCAAGATTGGGATCCTGGTGGGCCAGCAGAATTCGCAGCATTTCCGGACTCTGGCCGACGTGGACCGGTTCTACGAGATGGGCCAGCGCGTCTCCCAGCTCACCTATAACGACAACCGCTTGGGCGGCGGCTCGACCGGCCCCAATGTCGGCTTGAGCCCTTATGGCGCGCAAGTGGTGGAGCGGATGAACAAGCTGGGAATGGCGATCGACGTCTCGCATTGCGCCGACCGCACGACCTCCGACGCGATCGACGCGTCCACCAAACCGGTCCTCGTGACCCATTCCAATTGCCGCGCCCTGGCCGCGAGCGCGCGTTGCAAGACGGACCAGACCATTCGAAAGATGGCCGCCAAGGGCGGAGTCATGGGCATCACGATGATCCGCGCGTTTGTTCACCCCGGGGGGCCGGCGTCGGTTAACGACGTCCTGAATCATATCGACCATGTCGCCACCATTGCCGGAATCGAACACGTGGGTCTGGGAACCGACGTCGATCTGGATGGCCGCGACGTTGCTACACAAAGTGCCCAGCCCGTCCGCCGCTACGATCTGGATGGCATCCATTATCCCCGAAAGATCTTCGATCTCACCGAAGGCCTGGTGCGTCGCAAGTACAGCCGTGAGAACATCGAGCTGATTCTGGGCAAGAACTTTCAGCGCGCGCTCACTGCGATTTGGGCATAGCCGGATTCCACCGCGGTCAGCCCTGAAAAGGCTGGCGTCGGCGGTTCGATTCCGTCCCTGGCCACCACAAAACAAAGCACTTAGCAGTAGCCAAGAACGGCAGGTTTCAGTCAACCGAACAATAACCGAACATCCTCAAACGGCGTTCGCTTGTCCGGCATTCTTTCCATCCATCAGTTTCCAGATTTCCCGCGCCGTGCTGCCGGTCTTGGCGATGTGCCGCCGCGCCAGCTTGGCATAACGTTCGGTCATCTTGATATTCGAGTGGCCCAGGATCTTGGCGAGCTCGTAAAGATCGCCGCCGTTCATCATGTACCAGGACGCAAACGAGTGACGGAGGTCGTGGAATCGAAAGTTCTCGATCTTCGCCCGTTCGAGCAGATCTTCGAAACTCCCTTCCACGCGCTGCCGCCCACTTCTTGCCCCCGCCTTCGGCGGAAAAATCCGATCCTCACCCATCACGACGGGAAACCGCCGCACCTCGCCGGCAAGCTCGCTCGGCATCGGGACGTACCGCATCTTGCCGCCCTTCAGCTTCGCCCTCACCGCCAGAAGCCCCTCGCTGTACATCACGTCCGACCAACAAAGGCCGAAAATCTCCGACGCGCGCATCCCCGTGGTAACGGCGATGAGCACGATAAGCCTCAGCCGGTAAAAAGTTTTGTTGAGTTTGTTCGTACCCTTGGAATACGTCTTGTCATCGAGCGCCTGCTTTAATCTCCGAAGCTCGTCTTCGGAGAGGTACCGGTCCCGCGCATCATCGGGACGCTTCACCTCGACCAGGTCCGCCGGATTCCGGTCAATGCCGGTCTCCCTGGACCAGATCGTCGCGGCCTTCTCCATCATGTGATGCATGACGTTGAAGTGCCGCACCGCCGTCCCGGCCGTTAAGCCGCGCACCGCGGTCAGGTCTTCGTACCAGCGCGCAACAGCGCTGCCGTCGACCTCGCGCACAAAGGCGCGTCCCAGCGCTTCCCGGATGCCTTCGATGACGCTCTTCTCGCGGGTGGACGACCTCTTTCTACTGCCGTAATGCGTCCAGTAACGGTCGAGTAGCGCCGACATCCGGAAATTGACCTCGCGCTTGATATCGAGATGCCGGTTCTCATCGCGAGCCGACATCTTCTTGCGCTCGATCTTGCGCGCAAGTTCATACGAGCCGTGCACCCACACGCTCTTGTTACGACCTCCTTCCCTCCAACGGACTTCAAACACTCCATCGGATTTCTTGTGTATGGACACTCAAAGCTTCTCCTTTCAGTCAATGGTTTCGATCGTGTGCTGTTCAACGAAGCGCTCCAGCGCTTTCAGATCGAACCGCAAAGCACGACCAACCTTAACGCAGGGAAGCTCCCGCAACCTGGCTTTCTTGTAGACCGTGTCCACTTCGAGGCCGAGGTATTGGGCCGTCTCCCTGACATTCAGGAGCCGCCTACCGATGAGTCCATTTAACACCACTGCAGAGGTTTCGGGGGAAGGCATAATAAACCTCGCGATCGCCGCTGGGCGACGAAGAAGTCCTTCCGTCAACCCATTTTGA
>DATDGT010000304.1:0-5477 GCA_036521975.1 Bryobacteraceae bacterium
CGCGGATCCAGTCAGTTTCGTTTACGGGCTAACGCCATTACCCAAGCCGACCGCTCCCCTCACACGCCTGCATTATCTCGCGTATTTTCATCGTCGGGGGTGCACGGCCCCGGTCATAGATGTTTCGTTTTTTCGAGGGCCCCTACCAAGCGTCAGATTCACCGGAACCGGCGCCCGCCCCTGAGTCAGCCACCAAACCCAGTCGGCAAGCGCCGCCTCAACGTGTAAGCCCGGGGCCCACCGCCAAAAAGCCCGCGCCTACCCCTTGGGAACCTGGGCCGGGGGAGTGGGTCCGAAATCCAATCGGGCAGCCCGTTACCCGTCGTTGAGGTTCTCCTGGTAACTATGCACTCCTGCTCGGCCTTCTGGCCTTTTGTCCTGTGCTTCTGTCCTGCGCCTTGTGTCACTCGTCCCGAGTCCGGGCGTTCCCGATGGCCGGATACCGTCGCCGGGCCGGCCCCAGGGGCCCCCTGGGAGGCGAGCCCCTGGGAAGCGCGCAATGATACACTGTTCCTTGCCCTATGGCCGTCAGTAAGGATTTATTGGAGATCCTGGTGTGCCCGCTATGCAAGGCGACGCTGGAACTGCAGCCCGGTGAAAGCGGCTTGAAGTGCGTGGAATGCAAGCGGGTGTATCCGATTCGCGACGATATTCCAGTGATGCTGGTGGACGAAGCGCGTATCGAAGAGTAAGCGCGGACGGGCGTTGCATGGCCACGGTATTGGAGCGTCTGCCTTCGGGCGCGCGGGTCGCCGCGATTCGTCTGCGATCCTTAGGAGATTGCGTCCTTACCACTCCCGCTCTGGCTCTGTTGAAGCAATGCCGGCCCGATCTGGCCGTGGCGGTGGTAGTGGAAGAGCGTTTCCGGGCAATTTTCGAAGGCAATCCCGATATCTCGCGTATCCTGAGGCCGTCCGCGAAAGAGATGTTCGCCTGGCGCCCGAGTCTGGTGCTGAATCTGCACGGCGGAACGCGCAGCATGATGCTGACGGCTGCCTCATCCGCGGGAATTCGTGCCGGCTTCGGTCATCACCGTTTTCGCTTCCTTTATTCGCACCGGATTCCGCGAGCTCAAGAGATTCTCGGGGAAGAGCGGAAAGTGCACACGGCGGAACATATTACCTCGGCGATGTTTTGGCTCGGCATTCCCCGCGCGGAGCCGCCGCGAGCCAAGCTCTTCGCAGACGACGGACCCGATATGCCGAACGGCGCATACGCCGTCCTGCACCCCTTTGCTTCCGAGCCGGCCAAGACCTGGCCGGCGGATCGCTTTGTCGCGGTGGCCTCAGAATTCAAGCGGGCCGGCCTTGAACCGATATTTCTCGCGGGCCCCGGCGACGACAGCAGCCCCTTCGCGGCGTTTGAGGCGTGGAACGGTGCGCCTTTGAATCGCGTCAAGAACCTGTTGGCTCGCGCGCAATTGTTCGTGGGAAACGATAGCGGACCGGCTCACATCGCCGCCGCTTTCGGCGTGCCCGTGGTGGCGCTGTTCGGCCCCTCCGATCCCTGCATCTGGGGGCCGTGGCGAACTCCCGCAAGCGTCTTAAAGTCGCCGCGTGGAATCGCCGGCATCGGAATCGACCAGGTTCTAGAGGCCGCGATTGGCCTAAGGGTGCAGGCATGACTTCCGGCTCCTGTCTCCCGTCTCCCGTCTCCTGTCTCCTGTCTTCTGTCTTCTGTCTCCTGTCTCCCGACTCCTGTCTCCTGTCTCCCGACTCCTGTCTCCTGTCTCCTGACTCCTGTCTCCTGGGGGCGCACGCGTGAGAGAACTCACCCGCCTTCTTCGCTATTCCCGCCCGTACGCTCCCCACCTGCTCGTTTCCGTGATTCTGATGGCCTGCGTGGGCGCGGCGCAAGGCCTGGTGGTGTTGCTGATTGGCCCGGTATTCGATCGCGTGCTCAGCCCGCAGACCGCCGACGCGCCGGTGGTGCTCTTTACGATCCCCGTTTGGAATCGTGACGTTCATCTCGACAGCTTCATCCCCGCGGGAATTCACAATGTCTGGACCATGGTGGCCGGCGCGCTCCTGGTCTTATTTGTAGCCAAAGGTCTATTCGATTATTTGGGGAATTACTCGATTAACTACGTCGGATTTTCCGCCGTCACAGATTTGCGCCAGGATGTTTTCGATCGTGTGGTCCACCAGGATGCGCATTTCTTCGAAGCCAATTCCACGGCCCGGGTGATGAGTTCCATCATGAACGACCTGGAAAAGATTCAGGTCGCCGCGTCTCATATCCTGGCCGATCTGTTGCGGCAGAGCTTCACGGCGATCGCACTGGGAATCGTGGTGTTCCAAACGGACTGGAAATTCGCTCTGGCCAGTGTGACGCTGCTGCCCTTCGTGCTTTTGCCTACGCTGAGAATCGGCAGAAAAATTCGCGGCGCCACTCGCACCGCGCAAGACGACGCGGCGGAGTTGAATCAGGTGCTGCAGGAGACTTTAAGCGGGCATCAAGTCGTGAAATCGTTCGGAGCGGAAGAAGTGGAATCGAACCGTTTTCGCGACCGCGCCGAGCGCCTGCGCCGCAGCAATCTCCGCTATGTGGCGCAGCAGGCCATCGCGTCGCCGCTGATCGAATTCTTCGCCGCCATCACCATCGTCGGGCTGCTGAGCTACGCGCGCCAGCAGATCAAACTGGGGGCCATGAGCACGGGCGAGTTTACGCGATTCATCGTCGCCCTGCTGGTGCTGTACGAGCCGGTGAAGCGCTTGGCCGGAATTCACAATATCTTCCAGCAGGCTCTAGGCGCGTCGCAGCGCGTATTCGAATATCTGGATCGCGAGCGGCAGATTCAGGAAAAACCAAACGCGATCCGCTTGCCGCGATTTGAAAGAGCCGTCCAATTTGAAAACGTGGGCTTCCGTTACCCCGGAGCGGCAAATGGATTTCATCTGGAGCGAATCTCGTTCGAAGTGCGCGCGGGGGAAGTGGTGGCGCTGGTGGGGCCAAGCGGCGCCGGCAAAACCACCGTGGCCAATCTCGTCCCCCGCTTTTACGATGTGACGGAAGGCGCGGTGCGCATTGATTCGCGCGATATCCGCGATCTGCGTTTGTCTTCGCTGCGCGCCAAAATCAGCATTGTCGCCCAGGACACGTTTTTGTTCAACGATACGGTGGGCAACAATATCGGCTATGGATTGCAGTATGCGACTCCGGAGGAGGTGCGTCAAGCCGCGCATGACGCCCTGGCCGAGGAGTTCATTTCGCGGATGCCGGAGGGGTATGAGACGATGATCGGGGAGCGCGGGCAGAGGCTTAGCGGAGGGCAGCGTCAGCGTCTGGCGATCGCGCGCGCGCTGCTCAAAAACGCGCCCATCCTGATCCTGGACGAAGCCACATCTCATTTGGATACGGAATCGGAACTGTTGGTACAGCGCGCTCTGCAAAACCTGATGGAGCACCGCACGGTGATCGTGATCGCGCATCGGCTTTCCACCGTGCGGCGCGCGGACAAGATCGTCGTGCTGGATGGTGGCCGCATCGCCGAGACCGGCACGCACGACCAGCTCGTCGGCCGCGGCGGCATTTATCAGCGCCTATACGATTTGCAGTTCCTGGCGGCCGACGCGTAGAACTCAATGACGCGTAGAGCGCACAGCCCGCTCGTGGCGTTGTGCGCTATAGGGAAGGTTGAATGACGATTCGAAGCATGACCGGATTCGCGCGCGCGCGGCGTCCGTTGGGCGCGGGCGAGATTTCGGTCACCGTCAAAAGCGTGAATCATCGAGGTCTGGATATTCATGTTCGCGGGCCGGAGGCGGCTGGACCGTTCGAAGCCGCGGTACGCGCGCTGGTGAAGAGTCATGTCGCGCGCGGGCATGTGGAGGTGCGTATCGCAATCCACGAGACCGGCGGTGCCGGCGGTTTGGCACTTAACCGGGGAATGTTCGAACAGTACTTGCGCGTGTTCCGCGAGATTGCCTCGGAACACCATCTGGAAGCCGCCCCGGATCTCAACTCCGCGCTGCGCATCCCGGGCATGTTCGGCACGACTGCCGAAGAATCGGGCCTGCTGGAGGGAGCCGAAGCGGTTTTGTTGGAGGCACTAACCGAGGCGCTCCATCGCTTGAACGTCTTTCGCGAACGCGAGGGTGCGGAGTTGGCCGCCGACATACGCTGTCACGCCGCTCAGCTTTCAGGCAGCGTCGCGGAGATGGCGGGACTCCGGTCCGGGGCGTTGGGGACTTTTCAAAAAAGGTTAGCCGAACGATTGAATGAGCTACTGCAGGGAGCGTCCATCGATCCGCAGCGGCTGGCGCAAGAAGCCGCGATTTTGGCGGATCGAACCGATATTGGCGAGGAGTTGGCGCGGCTGGAAATCCATTCCAGCGAGCTCCTGCGTTTGCTGGATGAAGGCGGCGAAACGGGAAAGCAATTGGACTTTCTTCTCCAGGAAATGAATCGCGAAACGAACACGATTCTGTCCAAAACCAGCGGCGCGGGCCAGGCGGCGCTGCGCATCACGGATTTGGCTCTGGCCGTCAAAGCCGCCATTGAAAAAATTCGCGAACAATCGCTGAATTTGGAATGACCTGGCGGCATCTTCGAACCAAGGAAAAGGGAGGGAACCGGGTATAATCGAAAAGCGCGGAGCGAATGCGTTGTGCGCGCGTTAAAGTGAAAGCTCATGCTCGAAGCTTTCGGGGATTCCGACGCTGGTTGCGTCCGTACCAACAACGAAGACTATTACCTTCTGGCTCCCTCCCTCGGGCTGTATGTCGTTGCCGATGGCATGGGTGGAGCGCTGGCGGGGGAGCATGCTTCCAAGCTGGCCGTCGAGACCTTGCAGGAAGTAGTGCACGAAAACGCGGACGGCATGGACGAGAAGACCTTGATCGGCGCCTTTTATGAAGCCAACCGTAGGGTCATGGAAGCGGCCTCGGCGGACCCAGCCAGAGAAGGCATGGGCACCACTCTGGTGGCCGCGCTGAGCCGGAACGGAGATCTTCTGGTCGCGAGCGTGGGCGATAGCCGGGCGTATGTATTCGAAGACGGCAATCTGAAACTAGTAACGGAGGATCAAACTTGGGTCAATGAAGTGGGCCGTCGATTGGGCATTGCGGAGAACGTACTCAAGAACCACCCGATGCGCCACGTCCTGACCATGGCCATCGGAGTTTCCGATCAGCTTCGTGTGCATACCTACCCGTTGCGGCCGTCCTCAGGAACTCAGGTGCTCCTATGCACCGACGGATTGCACGGTGTGGCGGGCGAAGAGGAATTGAGGACCATCCTGGCTTCCAATGCCCCTCTGAAAACCAAGTGCCACGATCTGATCGAGGCCGCGAAATCCCATGGTGGGCCGGATAATATCACCGCGGTGTTGCTGAAGGCTTAGGGTCCACGCAAAATTAACTTCCATAGATTCTCACAGATTGGGTGCAATGGTGTAGTTCCATCGCGGCAATATCTTGCCGGGTTTGAGGGCGAGCGATGAGATGAGTCGGCGGTTCGGTTTGAGACCGGTGGGA
>DATDGT010000305.1:0-12281 GCA_036521975.1 Bryobacteraceae bacterium
GCGGCCCGCTCGTCTACGCGCTGGAATCGGAAGAGCCACTACAGCGCTCCCTCGATGCTACCTGCCGAAAGTTTCACGTCTTCCTCACCCAGCAGACCCGCTGAGACGCTCAGATCACCCACAGATTCCCCCGACGAGGCTTAATGATCATCTCTCTGATACCGAGGAAATCGTAGACCGGCTTCAGGGATTCGACGTCGTCTGCGTCATGCGCGAACGGACGCCGTTGACCCGTGACATCCTTGCGCGTTTGCCCCGGCTAAAACTCATCGCCTCAACGGGGTCGCGAAATGCATCAATCGATGTCGAGGCGGCTGCAGAACGCGGTATCGAAGTCATGCACACCCGGTACAACTCCAGTCCGACTATAGAGCTGACCTGGGCTCTCATTCTCGCGAGCGCACGAAATCTGACCATCGAAACCGCTTCCGTTCGGTCCGGCGGCTGGCAGCGAACCGTTGGGGATGGCATTCGAGGTAAGGTGCTAGGAGTGCTTGGCCTCGGCAATATAGGGAGCGAAGTTGCTCGGATTGCGGGCGCATTTGGAATGGAAGTCATCGCGTGGAGTGAGAATCTTACGGCAGAAAAGGCTCCGGCGAGCGGCGCGAGATTGGTTTCCAAGACCGAACTGTTTCAACGGGCAGATATTCTCACGATCCATCTCGTCCTCAGCCCTCGGACTCGCGGGCTGGTGGGGAAGTACGAGCTCGCTCTCATGAAACCGTCCGCTCGGCTGGTAAACACCTCACGAGGACCGATCGTTGACGAAAACGCACTGGTCGAAACGATCCGCGAACAGCGTTTGGCCGGAGCGGCCACCGATGTTTTTGACATCGAGCCCCTGCCGCCGGAGCACCCATTCCGGCGGTTGGACAATGTGATAGCGACACCGCATATCGGATATGTTTCACGTGATCTCTATCGAGTCTTCTTTCAGGACACGGTCGCAAACATTGCCGATTGGCTGGGAAGGAGTGTCCTATGAGTAATCCGCTCCGGTGGGAAGTCTTTGTCAGTGCACAAATCCCCGTCGTCACCAGCGACCTGCCGCCTGGTCTGGCTGAACGGAGGTGGTCACCTATATCGTCAACCCTCATTTCAGGTGAGCGGGATGCTGTGTTGGTAGATACATTTATCACCCTGGAGCAAAACCGGGCGCTGGTTGAATGGATCGCGGCAGGCGGAAAGAATCTCACTACGATTTACGCCACACATGGCCACGGAGATCATTTCTTTGGCGTAAACACAATTCGACAGCCATTCCCGAATGCGCGGTTCGTAGCGGCGCGAGATGTAATCACGATCATGCGGCAGCAGGCCTCTTCTCCCGTTCTTGAATCATTTTGGAAGTCGCGATTTCCCGGGCAAATCGACCCGCCGCTCGTCATTGCAGAGGAACTCGCGGGGACCATCGAACTTGAAGGGGAGAAACTTGTGAGCATTCCGCTTGGGCACACCGATACGGACAACACGACCTGTCTTCACGTCCCTTCGATCGGCTTGATCGTGGCGGGCGACGCTGTATATAACGATGTTCATGTCTTCCTGGCCGAGTCGAACGCCGATACAAGGAAAGAGTGGATCGCGGCGCTCGACACCATCGAATCACTAAAGCCGCGTGCCGTCGTCGCAGGACACAAAAGGCCGGGCGCCGCGGATACGCCCAACAGCGTTGGGGAGACAAGACAATATATTCGCGATTTCGACAGGATCGCTGCTGATACGCAATCCGCGCAGGAGCTCTACAAGCAGATGCTTGCGCTTTATCCCAATCGTGTGAACCCGGGCGCGTTATGGAGTTCGGCGCGAGGCGTCAAGCATTGAAAGTGCCGTGGAGAATGAAGGTATGGATCCATCCATCACTCCACTGCCACTCATGGCGTCCCGCGCTGATCAGATATTTCCAACTCTGACAAAGGCCCAAATTGACCGAATCGCCGCCCACGGACTTGCCCGTTCTATGCGCGCGGGTGAGATTCTAGTGGAACAGGGGGACACAGCCGTACCGTTCTTCGTCATCGTTTCCGGTGAACTCGAGGCGGTGCGTCCTTCGGGCGCCATCGAAACGCTCATTACCATATTCCGCGCAGGGCAATTCTCGGGTGAAGTGGGTACGCTCTCCGGCCGCCGGGCCATAGCCCGCTTACGAGCACGCACAGACGGCAGCTTAATCCAACTTTCCCGCGAGCGTCTGCTGGCTTTGGTTCAAACCGACGGCGAATTGAGCGAGGTCCTGATGCGGGCCTTTATCCTTCGAAGAGCAGAGTTGCAGGCGCAGGGCATTGGAGACGTAACAGTAGTTGGCTCCAGCCATTCCTCCGATACATTGCGCATCAAGGAATTCCTGAGTCGTAATGGCCATCCCTATACCTACATCGATTTGGAGCGTGACGCCGCCGTGCAAGATCTGCTCGATCACTTTCGCATTTCCGACACAGATATACCAGTTATGATCTGCCGCGGCCAAATCGCGCTCCGCAACCCCACTAACGAAGAGATTGCGAGATGCTTAGGGTTTAACCCTTCCCTTGATCAAACCAAGGTATGCGATCTGGTGATTATTGGTGCGGGACCCTCGGGACTTGCCGCCGCGGTGTATGGGGCTTCGGAAGGGCTTGACGTGCTCTTATTGGAGACGTATTCTCCAGGCGGGCAAGCCGGCTCCAGTTCCAGAATCGAGAACTATCTCGGATTTCCGGCTGGTATTTCCGGAAACGAACTAGCCGCACGCGCCTATACGCAAGCGCAGAAATTTGGCGCGCAGATGGTGCTTGCCAAAGCAACCGGCATTCGGTGCGAGCGGAAGCCATACGTTGTGGAGTTGCAGGACGGCTCGCGTGTTTCCGCACGTGCCATCGTGATTGCGACCGGCGCAAGATATTCGAAGCTACCCCTCGACAACCTCGCTCGCTTTGAAGGCGCCGGCGTGTATTACGGCGCCACATTCGTTGAGGCGCAACTATGTAAGGGGGAGGACGTTATTGTGGTTGGCGGAGGAAATTCGGCCGGGCAGGCGGCCGTGTTTCTGGCCGAGACCACCAACCACGTCTACCTACTTGTGCGATCCGATGGATTAGCCGATACCATGTCACGATACTTGATTCGTCGTATCGAGCAACACCCTAAAATCACTCTGTTGCCGCATACTGAGATTTCCGCGCTTACCGGCGAGAAACACTTGGAACAGGTGACGTGGCGCAACAACCAAACAGGCGCAACCGCAACAAAAGACATTCTTCACGTTTTCATCATGACTGGTGCAGTTCCCAACACAGCCTGGCTCGATCACTGCGTGACGCTTGACGAGAAGGGCTTTGTAAAGACCGGCCCCGCTCTCTCATCGGAGGAACTGGCTGCCGCACAGTGGCCACTCACGCGCCGGCCATATCTCTTGGAAACCAGCTTGCCCGGGGTTTTCGCAGCGGGTGATGTACGCGGTGCAAACGTGAAACGAGTTGCGTCCGCGGTCGGCGAAGGGTCGATCGCCATCTCCTTCGTTCATCAGTTTCTCCGGGAATAGTCCGCCTTCGAAGACGTCATTCTCTTGGAATGAGCTGGTCCGGGTGGGGCAACGCGGAAGTGTCGCCACCTTCCCTGCTGCCGGGATTTCGGCACAAGCCGTCAACCGGGCATCGTCACTGGACAGCGGAAACCGGCTAAGGCCGTGAAATCCGGTGCTTTTCAATCCCCCCTCGCTGGAACCAGGCGTGCGTAGTTCATGCGGGACGCTCCGGGAGAACTATGCACGACAAATCGGACTTTGAACTGATCGCCGGCTCGCGCGCCGGAGACCTGGACGCCATGGGCGAGCTCTTCCGGCGCCACTATGCTTCCTCTATCGGTGTGGCCCGCGGCTTCCTCCCGTCGCAAGAGGAGTTCCTGGACGCTGTTCAGTCGGCCTATCTGGCGGCGTTCAGGAACTTCCACATGTTTCGAGGAGAAGCCAGTTTCAAGAGCTGGATCACACGAATCGTCATCAACCAGTGCCTCATGCGGCTTCGCCAACCCGCCCGCCGCCGCCTGTCCATCAGCCTGGATCATTCCAGCCCAAGCGGCTCTACGGCGCCGATCGTAGATCGGGCCCCAACTCCGGAGGATTTGGTTCGAAGGGCCGAAATCGGAGAGATGGTGGCGGACGCTACCTCCAAACTTCCTGGCCTGCTGAGAGACGTCACGCGATGCAGCCTTTCCGGGCTATCGATTCAAGAAACGGCCCAGCAACTCGGCCTCACCGTGGAAGCCGCGAAAACGCGACTGTTTCGCGCCCGCTCCCGAATGCGGATGCAGCTCACGGCGTTGCGCACGAGTGCGGGGAGACAGCGTCCCGCCCATTGCGTGGCCAACGCAGGTGAAATATGAACGGCCAGCCTTCCCACGATCGCTCCAGGGACTTGGCCGTCATTTTGGCCGGCGGCGCCGGCACGCGCCTCCAAGAGTTCAGCTACACCGTGTCGGGAGACCGGCGGCCCAAACAGTTCTCCACGTTCTTCGGCGGCAAAAGCCTGCTCGCGCACACCCGAGAGCGAATCTCGCCGCTGTTCGACGAGGAGAATACATTGTTCGCGCTGACCCGCGCGCACGAAATTCACTACCAGCGGCAATTGACGGAACTCGCGGCCGATCGGAAACTGGTGCAGCCCTTGAATCGCGGGACTGCCCCGGCCATCGCCCTATCGGTTCTCGAAATTCTGCACCGGGAGAGCGACGCGACGGTGGCCTTTTTCCCGTCCGACCATCATTATCTGGACCCTACCGTCTTTAGGGCGACGGTCAGCCGGGGCTTGATCCTGGCCAAGGAGTTCCCCGACCGGATCCTGATTGTCGGCGCGCCGGCCACCTATCCGGAAGTCGAGTATGGGTGGATTCAACCCGGCCTCGTTGCAGTCGATTCGCCGCAAAACCCGTTGCATTTTGTTTCCGCTTTTTGGGAGAAGCCTAGCCTGCCGCAGGCGCGCTCGTTGCAGCAAGCCGGTTGCTTATGGAATACGTTCGTAACCATCGGCTCCGCAAGCGCTTTTGTGGAGCTGTTTGCGAGAGCCGCTCCGCGTCTGCTCCAAATCATGGGAAGCGGATTCTTTGAAGATCGGCTCGAACGGGTATACCAGGAGATCGAACCTATGGACTTTTCCAGGGATGTTCTAGCCTTGGTTCCGCATCGGCTGCTGGTGTTGCGGGACGGAGCCTCTGGCTGGACCGATTTCGGGAGTCCGCAAAGAGCGTTGGACGTGCTCCACGCCCTGGCTTGCTGAGCCGCGCGTAAGCAAGCAGTTTCTAGCGTTCCTCCGCCCAAGCTCCCGCGAGAATCCCTGTCATTCCGCATCGGCGGTCATTTCATCGCCCTGAGACGCGCCCGTGGTCGACGCCCATCGCTGAACGCTACCATAAGGATATCCATGCCCAGCCCCAATTCCTTTGGATCCGCGGGAACGCTTCAGGCCGGCGGACGGACGTACCGTATTTTCCGGCTCCAGGCGCTCGAAAAATCGGGTGTCGCCAAGCTCGATCGCATTCCCTATTCGATCAAAGTGCTCCTCGAAAATCTCTTGCGTTTCGAGGGTAATGCCACGGTAAAACCCAGCGACATCGAATACGTCGCCGCGTGGGATCCGGGCGCACCAGCGCGCGAAATCGGCTTCCGTCCCGCGCGAGTGCTGTTGCAGGATTTCACGGGCGTGCCGTGCGTGGTGGATCTGGCGGCGATGCGCGACGCGCTCGCGAAAATAGGCGCCGATCCCAAAAAGGCCAATCCGTCGATTCCCGTCGATCTGGTGATCGACCATTCCGTTCAAGTGGACCAATTCGGATCCAAAGATGCGTTCCAGGCCAACGCGCTGCTGGAGTTTCTACGCAACCAGGAGCGGTACGCGTTTCTGCGCTGGGGCCAATCGGCCTTCGAGAATTTTCGCGTGGTCCCGCCCGACACGGGAATTGTGCACCAGGTGAATCTGGAATATTTGGCGCCGGTGGTGTTTCACTCCAATGGGGAAGCGTATCCCGATACCGTGCTGGGCACCGATTCGCACACCACGATGATCAACGGTCTTGGGGTGGTCGGATGGGGTGTGGGCGGCATCGAAGCCGAAGCCTGCATGCTCGGCCAACCCGCCACCATGCTGCTGCCCGCCGTGGTGGGTTTCCAATTGACGGGCCGGCTGCGGGAAGGGGCCACCGCTACCGATCTGGTCCTCACCGTCACCGAGATGCTGCGGAAAAAGGGCGTGGTGGGGAAATTCGTGGAATTCTACGGCGACGGCGTGGGCGCGCTCAGCCTCGCCGATCGCGCCACCATTTCCAACATGGCGCCGGAGTACGGCGCCACCATCGGCGTCTTCCCCATCGACAACGCTTCCCTCGATTACCTGCGCATGACCAATCGCCCCGCGGAGCAGATCGCGCTAGTAGAAGCCTACGCGAAAGAGCAGGGCCTGTTTCGCTTCGATGGCGCGCCCGAGCCGGTTTTCTCCGATACGTTATCGCTGGATCTGGCGACCGTCGCTCCTTCCCTCGCCGGTCCCAAGCGTCCGCAGGATCGCATCAATTTGCAGGATGTCAAGCAGAATTTCCTCGCCGGGCTGGGCGCGGCTCCCAAGCAAGTCGAGATCGGCGCCAATGGGACGCGAACCACGCTTCAAGACGGCAGCGTGGTGATCGCGGCCATCACAAGCTGCACCAATACATCCAATCCCAGCGTTCTGGTAGCCGCGGGGCTGCTGGCGAAGAAAGCAGTGGAACGTGGACTCACCGCCAAGCCGTGGGTAAAGACGAGCCTCGCGCCGGGGTCGAAAGTCGTCGTCGACTACTTGACCGACGCGGGCTTGATGGGGCCGCTGGAAGCTCTGAAATTTCATCTCGTCGGATACGGCTGCACGACTTGCATCGGCAACAGCGGGCCGCTTCCGGAACCCGTCGCTGCAGCAGTGACGGAAAACAAGCTGGTGGTGGCGAGCGTGCTTTCCGGCAACCGGAATTTCGAGGGCCGGGTGAATCCGCTGGTGCGCGCGAATTATCTGGCTTCGCCGCCATTGGTGGTAGCCTATGCGCTCGCCGGGCGCGTCGATATCGATTTGTCCTCGGATCCCCTGGGCCAGGATTCGTCCGGCCGCGACGTCTTCTTGCGCGACATCTGGCCGGCCGATGCCGAGGTGCAGGCCGTGGTTCAAAAATCCGTACAGCGCGAAATGTTCGCGAAGGAATATTCGGAAGTTTTCTCGGGCGACGCGCAGTGGAATTCCATCAAGACGCCGAAAGGCGAACGCTATGCATGGGACGAATCGTCAACCTATATCAAGCGCGCTCCGTATTTCGACGAGATGCCTGACACTGGGCTCGGCGCGGCGGGTTTCGTTCGGGATATTGACGGCCTGCGGTGCCTGGCCGTGTTGGGCGATTCCATCACCACGGATCATATTTCCCCCGCCGGCAATATCGCGAAAGACAGTCCGGCAGGCCAATACTTGATTTCGCTGGGCGTCAAACCGGCGGACTTTAATTCCTACGGCGCGCGGCGCGGCAATCACGAGGTGATGACTCGCGGGACGCTGGCGAATATACGGCTGCGCAATCAGATGGCGCCGGGCACGGAGGGCGGTTGGACCACGCATGTGCCCTCGGGCGAGCCCCTGTTCATTTACGATGCCGCGATGCGATACAAGCGCGAGGGTGTGCCGCTAGTGATCGTTGCAGGCAAGGAATACGGCAGCGGCTCCTCGCGGGACTGGGCCGCTAAGGGCGTACTGCTGCTGGGCGTGCGTGCCGTGATCGCCGAGAGCTTCGAGCGTATTCATCGCTCCAATCTTGTGGGCATGGGCGTGCTGCCGCTGGAATTCGTGGATGGTCAAAGCCGCGAGTCGCTCGGTCTCACCGGGTTCGAGGAGTTCGCCATTGAAGGCGTGGCGGCCGCGGTGGAATCGAGCGGCCGGTCTCGCGTGCGAGTGCGGGCGGACGGCAAAAACTTCGAAGCGCGGGCCCGGATCGACACGCCGGCGGAGGCCGATTATTATCGCAGCGGCGGCATTCTGCCGTTCGTTCTGCAGCAATTAGCGGCGAAATAACGGCAAGTTGTCGCGGCGCTGCCCGCCTAATTCTCGAAACTATAACCCCCTAAATTCTCTGTAAAACGTTCTGCACCCGTTGACGTTTCAAGTATTTACGTAGTATTATTCCCCTAAAGCTCGAGAGGAGTAAGGCTTATTTTTACCGCTTCTTGGAGGGCGGGCTTCAGCCCGCGCGAGGCTTTAGCCTCGCTTCCGCCAGAGCGGGACTAAAGTCGCGCGCGGACTAAAGTCCGCCCTCCGGAAACGCCTATGAAGTTGAATTTTCTTTTCGCGACGCTCGTCGCGTACGCGGCGGCTTTATTCGGCCAGGCCGCTAACGGCACGATCACCGGTACGGTTACCGATCCGGCGGGCGCCGTTGTGCCGAACGCCCCGGTGGATGTTCGCAATACCGGCACCGGCGTGGCGTACCCGACGGTGACCACCAGGACCGGCGATTACACGGCCGCTCAGTTGCCGGTCGGTCCGTATCAGGTGACGATTCAAGCGCCCGGTTTCAAGACCTACACGCACCGCAATATCCAGGTGCAAGCGGCTAGCGTGGTGCGCGAAGATCCGAAGCTCGAAATCGGCGCGAGCGCGGAAACTGTCACCATCACCGCGCAATCCACTCTCCTGCGTACCGAAACCGGCGACTTCGCGGTGAATATCGACACCGGCAGCATTACCAACCTTCCTCTTCTTCCTATCGGCACAGTGAACGCCGGAAGCTCGGGAATTCGCAATCCGTTTTCGATGATTGAGCTGATTTCCGGATTGGGGGAGTACATTCCCAACAATACGATGATCGTGAACGGGCTGGGTGGCGTCCTGGCGCCCACGGAGGGCTTTCGCATCGAGGGCCTGGACTTCACGAATCACCTGGTTAGCTACGCCGTTCAGGAGAATCAACCCAGCGCGGATGCGATCCAGGAAGTTGCGATTCAGACCAGTAATTTCGCGCCGGAACTCGGACAAGGGGGCGGCACCATTCTGAATCTTACGATGAAGTCCGGGACCAACCAGGTTCACGGCACGGTTTACGAAAACTTCGTGAATGAAGACCTGAACGCCGGCGTTCCCTTCAGCATCGACACAGCGACCGGCCAGAAGGAGCGGCCGCGCAATCGCCGCAACGATTTCGGCGGAGCGTTGGGTGGTCCGGTGGTGATTCCCAAGCTGTACAATGGCCGTAATCGTACGTTTTTCTTCTGGAATTTCGAAGATTACCTTGAGACGCAGCAGTATTCGTTCGGCTTAACGGTCCCCACCACCGACTATTTGAACGGCAATTTCAGCCACATTTCGCCGAATGGCGATTGCAGTTTCTGTGCGCTCTACGGCATTCAGACGACGGGGCTGGGCTTTCCCACTCCGACCACCGACGCCCTGGGCCGCCCCATGTACGCTAACGAGATCTACGATCCGCTGAGCCGGGGCGTGGTTGCTTCTTCCAATCTGGGCTACGCCAATCCATTTCCGAACAACATGATCCCGCCTTCGCGCATCAGCCCCGTCGCCGTCGCGATGCAAGCCCTCTTCCCGGCTCCGCAAGCGCCCAGCAACGTCCTCACCAGCAACGCCGCCGGACCGATCCCCGGCCATCGCGGCACGACTATTCCCTCTCTCAAGCTGGATCAGGTGATCACGAATAAGGACAAGCTGTCCTTCTACTGGAGCAAGACTTCGACCCAGAGCCAGATCTCCTCTCCCGGAGGCGACGCGGACGGTCTCCCCCTTGAAATCGGCATGTACCGCGGAACCTTCATTTACTACAACCTGTTCCGCTTGAATTACGATCGCAGCATCACGCCGGCGCTTCTGCTGCATCTGGGCGCCGGTTTCACCAAACACGATTTCGGCGATCACGCGCCATTCCTCAACTTCGATCCGTCTCAGTCCGGCTTAAGCGGCTTTGAGATTCATCGCCAATTCCCGACGATCAGCGGAATGAACGCGGCGGGCCCCTCCGGCGCCTTCACCAGCTACGGCGGAATGCAAACCATCGGTACGTCCGGACAGACGCAGATCGACGATCATCAGGAAAAACCGGCCTTCAACGCCAACGTCACCTGGGTGCGCGGAACCCATACCTATAAGCTTGGCGCGGAGATGTATCTGGAAAACACCTACTACGGCAACTTCGCCGGAGTCACGCTGCCCACCGGCGTCAACGCCACTTCGGAGCCGTTCACTCCCCTGGCGAGCCTCGGCAGTTTCGGCACGGGCTTTGGCTACGCCAGCTTTTTGTTGGGCGATTTCAACTCTTCACCGACTTGTGTCGCCAGCCTGATCGACAATTGCATCACTCAAACCCCGCAGTTGAACTACCGGACCGGCAAGCAGCAATGGGCAACCTATGTCCAGGATTCCTGGAAGGCGGCGCGCAAGCTGACCTTGGATTATGGTTTGCGCTGGGATCTGGGAACCGCGCCGAAAGAAACTTACGGACGGCTGGCTGAATTCGATCCGAACACGCCCAACGAGAATGCCGGCGGGCGGCTGGGGTCGACTCTTTATGCCGGCACCTGCGCCTGCGATTTCTATCCGCGCTCTTACCCCTATGCCATCGGCCCCCGCGTAGGCGCGGCGTACCAAATCGATCCGAAGACGGTGTTCCGCGCCGGATGGGGATTGGTGTATCAGTTCACTTCCTTCGGCCTGCCCGGCGGCATCGTGAGCACCACCGCCACCACCAGCGTGCCGGGAATCAACTCGTTCGTGAATATCGAATCGCCGGGGGCGATTCCGCAGCCTGGCTGGCCAGTGACGAATCCGTTCGTCTATCCCGTAGCCGGCACTACCAGCGGCGCCCCGGTCGACCCCGACAGAAATTGGGCCCGGCCGCCGCGCATCAATCAATGGAGCGCCGGCTTCCAGCGCGAAGTCACGCGCAACTTCGTGGTCGAAGCTGCGTATGTAGCCAATCGCGCGGTATGGCTGCCGAGCTCCGGTCCTGGGAGCTTTATCAGTCAGATTTCTCCCACCGTTTACGCTCAATATGGCTTGTACCCGTATCCCACCACCGGTCCCCCCGGATACACACCGGCGCAGAACTACGGCGACTTCCTGCTTTTGAGCCAACCGATCGGCAGCACTGCGGTGATGCAGCGGATGAAAGCCGCCGGAGTGGGTAACGCAGGGTTGCTGCTTCCCTACTCCGGCTTTCCCATCTCGAGCTCGCTCGAGAGCGCGTTGTTGCCCTATCCGCAATTCGGCGGCAGTTTGGCCGTGACGGGCTTCGCAAACGGCGAGTCCAGGTATGACTCGCTTCAGATGAAGGCGACCAAACGGCTCTCGCACAACCTTCAAGCGGGAGGCACGTTCACCTGGTCGCGGGCGTTTGAGCTTTCGAGCCGCCAGAATTTTTGGAATCCGCAAAGCTCGGTTTGGGAACTTCAGCCTACGGACATTCCGCTATTGTTGAACGCGAGTTTCGTTTACACGACGCCTCCCGCGCCATTCCTGAACCGGTACGAGAATGCGATTATCAGGGACTGGCAGATTGCCGGTTGGGTTCAATATGAAAGCGGCGCGTTGCTCGCGGGTCCCGGGAGCGCCACATTGAACCTGCTCCCGAGCGAGGAAATCCGCATTCCGGGCGTGCCTCTGTATCTCAAGAACGAGAATTGCCACTGCATCAACCCGTACTACGATCAGGTGCTGAACCCCGCTGCGTGGACGAACGTCCCCATCGGCGCGGCGGGCCCCGCGATCGGAACGTACTATAGCGATTTCCGCGGCCCGCGCCATCCGTGGGAGAATTTCAATTTCGGCCGCAATTTCCGGATGGGACCGGAGGGCAAATATAACTTCCAGGTCCGAGCGGAGTTTGTGAATATTTTCAACCGCACGTATCTGCCAAATCCCAGCACTCTGCTAAACACGACGACGCCCCTCACCAGAATCCCGCCCGGCTATCTGGTAAGCGGTTTCGGCGTGATTGACGCGTATCAAGCGCCGAATACGTTCAGCGTCTTCTTCCCGCCGTCCGCGAGCACGATCCCCACGCCGCGCACGGGAATGATCGTCGCGCGGTTTACTTTTTAGAACGGAGGAGTGGAGAGACGCTTTTGGTGGAGCAAGCTTCACCTTGCAACCTGGTGAAGCAGGCTTTAGCCCAAGTTCGTCACAGAAGGGCCGGAAAATCGGCTAAGCCCTTAAGAATCAGCTCAGGCGATTGCCGAGTCTACACTACATTCGCGATTCTGTTGGAACCGATCCGGGAGGGTCAACCGGAGTTGCTGC
>DATDGT010000306.1:0-12871 GCA_036521975.1 Bryobacteraceae bacterium
ACAGATCGGAGCGTTGGGACTCCAGCTGAGGCAGAGAGTCGGTCATCAAGGGTCTCCTTTCTCTTAGCGTATATAGACGCTAAGAAAAAAGCTACAAAAAAGAAGACCGATCGAGTCTGCACCTCCATGTCGCGCACCCTGCGCCGGGGAGCCTGTTGACAGCCCCTACCTCGCTCATTAGAATGGAGAGTTCCGCGCACAAGCCGCGCCACCGAACCTAAGCCTCCCCCATGGAGTTTGAAACGTGCCAGATAAACTCAAAAGCGTTGCCGAAGTCGTGCGAAGTATCCCGGACGGGTCGCACATCGCCCTAGGCGGCTTCGCTATTGCCCGCAACGCTATCGTCTTCGCTCACGAGGTCATCCGCCAGCAAAAAAAGAACCTTACCCTGTCGCAGGGCGTGATGGGCATGGAAACGGATCTGCTCGTCGGCGCAGGACTTGTATCCAAGATCATCGTAGGGGGGGGATCGTTGGACCGCTTCGGCCCGGTTCGTTGCATCAATCGCGCTCGCGACACCGGCGCCATCGTTCACATCGATTCGAGCAGTCTCTCCCTCGCCTTTGGATACCTCGCGGGAGCCCTGGGCATCTCTTTTATACCCATCAAGTCCCTTTTGGCTTCCGAGATGATGGAGCGCCTGGAAACTGCCGCGCCCGACTATCTTCGCCGCGGCAAATGCCCCTTCACGGGCGAGGAATTCGTTTTTCTGCGGGGCATCACGCCGGACGTGTCGGTGGTTCACGTTCCGATTGCCGATCCGAATGGGAATTGCTGGATTCACGGCCCTCGCTGGGAAAATGAAGAACAGGCGAAAGCCGGCAAGAGGTTGGTCGTCGTCACCGAGGAGTTGGTTCCTACCGAATATATTCAGCGCGAGCCGGAGCGGACTGTCATTCCCGGCCATCGCGTGGAAGCGGTGATTCATCAACCATTCGGAGCTCACCCGACTTCGGTTTTCGGATGCTACGACTACGACGCGGACCACCTGAAGTTGTACGCTGAATATCACAAGACTCCCGAGAAAATGAATGAGTATTTGCAGAATTATGTGTTTGGCACGCGCGACCATTGGGAGTATCTGGAAAAGGTGGGCGGTTTGCGCCGCATGAACGAGATTAAGGCCGAAGCGATTTTCGGCTATTAGGCAAGCGCACAGCGAATGCGTTGTGCGCGTTAAGGGAGCCCACAGCGAATGCGTTGTGCGCGTTAAAGGAGCGCACAGCGAAATGCGTTGTGCGCGTTAAAGGAGCGCACAGCGAAATGCGTTGTGCGCGTTAAGGGAGATTATCTGATGGCATCTATTTCAGCCGAGCTTCAAGAACAAACGGCTTCCGGCGTCACCGCCAGCGAGATCATGGTGACTGCGGCGGCCCATGAAGTGCGCGATGGGGAAACCGCCGTCGTGGGAATCGGGCTTCCGCAGGTTGCCTGCGTCCTGGCGCGGATGACTCACGCGCCCCGGTTGAGTACGCTCCTCGAGATCGGAGTCGCCAACATGAGCCCCGTCGACATCGCGGTGGGCTTGGCCGATTCCAGAATCTTTTATCGCGCGACCTGTTGGAGCGGATTTCTGGATACTCTCGGAATGAACCTCCATCGCGGCGTGGTGGATGTCGGTTTCATCGGCGGATTGGAGGTCGATCGCTTCGGCAACGTAAATACCACGCTGACCAAGGAACACGGGAAGGAACACTGGTTTAATGGCAGCGCGGGAGGCAACGACGTCGCGTCGCTCGCCAACCGCGTGGTGGTCATTGTGCGGCATGGAAAGCGCAAGCTGCCGGAGGCGGTCGCCTATCTCACCAGCCCGGGGTTCGTAAACGGCCGCAGCCGCCAGGAGCTAGGTCTGCGTGGAGGCGGACCGCATCGCGTCATTACCGACATGGCGGTTCTCGGCTTTGATAACCCTTCGCGGACCGCATCGCTGGTGTCCATGCATCCGGGAATCACTGTGGAGCAACTGCTGGACAACACAGGGTTCCCGCTGGAAATTCCCAGCCCGGTGCCCATAACTCCCCTGCCGTCGAAAGAGGAACTCCGGCTGCTGCGCGAGGAAATCGACCCCGGGAAGATGTACCTGAGATAACCCGTCGCGATATTGTAAGTGGGCAACATGCCTGTGGCTGGCCCAGCAGATGAGCGGTTTCAAACGAGAGAGAAATTCGGCGGGCTTGGCCGCGCCCGGCGAGTCCGTTGTGCGCGAGTTTCTCCAAAGATACGCGACGCTTCACGATACGGTGAACCGCGCGCCCGCTTGACGCCGTCCGCTAAGATCAATCGAGGAAATTTGCTATGCCAAATAAAGTTCTGTCGACCGGAGTCTTGATTCGCGATCCAGCTTCTTTCAATGCCAATGTGACTGTCGTCAATACCGGCACCTCCACCGGCCAGACGGCGCAGGTTGAGATCTTTGACTGGGGAGTGGAGCAGGTATGGAGCAAGCCGACGCCGGTGCCTATCAGCCCTTCCGCGGCTGTCGCCGTGGGCGCGCATACCCAACAGGACTTCATTGCCCTCATCACCCGGTCCACTGCTCAGCCAGGATTAAACCTTACGCTCTACGAAATACGGATCACACTTCCGGCGAATAGCCCGCTTATCGTCAACTGCTTTGCAATCGATGAGCAGGGGAGCCTCATCGCAGCCAATACAGTGTTGCACGCGCAATTAGTGGCGATCTAGCACACTCAAGGGTGGACAAGTCTGGCGGCCGCGCGTAGTTGCTGCTCATCAGTCATGGGGATTTCTTGATTCTACAGCGCGCTCTTGCTCCGCGGTTTGTCATCTGCGCCGGCGGGAAGGCGCTCCCACCCCGGTGTCATTTGGTCTCGTAGGCGCGCAAGTGGTCCGGGCACAGCCAAAGAAGACGGCCGTCTTCGACTATGTGGGGGTGCAGACCGCCAAACGGCGGCGCAGCGGGATCCTCTTCGCGCCGCTCCGAGTCCAGGTGCTCGACAAGATCCTTCAGCACGTGGAGCGTTCCGATATCCACCAGTTGGGGCGTCTCCTTCTCGCTCAGCCCACCCGCCAGCGGGACCAGCGGCGAATGCTTCCCAAGACTATCCAGCGCCTCGACGCCCGCGACAACGAGTTCCGCGGCCCAACCGGCCGCTTTAGCGAGCGGACCCAGGCTGCGGGTCACGGCGGCCAGCGGTGTCCGGTGCTTGTTCAACTTTTCCACCCATGCCTTATTCGGGCGGAAGCGATACAGGCTGGCAGAGGTCGGATGCCAGTCCGTGTCACGCTCACAGTACAGGCATAGTTCGAGTTCTTCGTCTTTGGTGAACGACTCCCAGAAGGTGCGGAGTTGTCTGAAATCCGGCGACCGAACCAGGGTAAAAACGGTTGGACAGGGCTTAATCCATACGCTCGTTCTCGCTCTGCCGGATCATGGTGAAGCCGCGACGCATCTCTGCCTCCACTGCGCGCAGGCCGGCGATGGTTTCGGGGGCCGGGTAGCCGGTCAGGAGGGAGGAGATATAGACTCTTTTGCCGCTTTCGCCGCAGGTCATATACGGCTCCCCTTGCCGGCCGAGCTGTTTGACAACCTCGAACTTATAACTGTAGCGGCAGCCAGGCTCGCAAGGACACGGCAGGCGTTCCTCAGGCGCCAGCCCCGGGTAGCGCTTGAAGGTGTCCCGCAGGATCGCCTCCATGCGCCCGAAGAAGAACGGCGGATAGTCGCTGGCAACGCTCAAGCGCACTTCCTTGGTCGCATCCGATGCCAGGATCACCGCCTGGCTCTCAGTCTCCACATCCTCGAAGAACGCGGCGTCGCTCCACGAGCCGAGTCCCGGGCGCGCCAGGCGGTGAGCGCGCGCGATGCCCCAAGTGGGGATTCCCGGAGGCAGGTGGCGTTGGAGCGTCGGGAAGCGGAAGATCATTTCCATCCGAGGCTGTTTCGCGGGTAGCTCGATTTTCTTCCGGTCCTCCGGTTGGGCGTAAGGCAGCGCCTCCACCACGAAAGAGGCGTCGCCGGCGTCCAGTGTCGAGTAGGTCAAGTCGAACTGCTCCATCAGGCGGCCCAGGTGCACGCGAACTTCGGGGTCGATCTTGGCGTCCTTCCATAAATCGTCCAGATCGCCACTGTCGAGGAGGCCGTGGTTCGCTCGCGCCCGCTCGCTTTGCACCACAAGAGCCACCAGCTCCGTGAGCCACGCAGGACTGAGGATCACCAGGCTGGACAGGCCCCTCAAATCCTGAAAATACAGAATCTCGCCGAGTTGGTGAAGCTGCTCGGCAAGATCTTTCTGATCCTGCTCCTCACGAACACCGTTCGATTCCATCAGCAGGTGGAACTCCGCGGGCGTGATGTGCGGGCGGGCCTCGCGAACCTTACGGATCTCGTCGCGAACCGGGAGCCAGTGCCGGGGCCATGGCGCGTTCATGGCCGGCGACGCGGCGGCCAGCTCCAGGATTTTCTTTTCGAGGGAGGCGAAGCCCGCGAGCGTTTCAAATGCCACCGGAAAATGCCCCTCGCAGCCGGGGTAGAGGCTCTGGATCTCCGCAAGATTCAGGTCCGGAGGGGTCAACTCGGTATGCGTGGCGACCAACAAAACTTCGGTTCGCTCACGCGCATCTTGAGCAGCTCCAGCCAGTACCAAAGGTCGCGCTTTCCGGACTCGGCACCCTGCCGGGCGTTCCACAGGATCAGGAAGATCGCATTCTTGGTGAGAGAGAACTGGTGGGTGGCGTGCTCCATGTGCTGACCGGCAAAGTCCCACACGGAAAGATGCATCTTCTTCCCATCCTTGGGGTGGTCCTTATCCACAATCGCGACGTTGACGCCGAGAGTCTCCTTGCGCTCCGGGTCGCAGGGGCTCTGATTCCCTTTCAGCGCCTCGAGCAGGGTGGTCTTGCCGGACTTCGGCTCGCCCAGCAGGACCAGTTTCACGGTGCGGGGGTGATCCCCGTATTTCGCGGATTCGAGGTAACGGAAGAGGGCTTCGGGACCGCGCTCGGCGGCTGCAAGCAACTCGTCGGGAAGCGGATTTCGGAAGAGGTTGATACCTTGGAGATTCGTGAGGCGCGAGAGCGAATCGGGGATGGCCGTGATCTGGTTTCTGTAGAGGTCGAGCCGCTGCAGATTCGTGAGGCGCGAGAGCGAATCGGGGATGGCGGTGATCTGGTTGTCGGAGAGGTCGAGCCATTGCAAATTCGTGAGAAGTGAGAGCGAATCGGGGATGGCGGTGATCTGGTTATCGAAGAGGTAGAGCTGTCGCAGATTCGTGAGACGCGAGACCGAATCGGGTATGCATAGAGGAAGAGCCCTTCCAGATTCGTGAGGCGCGAGAGCGAACCGGGGATGGCGGTGATCTGGTTTCCGGAGAGTTCGAGCCCTTGCAGATTCGCGAGGCGCGCGAGCGAATCGGGGATGGCGGTGATCTGGTTGCCGGAGAGGTCGAGCGCTCGCAGATTCGTGAGGTGCGAAAGCGAATCGAGGATGGCCGTGATCTGGTTTCGGGAGAGGAAGAGCTGTTGCAGATTCGTGACGCGCCAGAGCGAATCGGGGATAGCGGTAAGTCCAAGGCCAGAGAGGTCCAGATCCAACGCACCGGAGCGCTCGGCCTCCTCAATTCGCTGGAGAACGGCTCTGTCGCCCTCTGTAGCCCGCTGCGCCATCTGTGTACTCTATCAAAGCGCTGCGGCAGACAGCCGCGGCAGTGTCGCGATCCGTCAATCGCGCGACCGCTCGCTGGCGGTCGCGGCTCTGTTCACGAGCCGCGCGCGTCAGCAAGCGGGATGGTACGCGGATTCGCTCAAACAACGCGCAAGCAGCCGCCTCACTTCTGACTCCTGACTCCTGACTCCTGACGCCTGGCTTTATTTCAGGTATTTGTCAAACCAAGCTAGCTCTTCATGAAGAACATGCTCCATGGTTTCTTCGCCGCGATAGCCGTGGGCCTCGGACGGCAGCATGACCAGCCGCACTGTGCCGCCGTTGCCGCGTATCGCTGCATATAAACGCTCGGATTGGATGGGGAACGTGCCGGTATTGTCGTCGGCCTCTCCGTGAATCAGGAGGACGGGAGTCTTGATCTTATCGGCGAACCAAAACGGCGACATCTTCGTGTAGACGTCAGGAGCCTCCCAAAACGTGCGGCGTTCGGATTGAAAGCCGAACGGGGTAAGGCTCCGGTTATAGGCGCCGCTCTCCGCCACAGCGGCGTGGAACAGCTTGGTATGCGCGACGAGATTGGCGGTCATGAACGCGCCATAGCTGTGTCCGAATACACCGATCCGATCGCGATCCGCGATTCCCATCTCCACCGCCTTGTCGATCGCGGCTTGCGCATCCATCTGGATCTGCTCGACGTAAGTGTTGTTCACCGTATCCGGGTCTCCCACGATCGGCATCGCGGCGTTGTCCAACAGCGCGTATCCATCTAGCGTGACCAATTGGTGATAGTTCAGCTCGGGAAACGCCTGCGCTTCATGGCCCGTGACCTGACCTGCCGTATCGGCATCGCTGAACTCGTACGGATAGGCCCACATCACCGCAGGCAGTCGAGTGCCCGGTTTATAATTCGCGGGGAGATAAAGCGTGAAGGAAAGCGGCACGCCGTCCGCACGTTTGTAAGTGACCAACTGCTTCTTGATGCCGGCGGCCTGAGGCATCGGATCGGGGACCTTCGTCAGAGCCTTCACCGTCGAGCCTTCGCGGATAAAGTAATTCGGGGGATCCGTGGGGCTTTCGCGGCGCGTCAACAGCCGCGAGCCGTCATCGTTGAGAACGGCGACAATCGATTCGTAACCCTCCTTGGATTGGAACATCCGGTCCGCTTTGCCCGTCGCCAGATTGAAGCGGTCTAGAAAGGGGTGATCTCCGGAAGGCGACGCGCCCGCGCCTGAAAGAAAGATTTCTTCTCCGCGCTGAATGATCGTCCGCCGACCATCCGGCGCGGTCTTCGCCACCGGGCTGCCGGGATTACGATACTCATCTCGCTCGTTACGGCTGAAGATGACGCGCGCCTCGGCGCCCGGCTTATCGAGATCAATTTCCAAGGTCCGAATGATACGGGTCTGCCGATTGAAGTCCTCCACCAGCGCTTTGCCGCCCGCCAACGGTTGCATGCCGCGAAAGCGCTCTCTTGTCTTAAAGATCTCTTGCGGCTGGTCGCGGAAAGGCGACGCCAGCGCCAGAATCTTGTCGCGGTTCGGAACGGATTCTTTAGGGTTGCCGCCATCCAGAGCTTCCACCCATGTCATTGTCGCTGGTTTGTCAGGAAGCCATTCGATCGATCGCGGGCCGGTGCGTACGCCCGCCAGCGGAACATGATCGGCCAGCGGAAGTTTCGCGACAGTGTATTCGACTTTCGCATTTCGGTCCCAAACTTCAATCTCTTCCGGAAACGCGTTGGCTGGGAGCTGGTAGGAATACGGTCTGTGCAGGCGGCCAACCAACAGATGGTTCTCGTCGGGCGACGGGCGAAGGAACGTGTAAATGCCAGGTTTGCCGAAGGCAGTGGTCTTTCCGCTGACCGAATCAAGATACGCCAGTTGCGAGGTCGCGTAGTAATCGAACAGATCCTCGTCGTGAGGAGTGCTCAGTAGATCTTCATACGTGGGAGCAGGGCCGGCGTTTCCCAAGCTCTCCTGCACATGGGGACCTTTGGGTATCGTGACTTCCGCGGGAGTTGGGCCGCGCGCAGCGCGGACCAGGCGCGCCAGCAGAGTGCGGTTGTCGCCCATCCATTCGACGGCGCCGCCTCGGCCTCCTCCCACCACCACTCCGTTCACGAGAAGGCCTTCCATTCGCCGCGTTTGCCCCGTGCTCGTAGTGGCGATCCAGAGTTCGATGCCGTTGGCGGTCGTGTTGGTAAACGCGAACTGCTTCCCGTCCGGACTCCAGATCGGAGCGCTCAGTTTGAGGTTGCCCGAGTTGGAGCCCCGAGGAAGAGAAGTTTTGATCTCCGCACCGTCGGAAAGACGGCGGATACTGAACGAGACGTAGCTGGCGGCCAGATGCATGCCGTTGGTACGGGAGTCAATGCGGATTCCGGCGAGGCGGAGCATTGGTTGTGCCACTTCGTCGATCGACGGGTATCGAACCGATTGGCCGAAGACCGCATAGTCGCGCTGCGGACTAACCGACACCGAGGGCGTCGGCGGTGCCTTCAGCGCGTCGAGCACCGGTTTCGGCGGTTGCTGGTAGGTGTCTTCTGCCTGTAGCAGGGCGGTCACGGCGAGCAAGCCGAGTGTAACGGCCGTTCGGGTCATTTTTTTCTCCTCGTATCGTCGTTAGATATCGTGTGCGTAAACGTCCTGAGTTGACGATCTCTAACAAGGATTTCGCCCTACCGAACTCAATGCCATCAATTGTACTCTTTTCGAGGTGGTGGTCCTCGGTGTGGGCGCGCGTTGGCGCCCGGGAGTGCGTATGGGGACCGGTTTCCATAGAATCCGGTTCAACCTGAATACGGTGAATCCGAAAGGCGCCCACCGCCGTGAGTGTGGGTCCCAAGCGCATCCGTGAAAACAATCGTCAACGGATAATCACAGTCACTTCGGTGTCGTTCAACGTCCATTTCCGTAAATCCACTGTAGTAGCCTCGGTCTTTTCGATCCGGAGAGTGGTCGTTGTCGGCGATACCGGGGCCTTGATCCTGAAGTGGAAGATTGCAATGGGGCCATCCACAATAGGATTCTCCCCGCCGGAAAGCATACAGGTGCAGGCGTATGGCTTCCGCGTCATGCACTGAAGCGATTTGCCCGAATCCCTGGCGGCAGCGCCCATCTCCGGACCATCGGTTTCCATCTCCATCAACTGCACCGGGAAGATCACTTCCCATTTCAAGGCGACTGGCGCTCTTGCCGGTTGCGAGACAGCTCTAATTGTCAGCGTTACCACTTCTCCAGCAGCTTTGGTTACTGACGAGACGCTCGATGTTTGACCGAGAAGAGGTAAGCAGCAGGCAGTCAGATAAGAGAGTCTCATTGCATTAACCGCTCAATCAAGCTTAGCGAATCTGAACGTGGGTCACGTCAGGCGGGCCTCCGCGCCAGTTGTCCCGCCAGTGCCACCCAGGGGACCGGTTTCAACAGCGAATTCCAGAAACAGCTCAAAACCGGCTTGCAACCGCCAAATAGGAGCTCCTAAGAGCTCCCACGCGGCTACGGAGCGATTTCCCTTGAACCTGACGGCGTTTCAGTGTTCCGAGGTCCCGACCGCGGATAGGGGGGGCGTAACGGATTCGAGCGATTTTCGTTCCGCGGCGACGCCGTGCCAAAGCTCCTCCACCGCCGCGATCACCATCAACGCGGCGGCTGCAATGTAACCTCGAAACAGAAGCTCGCGGGAACCGGTGCCAATGAGATAACCAAACAGCGCGGGTGCTCCGACCCCGCCTACCAAGGTGCCACATGCATAAAACAAGGAGATGGCTAAAGCGCGAATCTCAAGCGGAAAAATCTCGCTCACGGTAAGGTAGGCTGAGCTCGCCGCCGCGGAGGCCACAAAAAAGACGATGCTCCACGCCAGCGCCTGCTCATGTACAGTGATGAGATCATGCGCAAATAACCAGCCCGTCAACGCGAGCAGGACCCCTGAAACGGAATAGGTGATAAAGATCATCCTGCGGCGGCCGACCGTATCGAACAAATGGCCGATCAGAACGGGCCCGAGGAAGTTCCCGATCGCGAGAAGAAAGGTGTAATACCCTACGGATTCCGCCGGCACATTGTAATAACGAAGCAGCACTAGCCCGTAGGTGAACATCACGGCGTTATAGAAAAATGCCTGAGCGATCATCAGAGTAAAACCGAGAATCGAACGCTCGCGATATATGCGAAACATGTTGTCGAAGATCTCTCGCCAGGGAGTGGAGCGGCGGACATGCAACCGGATGGTTTCCCCCGGCGCCGGTAACCGCTCGTGGACGGCATGCTCCTCGACCTCCGCGACCACTTGCTCGGCTTGCGCCTTATAACCGTGCGTCAGCAGCCATCGCGGACTCTCGGGCACGTAGCGGCGCATCAGCAGAACCCCGGCTCCGAGGACGGCTCCTATGCCGTAGCCGAATCGCCAGCTTACGGTGGGCCGCAGGATTTGCAGATGCAATAGAACGATCGAACCGAGCGAACCCAACGCCGCGCCGATCCAGAACGTGGAATTGACGATCAGATCCACACGTCCGCGCACCCGTGCGGGAATAAGCTCATCGATCGCCGAGTTGATCGCGGCGTATTCCCCTCCGATGCCGGCGCCGGTGAGCGCTCGGAATATCGTAAAACTCCAAAAATTCCAGGCGAACGCGGAAGCGGCTGTTGCGATTACGTACAGCGTAAGCGTAATAAAAAACAGCTTCCGCCGTCCTAGTCGATCCGTCAAATAGCCAAAGATCAGCGCGCCTGAAACCGCGCCGGCCAGATAGCCGGTAGCGGACAGTCCAATCTCGGCATCGGAAAGTCCCAGCGTCCGTGAATCCTTTAAGATCCCTACGAACGCGCTCCCCATCATGGTTTCAAGGCCGTCAAGCAGCCATGTAATGCCCAAAGCGGCCACGATTGTGGAGTGCCAGCGCGTCCAGGGCAGGCGATCCAGCCTGGCTGGAATGTCACTCTCAACGATCGCGGACGTTATTGAATCACCGGCCATGCATGGTGGAGGACGTCAGCTAGCGAATAGACAGAGAGGGAAGCGTACTCGTTACAAGCGCCTATGCCTGATGGCCTCCGGGAGTTCGATTATCTCGCCGCAGGCGTCGGCCCGCCCACCGACAACCCGAGCAAAACTGCCGCCTCATTCCGGGTGAAGTCGGGCGAAGTCCCCGCCGCCCAGCGCGTGAATCGCAATGCCGGCGCGATGTGGACCGCGCGCCAGTGCATTTCCACGCCGACGCCGGCCGTCGCACCTTTGCCCGAGAGACCCACTACCGGAAGGCGCAGAGACGGCCCCGCTTCGGCGAAAGGGTTCACTTTCCCAAATCGGAATCTATATTTCGCCAGCACCGGGAATTGCCAGGTCGCGCTTCTTTTGAAGGTGACCGAGGAATAGACGGTCGCGTTGCCCAGCAACGTATTCACGTGCTCCTCGAGCGGCCTGTAGATACCATCCAATTCCACCGAGAGGTGGTGCGCAAGGCGCACTTCCAGCACTGGGCCGCAAACCCCGCCCTTCACACCGGTTACGTTTTCGATGGCGTTGGCCTCAGCACCCGTATTTTCGGGGGTCGCGGTGTGTGGAGAAATGTCGTTGCTCAATTCCCACCCGGCAAGTATGCCCACCGACACCCTTCCTCCCAGCGGCCGCGAATCCGACTCCGACGCTCGACTCACTCCCACCAGAAGCTCGATTTGGTTCAGTTGTGACACGGAATGGAGTGGGGACGTATCCGGGGCCCAGCGGGTGTAGCGTAGCGCCGGCGCGATATTCAACCTCCGCCAAGGCATCTCCACGCCAACACCCGCGCTGGCTCCATAGTGGGAGGGATAGAAATTGAGATTGCCGGCCGCGCGGAACGAAGGGCCTGCTTCCGCGAAGAGTCTTAGTTTCCCGGCGCCGAACCGGTACTTCGCCAGCACAGGAAACTCGAAGGTTTCCACCCGGAAGGGTGACACGCTGGAAAGCGATCCGTCGGCTTCGACGGAGGCCTTGGTAGCGTGCAGTTCGCGGTACAGGGCATCTACTTCCACCGCGAGTTGCTCATGGAAACGAAGCTCTAACGTCGCGCCAACAATCCAATCTTTGGATTGCGACCATGTACGAATGTTGTCAACAGTCTCGTTCTGAGCCGCGGCGGTCAAGGCGCCGCCACCCATTGCGCCAATCGACAAATCCTGTCCCGAAAGGGCCAAGGGCATCAGGAAAGTGGCAACTGCCAGACGTGTGGAGTTGCGGCGTACAGGATCCCGCCACATTCGGAACGTGGTTTCCTTTCGGCTGTGTGGCCTGAAATCGTTGTGTCAAGATTATCACGGGTGACCGTGACCTGTCCGTAAGCTCGGACGGTTCAGCAAACCGTTCGGTTGAAGACGCTTCTGGGCTTCAGCCCAGGTTTGCCGCGATCAATTGAAGCACCGTCGCGGCGCGGATGCCTAACGACATGATTTGCCGCCACGGTCACTACATCGAAATGACCCAAGGGAGCGAGCAACCGCCTGGAAATTCGATTGCCCAGTAGGCTCTACTCGAAAGTGCTCGAGACCTGGATGGTGTTGCCGCCCGTGGAATATGGATACTCGACACCGCTCACCGAGAAGGCCGTTTGGGCAAGAAAGTTCTCCACCTGGACGTATCCTGTGCCCGCAGGCATCGCGTTCAAGACGTACGGCGGAACTGCGAAGGTCTGAATATCGCAAATGCTACCATCCAGGCCGCGTTCGAGCCAAGTTAAGGAGTCATACCAGATGAGGGACGTTAGGCCCCGCATTCGGCTTCGGGCCAGGCCTAACTGCCCGACGAAGTTCAGCGCCGGTCCGAAAAGCAGTGGGAACTGCTGACCAAGGACCCGCCCATCCCTCCCTTCAATTGAAACCGGTTGGCGCATTCTGAGACGCCCGCGATGGCAGCCGGGATCAGCGTTCACATTGGGGGCGTGCGGGAAAATCCTCGAAGCTGCATAGACATAACTAAGCCGGCGACGTGGAACGTAGAGGAAATCAGTACAACTTCAATCGGGCTCGCCACTGTTCGGGACGGCTGGTCCAATTTGTCGTGTTGCACTATGGAAAAGCGTAAATTTCGAGATTTAGTCACCATTAGGGTCCACGCAAAATTAACTTCCATAGATTCTCACAGATTGGGTGCAATGGTGTAGTTCCACCGCGGCAATATCTTGCCGGGTTTGAGAGCGAGCGATGAGATGAGTCGGCGGTTCGGTTTGAGACCGGTGGGATAGTCTGTACGGTCTAGATATGCGGTCACAAC